>CANFMY010000083.1 GCA_947448375.1 Comamonadaceae bacterium | reverse complement strand
CAGCTCTTCGCGGCCGGCCTTGACTTTGTAGAGCGGCGGCTGGGCGATGTAGATGTGGCCACGCTCAACCAGCTCGGGCATCTGGCGGTAGAAGAAGGTCAAGAGCAGGGTGCGGATGTGGGCGCCGTCCACGTCGGCGTCGGTCATGATGATGATGCGGTGGTAGCGCAGCTTGTCGATGTTGAAATCATCGGTCCCCGACTTGCCCGACTCTTCCGAGGCGCGTCCGATGCCGGTGCCCAGTGCCGTGATGAGAGTGAGAATCTCGTTGCTCGTCAGCAGCTTTTCGTAGCGGGCTTTTTCAACGTTGAGGATCTTGCCGCGCAGCGGCAGAATCGCCTGGAACTTGCGGTCGCGGCCCTGCTTGGCCGAGCCACCGGCGGAGTCTCCCTCGACGATGTAAATTTCGCAGAGCGCCGGGTCTTTTTCCTGGCAGTCTGCGAGCTTGCCGGGCAGACCCATGCCATCGAGCACACCCTTGCGGCGTGTCATCTCGCGCGCTTTGCGAGCCGCTTCACGAGCACGCGCTGCCTCGACGATCTTGCCGCACAAAATCTTGGCGTCGTTGGGGCGCTCTTGCAAATAATCGTTGAGGGCCTTGGCCACGATATCTTCCACCGGTGCGCGCACTTCGCTCGACACCAGCTTGTCCTTGGTCTGACTGCTGAACTTAGGCTCGGGCACCTTGACCGAGAGGACGCAGCACAAGCCTTCACGCATGTCGTCACCGCTCACCTCGACCTTGGCTTTCTTGGCCAGTTCGTGTTCCTCGATGTATTTGTTGATCACGCGCGTCATGGCCGCACGCAAGCCCGTCAGGTGGGTGCCCCCATCGCGTTGCGGAATGTTGTTGGTGAAACACAGCACGCTTTCGCTGTAGCCGTCGTTCCACTGCATGGCCACCTCGACCCCAATGCTGGTGCCAGGGATACCGCCGTAGGTGTCTGCTGGGCGCTCGCCCGTGGCATGAAACACGTTGGGGTGCAGCACTTTCTTGCCCCCGTTGATGAACTCGACAAAGCCTTTCACACCACCGGCACCCGAGAAGTCATCGGCTTTGCCGTTGCGTTCGTCGGTCAAGCGGATGCGCACCCCGTTGTTCAGAAAGCTCAATTCGCGTAAACGCTTGCTGAGAATTTCGTAGTGGAAGTCCGCGTTTTGCGTGAAGATGTCGGTGTCTGGCAAAAAGTGAACTTCGGTCCCGCGTTTTTCGGTGTCACCGGTGATTTTCATCGGCGAGACTTCGACGCCGTCGACTTTCTCGATCAGCCGGTTTTGAACAAATCCGCGCGCGAACTCCAGCGAATGCACCTTGCCTTCACGGCGCACCGTCAGACGCAACCACTTGGACAGTGCGTTCACACACGACACGCCCACGCCGTGCAGACCACCAGACACCTTGTAGCTGTTCTGGTTGAACTTGCCACCAGCATGCAGTTCGGTCAGCGCAATTTCTGCCGCGCTGCGCTTGGGCTCGTGCTTGTCATCCATCTTGACGCCCGTGGGAATGCCACGACCGTTGTCCTTGACGCTGATGGAGTTGTCTGAATGGATGATGACCTCGATGTCATCGCAGTGGCCCGCCAACGCTTCGTCAATGGAGTTGTCCACGACTTCAAACACGAGATGATGCAAACCCGTGCCATCGGACGTATCGCCGATGTACATGCCAGGGCGTTTGCGAACGGCCTCCAGACCTTCCAGGATCTGGATGGAGCCCTCGCCATAGGCATCTACTGCAGGTGTCGGCTCATTGGCCTGGGGTTCGTTGGGTAAGCTCATACAACTTTCTCAGGACCTCGCGACAGCAGGTCCTCGTGATATTCGGGTCTGGACAGGCGCGACAAGCACTCAGATGCGCATGGGCATCACGACATACTTGAAGCTGGTTTGCTCAGGAATGGTGATGAGCACAGAACTGTTGGAATCGGCCAGGTCCAAACGGACCATGTCCTGATCCATGTTGGTGAGCACATCGATCAGATACGTCACATTGAAGCCAATCTCGATGGCGTCTCCGCTGTAGTCGATTTCAAGTTCGTCCACGGCTTCTTCCTGCTCGGCGTTGTTGGACGCCACACGCAGCAAACCGGGTTCCAGGTTGAGGCGAACACCTTTGAATTTTTCGCTTGTCAAAATCGCGGTGCGCTGCAAGCACGCCAGCAACGGCGTACGACCCAGGGTGATGGTGTTCTTGTGGTTTTTGGGAATGACACGGTTGTAGTCGGGGAACTTGCCTTCCACCAGTTTGGTCACAAACTCCATGCCTTCAAAAACAAACTTGGCCTGGTTGTTGGCAAACTGCATGTCGATCGCGCCTTCCTTGTCGCTCAAGAGGCGCAACATCTCGAGCACCGTTTTGCGCGGCAGGATCACTTCCTGTCGGGGAACCTCGACGTCCAGCGTGGCGCTGGCATAGGCCAGTCGGTGGCCGTCGGTGGCGACCAGACTGAGTTGCTTGCCTTCTGCCACAAACAAGATGCCGTTGAGGTAATAGCGAATGTCATGCACCGCCATGGAAAACGATACCTGTTGCAACAAACCCTTGAGGGTTTTTTGCGGGACGCTGAACACGGGACCAAAGTTGGGTGACTCCTGAACCAGCGGGAAATCTTCGGCCGGCAGCGTTTGCAAGGTGAAGCGGCTCTTGCCACCTTTGAGCACCAGTTTGTTTTGACTGGATTCCAGACTCACGGTCTGGTCGGCGGGCATGGAGCGCAGGATGTCAATGAGTTTGCGAGCACCCACCGTGGTGCTGAACTGGCCCGCATCACCACCGAGATCCGCATTCGTTCGAATTTGAATTTCCAGATCACTGGTGGTGAGTTGCAGGTTGGAACCCGATTTACGAATCAACACATTGGCCAGCACGGGCAATGTATGGCGGCGTTCCACGATGCCGGAGACGGACTGCAACACAGACAGCACGCGGTCCTGGGTGGCTTTCAATACGATCATGTCAACCTCTTGATGTAATTGATTAAATTAGGAGTAGTAGATAAGGACGGTGCCACACTGTGGAAAACCGTATTTTCCTCTTTTTTTTCAACAACTTGACGGGCTTGAAAGGGTGTGGGCAGCCGCGCTTCGGTGATGTATCGCCAATGGGGATAACTTCCGAAGATAGTCTTGCGCTGTGGACAAGTGGACAGTTGTTGGAAAGTCATGCACAGGGTTATTCAAGCGGTGTTTCGTCAACCCTTGAGCGTTTGTTCAAGGATATGGAGCTGTTGATTGAGTTCGGTCAGTTGCTGGCGTTCCCCGCCAATTTTGCGAACTGCATGCAACACGGTGGTATGGTCACGTCCCCCGAACAACTCACCGATTTCGGGCAAGCTTTTCTGCGTCAGCTCCTTGGCCAGATACATGGCAATTTGACGAGGACGGGCAATCGAGGCGGGCCGCTTCTTGGAATACATGTCGGCTACCTTGATCTTGTAGTAATCGGCCACCGTTTTTTGGATGTTTTCCACCGATATCTGGCGATTCTGGATCGAGAGCAGGTCGCGCAGGGCATCACGGGCGAGCTGAATGGATATCTCTTTTTGGTTGAACCGGGAGTACGCCAGGATCTTGCGCAAGGCGCCTTCGAGTTCGCGCACGTTGGAACGCACGTTTTTGGCGACAAAAAATGCCACCTCCTCCGGCATTTCAGTTCCTTCTGCACGGGCCTTGCTCATCAAAATAGCCACTCGCATTTCAAGCTCGGGGGGCTCGATGGCCACCGTCAGTCCGGAATCGAACCGCGAGACCAGGCGCTCGTGAATATCGGTCAAGCCCTTCGGGTAGGTGTCGCTGGTCATCACAATGTGTGACTTTTTGGCCAGCAAGGCCTCAAAGGCATTGAAGAATTCTTCCTGTGTGCGCTCCTTGTTGGCAAAGAACTGCACATCGTCAATCAGCAGCAAATCCAGGGAATGGTAATGGTGCTTGAACTCGTCAAAGGTTTTGCGTTGGTAGGCCTTAACCACATCCGACACAAACTGTTCGGCATGGATGTAGAGAACTTTGGCATCCGGGCGCTGGGCCAGCAAGGCATTGCCCACGGCATGAACCAGGTGGGTTTTGCCCAGACCCACCCCGCCATAGATGAACAGCGGGTTGTACAAATGGCCCGGTGAGTTGGCGACGTGGGTGGCCGCAGCGCGGGCCATGCGGTTGGCAGAGCCTTCCACCAGCGTGTCAAAGGTGAGCGCGGAATTAAGCCGGGTGCGAAAGCCAGAAACTGAGGCATCGTCCACCAGGGGGGTCGATTCCAGCAGGGGTTCATGGTCTGCATGAGGCCTGCTCTGTATCAGTCTGACAGGAGTTTCCCGCTGAGCAAGCACTAACTCTACTTGCACGGGTTCACCATTCATCTGTCCCAGCAACTGCGCCATGCGCTGGACATACTGGGCACGGATCCAGTCGAGTTTGAACCGGTTCCCCACCGTGATCCGCACGCTCGCCAAGTCCGCAGACACCACCGCTTGCAGCGGGCGAATCCAGGTGTTGAACTGCTGCTCGGGCAACTCCTGGGCCAATTGGTCCAGACAGGACTGCCACAGGGCATCGCCTGGTTCGGGTGAACCAGCGGTCAGGGAAGAGGAGGGGGGAAAACCGGAATTCATGCAGATCAGGACTGTGGACAGTGTGCACTGAAAAAGCCCGCCTCAGGACTTTATCAAAAATTTATCCACAGGTCGTTGCAGGCCATTCTAGGTGGCATTCTGGGGTTTCTGGGCAGGTGCCCCCGGTTTTTTGAGATAATGATGGGTTTCCCTGATAAATACCTTTAAAAGAATCGAGGTTCTTCCATGAAGCGCACCTACCAACCCTCCAAGACCCGTCGAGCCCGTACCCATGGTTTTTTGGTCCGCATGAAGACCCGCGGGGGTCGCGCCGTGATCAATGCACGCCGCGCCAAGGGCCGCAAGCGTCTGGCTGTTTAATAGCCTGTCCACTTGGCCGCGATCCTGCCGTGCCCGTCCCACACCAGGTGGGGCGCGGCACAACGCAGCGCTGCCGGGTGAACCAGCGGACCGTGGACCACTTGCTCCATCGCGCCGAATTTCAAGCGGTGATGGCGGCCGAGGTGGTGTCACGAACGCCCCACTTTGTTCTGCATCGACGCTTGACCGATGTCCAGCCACCCGATCCCGCGACCGACACACCGTGCCCCCGAGCACACGCCAGTCCCGAGGGTTCCCGTGTCGGGGCTGTGTTGCCCAAACGGCTGGCCCGACGTGCGGTGACCCGCAACGCCTTGAAGCGCCAGATCTATACCGTCATGAACGCGTTTGAAAACCGACTGCCTCTGGGCGACCATGTGGTCCGCTTACGGGCGCCGTTTGACCGCGAACACTTTGTCAGTGCCACCTCCATTCGGCTCAAGCAGGCCGCGCGCCTGGAGCTCGAGCAGTTGCTGTCACGGGTGGTGAAGTCATGATGCAGCGTGTGTTGATAGCACTGGTCAAAGGCTACCGCTTGTTGCTGAGCCCGTGGCTGGGCAGTGCCTGCCGTTTTGAGCCCACGTGTTCCGTGTATGCACTGCAAGCACTGGCGCTGCATGGCGCAGCGCAAGGCAGTTATCTCACGTTGCGCCGGCTGGGGCGCTGCCATCCCTGGTGCGAGGGCGGACATGACCCCGTTCCAGGCGCCATCCTTTCTCGCCCCGTTTTGCCCCTGGGTCCGACGACGGACCCACTTTCCCTGAAGAAATCGACATGAACGACATTCGCCGCACGATCCTGTGGGTGGTTTTTGGTTTTTCCATGGTGTTGCTGTGGGATCAATGGCAAATCTACAACGGGCACAAGGCCACGTTCTTCCCGGCTCCGGCGGTCAAGACGGACGCGACGGCGGGCGCGCCCGCCTCTAACGCGGCAGCGGTGCCGGCGGCTGGCGGCGTCCCCACGGCGGGGACAACGGCCTCCCCTCAATCGGTGCCAGGTGGTGCGCCGAACGAGGCCGCCAAGAGCGCGCGTGAGTTGATCGAGGTGGAAACCGATGTACTCAAGCTGCGCCTCGACAGCGAAGGGGGCTCGGTGCTGCGCGCAGAACTGCTCAAGCACGCCGATGCGCATCACGCAGGTCAGTCGGTGGTGCTGCTCGACGAAAGCCGCGAGCGTGTGTATCTGGCGCAATCGGGCCTGATACCTGCCGCCGGCGCCCCTGCATTGCCCACCCACAAGACGCCCATGACCCTCACCACGCAGGAGCGCCGACTGGCCGATGGAGCCAAAGAGCTCAAACTGCGCTTTGAGTCGGCCACGATCAACGGGGTGAAGCTGGCCAAAACCTATGTGCTGCGCCGCGGCGCCTACGACATCACGGTCGAGCACGAGGTGATCAACCAAAGCACAGTGGCGGTCACGCCGCAGCTGTATGTGCAGCTGGTGCGTGATGGCAACAAGCCCGAGGGCGAGTCCTCCTTTTATTCCACCTTCACCGGGCCGGCGGTGTACACCAACGCCAAAAAATATCAGAAGGTCGAGTTCAGTGACATCGAGAAAAACAAAGTCGACATTGAAAAGCAGAGCCAGGACGGCTATGTGGCGATGGTGCAGCACTACTTTGCCAGTGCCTGGTGGCTGCCCAACAACCTGCAGCGCGATCTGTTTGCACGCAAGATCGACAACAACCTCTATGCCGTGGGCATGATCGCGGCCTTGCCGCCGCTGGAAGCGGGCAAGAGCCAGACGCTGTCGGCGCATTTGTTCGTGGGACCGCAAGAAGAGCACAACCTGGAAGCCCTCTACCCCGGGCTGGAACTCGTCAAGGACTATGGCTGGCTGACCATCCTGGCCAAGCCGCTGTTCTGGCTGCTCGATCAACTCCATCACCAGTTGCACAACTGGGGCTGGTCGATCGTGGCGCTGGTGTTCCTGCTCAAGATCGCGTTTTACTGGCTCAATGCCCAGGCCTATCGCAGCATGGGCAAGATGAAAGCCATCAACCCGCGCATCATGGAGATGCGCGAGCGCCTGAAGGACAACCCGCAGCAGATGCAGGCGGAGATGATGAAAATCTACCGCGAGGAAAAGGTCAACCCCATGGGCGGTTGTCTGCCCATCGCCATTCAGATCCCCGTGTTCATTGCGCTGTACTGGGTGCTGTTGTCCACGGTGGAGATGCGCAACGCCCCCTGGATCGGGTGGGTGCATGATCTGGCCGCGCCCGATCCGTTCTTCATCCTGCCCGTGTTGATGACGCTCTCCACGCTGCTCCAGACCTGGCTCAACCCCACGCCGCCGGACCCGATTCAGGCCAAGATGATGTGGATCATGCCGCTGGCCTTCAGCGTGATGTTCTTCTTCTTCCCGGCCGGCCTGGTGCTGTACTGGCTGACCAACAACATCCTGTCCATCGCCCAGCAGTGGGTGATCAACAAGCAGCTGGGCGTGTTGAATTGAGGACATGATCGACCGCACGGCGCCCATCATCGCCATTGCGACCGCTCCCGGGCGGGGGGCCGTGGGCATCGTGCGTGCCAGCGGCACGGGACTCGGGCCCTGGGCCCGGGTGCTGTGTCAGCGCGATCTCAAGCCGCGTGAGGCTACTCTGGTGCCGATTCGCGACAGCAGCGGTCACACCATCGATCAAGTCGTCGCCCTTTTTTTTCCGGGGCCGCACAGCTATACCGGCGAAGATGTGCTCGAACTGCAAGCCCATGGGGGACCGGTGGTGTTGCAGCTGATCCTGCAGCGCTGTCTCGACGTGGCCCAGCAACCCGCGATACCCGTTGACGCGACGCTCGAGCAACCGCACGCAGCACTGCTCGCGCATGCGCGCATGGCCCGACCGGGCGAGTTCACCGAACGAGCCTATCTCAACCACAAACTCGATCTCGCCCAGGCCGAAGCGGTGGCCGACCTGATTGACGCCAGCACCGAGGCAGCCGCCCGCGGTGCGAGCCGATCGCTGGAGGGCGCGTTTTCGCGCGAGGTCCAGGCCTTGCAAGAAGGCCTGACCCATTTGCGCATGCTGGTGGAAGCCACGCTGGACTTCCCGGAAGAAGACCTCGACTTCCTTCAACAAGCCGATGCGCGGGGGCAACTCGACGGCCTGGCGGCACAACTGCGCCAGTTGCAGGCGCGCAGCCAACAGGGCCGCTTGTTGCGAGAAGGCATCCGGGTGGTGATTGCCGGGCAACCCAATGCGGGCAAAAGCTCGTTGCTCAACGCGTTGGCAGGGGCCGAACTCGCCATCGTCACACCGCAGGCCGGTACCACGCGCGATGTGATTGCGCATGTGCTGCAAATCGAGGGCGTGCCGCTGCATGTGATCGACACCGCGGGCTTGCGCGCACCGGATAGCCCCGGGGTGGACGAGGTGGAGCGCATCGGCATCGAGCGCGCATGGGGACAGATCGCGCAAGCCGACGCCGTGTTGTTCCTGCACGACCTGACGCGCCATGCGCAAGCCGACTACCAGGCCACGGATGCAAGGATCGAGGCCGATTTTGCCCACATCATGAGCGCTCAGATACCCGTGTTGCATGTGTGGAACAAGTGCGATGTCGCCACACGGCCGGCCCAGACGTTGCCGGCGGCAACCGTGTGCGTGTCAGCCCTCACCGGCGAGGGCTTGCCACACGTGCGGTCACGACTGCTCGAGATGGCTGGCTGGCAGTCGTCGCAAGCTGAGGGGGTGTTCATGGCGCGCGAGCGCCACTTGCAGGCCCTGGCTCGGGTGCAACACCATGTGACCTGCGCGCAAGACCATTTGCAGCAACCACAACCGGCACTGGATGTGCTGGCGGAGGAGTTGCGTCTGTCTCAGCAGGCGCTGGGGGACATCACCGGTGAATTCACCTCCGACGATTTGCTGGGCGTGATTTTTTCGCGCTTTTGCATCGGCAAGTAACACGCCCGGTCCGTGTTCAGCCCCTGAGCAATTTCTCCTGTGCCAACTCCAGTGGTGCAGGTCGACCAAACAGCACCAGGGTGTCACCCCCCTCGAGCGGGCGCTGCTCATCGATCGCGTGCGGGGTGGCACCGTTGTCCGACCGCCATTGCAAGACCTCCACCTGCAACGCATGCAGCGCCAGGTCGTCCAGCGTGCGCCCCACGGCATGGGCTCCCAGGGGGAGGGTGACGCTGAGCAGACGCTCCTCCTCCATGTCTTCCAGCGTGTCGTCATCCCAGCCGTGGAAATAGCCGCGCAACAATTGGTAGCGCGCCTCGCGCTGTGCCTGCACCACGCGCAGCACCCGACGCATCGGCACACCCACCAGGGCGAGGGCATGGCCGGCGAGCATCAAGGTGCCCTCCACCGTTTCGGGCACCGCTTCGGCCGCACCCGCCTGGCGCAACACGTCGAGGTCGCGTTCATCAGGCGTGCGCACAATCACCGGCACCTGAGGCGCGTGCTCGCGCACATGGGCGAGCACCTTCAGTGCCGAGGGCGTGTCGTGGTAGCTCACCACCACCGCGGCAGCGCGGGCCAGGCCTGCGGCCATCAGGCTGGGCAGACGTGCGGCATCGCCAAACACCACACTGTGTCCCGCCGCCGCCGCCTGACGAACCCGATCCGGGTCGAGGTCCAGCGCCATATAGGGAATGTGTTCCTGTCCGAGCAAACGCGCCAGCTGCTGGCCACTGCGCCCATAGCCGCAGATGATCACATGCGATTGGCGGCGGATGGCGCTGGTGGCGATCTTGGTCAGTTGCACCGATTGCATCATCCACTCATTGGCCACCACCTTGAGCACGATGCGGTCGCTGAACTCCACCATGAAGGGCGTAGCCAACATGGACAGCACCATGGCCGCCAGCACCGGGCTCAACCACTCGGGCGCAATCAACGCGTGCTGGGCCCCCAGTGACAGCAGCACAAACCCGAACTCACCGGCCTGCGCCAGGTACAAACCCGTGCGCAGCGCCACCCCGGGCGTCGCCCCCATGACGCGCGCGAGCACCGTCACCAGCAGGGCCTTGGCCAGCACCGGCACGAGGGTGAGCAAGAGCACAGCCAACCAATGCTCCCAGACCGCCCACCAATCCAGCTTCATGCCGATGGTGATGAAAAACAGCCCCAGCAACACATCATGAAACGGACGAATGTCGGTTTCCACCACATGCTTGTATTCGGTCTCGGCAATCAGCATGCCGGCCAGGAAGGCCCCCAGGGCCATCGACAAGCCAGCATGTTCGGTGAGCCACGACAAGCCCAGGGTGATGAGCAACAGGTTGAGCATGAACAACTCGTCGCTCTTGCGCCTGGCCACCACGGTGAGCCAACTGCGCATCACGCGTGGCCCACCCCACAGCAGCACGCCCACCAACACCGCGCCCTTGAGCAGGGCCACGCCCAGCGTGATCAGCAAGTCCGCATCAGCCGGTGCGGCCAGCGCCGGGATCAGCACGAGCAAGGGAACCACCGCCAGATCCTGGAACAGCAGCACACCCATGACCCGCTGGCCGTGTTCGGCGGACAGCTCGAGCCGCTCGGACAACAGCTTGGCCACAATGGCGGTGCTCGACATGGCCAACGCCGCCCCCAAGGTGACCGCAGCTTGCCAGCTCAGGTCCCAGGATTGACCGAACCCGACCACGGCAGCACTGATGGCCACATGGCCCAACCAGGTGCCGAGCAGGGTCAGCACCACCTGGCCCAGGCCCAGACCAAACACCAGGTGCTGCATGCTGCGCAGCTTGGGCAGGTTGAACTCCAGCCCGATCACAAACATCAGGAACACCACCCCGAACTCGGCCAGGTAGCCCACCCGTTGCGCGTCCCCCGCCAGCGCCAGCGCATGAGGCCCCAGCACAATGCCGGCCACCAGGTAGCCCAGCATGGCGGGCAGCTTGAGCAACCGAAACAGCACGACTGCCAGCACAGCAGCCAGCAGGTACAGCAGGGCAACATCCAGGGAGGTCATGAGTGGCATCGTAAGGCCTGGCAGCAAGTCCCCATGGGTTGTAGGCCTGGCGTGGTGGTCAACCCCACCGTAAAATCATCACATGAAGCAGCCCCATTCATCTCCCCTCGCACTGGATGCGGGCGAACGAACGCTGGCCCTGGGGCGCGAGACCTTGAGCATCGAAGCACAAGCGGTCCATCAGCTGGTGAATCGCGTGGGCCCCGCCTTTGTCAAGGCCGTGCACGCCATGCTGAACGTGCAAGGTCGTGTGGTGGTGATGGGCATGGGCAAGAGTGGCCATGTGGGCCGCAAGACAGCCGCCACCTTGGCCTCCACCGGCACGCCCGCGTTGTTTGTGCACCCGGCGGAGGCGAGTCATGGTGACCTGGGCATGGTGCAAGCCCATGATCTGGTGCTGGCGCTATCCAACAGTGGCGAGAGCGAGGAACTCTCGGCCATTCTGCCCCTGCTCAAGCGACTGGGCATCACCTTGATTGCCATCACCGGCGGGGCGGACTCCACGCTGGCCCGACACGCGGACGTGGTGCTCGACAGCAGTGTGGACAAGGAAGCCTGTCCCCTCAACCTCGCGCCCACCGCGAGCACCACGGCACAACTGGCCTGGGGCGATGCCCTGGCGGTGGCGTTGCTGGATGCGCGCGGATTTCGTGCCGAGGACTTTGCCCGCTCGCACCCCGGCGGGGCGTTGGGCCGGCGTTTGCTCACGCATGTGCGGGACGTGATGCGAGCCGGCGATCAGGTCCCGCGTGTGAGTCCATCGGCCAGCTTCGGCCAACTCATGCGGGAAATGAGTGGCAAGGGGCTGGGGGCCTCGGCCATTGTGGATGAGGGCGGGTATCCCGTCGGAGTCTTCACCGACGGAGACTTGCGGCGACTGATCGAAACCGGCGCCGATTTGCGAGCACTCACCGCGGAGCAGGTCATGCGCGTGCACCCCAAAACCGTCCGCGCCGATGCCCTAGCAGCTCAGGCGGTGGAGTTGATGGAACATCACCGCATCACCAGTGTGCTGGTGGTGGACGAGCACGGGCGGTTGTGTGGCGCACTCAACACCCACGATCTGATGCGAGCCAAGGTGATCTGATGACACCGGTGCTGCACCACCCTCCCGAGCGGCTGCTGCTGGCGCAAGACGTGCGCGTGCTGTTTCTGGACGTGGATGGCGTGCTCACCGACGGTGGCCTGCTCATGAGCGAGCACGGCGAGACGACCAAACGGTTTCACACCCTGGATGGCCATGGCATCAAGATGTTGCAACGCTGCGGCATCCAGGTGGCGGTGATCACCGGGCGTGACAGCCCGGCCCTGCGCTTGCGCATTGCGCAGCTGGGCATTGCGCAGGTGCACTACGGCACCGAGGACAAACTGCCGGCGGCACAACGCACGCTCGCGGCCCTGGGACTCGATTGGTCCCAGGCCGCCGCCATGGGAGACGACTGGCCCGATGTGCCGGTGCTCAAACGCTGCGCGTTGGCAGTGGCGCCGCCCAACGCACAAGTGGAGGTGCAAGCGCTGGCGCACTGGGTGACGCCGCGTGCGGGCGGTCAGGGCGCCGTGCGCGATGTTTGCGACCTGTTGCTCATGGCGTCGGGCCACTACGCACGGTTGTGGCGGGAGCTGCTCGCGTGAGTGCCTTCTCGATGGGCGCTGCTGCGCCCGCGCTCACGCTGGCGCAGCGTGTGCGGCGGTATCTCGATCAGCTGGTGACCTACTTGCCGGTGTTGCTCATGGGCGCCTTGGCCATGTTGACCTATTGGCTGGTGCGTCACACCCCCGAGCCCGTGGCGCTGCAGGAAACCCGGGCGCCCAACCATGTGCCGGACTATTTCATGCGGGACTTTT
>CANFMY010000082.1 GCA_947448375.1 Comamonadaceae bacterium | reverse complement strand
CACACGACCCGTCATCGACATGCCGCTGACCTCAAAGGCAAAGGGCGTGTGCTTGCCCTGGCTGCGCAAGGCCTCCGGGGTGACGCTCCATTGAGCCTCGGGGTCGAATACACACACATCGGCTGCGCCCCCCACGGTCAATCGACCCAGACCGTTCACGGCAGCGCCGACGGATGCGCCCAGCACACGCGCAGGACGCTGCGTCACCACCGCCAGCGTTTGCGCGAGTGTGAGGCCCTGGGCTTGTCCCCACTTGAGGGCCAGACTGAGCAGCAACTCCAGACCACTCGCACCGGGTTCGG
Source organism: Comamonadaceae bacterium (assembly GCA_947448375.1). Taxonomy (GTDB): domain Bacteria; phylum Pseudomonadota; class Gammaproteobacteria; order Burkholderiales; family Burkholderiaceae_C; genus Limnohabitans. The sequence goes on along the minus strand of CANFMY010000082.1, from coordinate 12,408 downwards.
CCTCGGCAAAGGGCAACGCCTTGGCGTCACCCTCCACCGGCGCGTGGTCGGAGACGAGCGCATCGATGGTGCCATCGGCCAGCGCCGCCACCAGCGCATCGCGGTCGCGTTGCTGGCGCAGCGGCGGCTGCAGGCGAGCGCGGCTGTCAAAGTAGCCGATGTCATGGTCGGTGAGGTGCAATGAGTTGATGCTGACGTCACAGGTCAGCGCCAGTCCTTCGGCCTTGGCCTGCCGCATCAACTCCACCCCAGCCGCGCTGGAGAGGCGGCACACGTGCACGCGCGCGCCCGTGCTGCGCATGAGGGCGAACAAGGTGTGCAGGGCAATCGTTTCGGCCGCCACCGGCACGCCACTCAAACCCAGCCGTGTGGCCAGCGGGCCGCTCGCGGCCACGCCCTTGCCCAGGTACGGGTCCTGCGGGCGCAGCCACACGGTATAGCCGTAGGTGGCCGCATATTGGAGCGAGCGCTGGAGTACCTGGGTGTCCACCACGGCGCTCTCGGCCTGACCAAACCCGATGCAACCGGCCTCGGTCAATTCAGCCATCTCGGTCAGCACCTGACCTTGAAGACCTCGGGTCAAAGCGCCCAGAGGGAACAGGCGTGCGCGGTGCTGTTTTTCGGCGCGAAACTTGAGCATTTCCACCAAACCGGGTTCGTCCAGCACCGGGTCGGTGTCGGGTGGGCACACGAGGCTCGTGACGCCGCCGGCCACGGCCGCCGCCATTTCGGACTCAAGCATGCCTTCGTGTTCAAACCCTGGCTCGCGCAAGCGGGCGCACAAGTCCACCAGGCCGGGCGCCACGATGCAACCGGTGGCGTCGAGCGTGTGTTGCGGTGAAAAATCCGCCGGCACCGAGCCCACGGCCACGATGTGGCCCGCGCTTATCGCCAGATCTCCCACCTGGTCCAGACCACTGGCCGGGTCGATGATGCGTCCGTTTTTGATCAGTAGTTTCATCGGAAGTCTTTCTGCTTCATGCCTCGTTGCCGGCGACGATGGACATCACCGCCATGCGCACCGCAATCCCGAAAGTGACCTGCGGCAGGATCACGCTTTGCGCGCCATCGACCACGGCGGAGTCAATTTCCACGCCGCGGTTGATCGGTCCCGGGTGCATCACGATGGCATCGGGTTTGGCCAGTTGCAACTTTTCCGGCGTGAGCCCGAAGCCCTTGAAATATTCCTGGCTGGAGGGCAGGAGCGCACCACTCATGCGTTCGTTTTGCAGGCGCAGCATGATGACCACATCACACCCCTTGATGCCCTCTTCCAGCGTGTTGAACACACGCACGCCCATCTGCGAGAGGTCGGCGGGCACCAGCGTCTTGGGACCCACCACGCGCACCTCGGCACAACCCAGGGTGGTGAGCGCATGGATGTCCGAGCGGGCCACGCGCGAGTGCAGCACATCGCCCACGATGGCCACGGTGAGGTTGGAAAAATCTTTCTTGTAGTGCCGGATGGTGTACATGTCCAGCAGGCCCTGCGTGGGGTGGGCGTGGCGACCGTCGCCCGCGTTGATCACGTGCACATGGGGCGCCACGTGCTGGGCAATCAAGTAAGGAGCGCCCGACTCACTGTGACGCACCACAAACAGATCGGCCGCCATGGCGCTCAAGTTGGCGATGGTGTCCAGCAGCGACTCGCCCTTGCTGGCTGACGAGCGCGCAATGTCCAGGTTGATCACATCGGCGCTCAGGCGCTTGGCGGCAATCTCGAAGGTGGTGCGGGTGCGCGTGCTGTTTTCGAAGAACAGGTTGAACACGCTCTTGCCACGCAAGAGGGGGACTTTCTTGACTTCGCGGTCGCTCACCGACACAAACTGCGAGGCCGTGTCCAGGATGTGCGTGAGGATGTCACGCGACAGCCCCTCGGTGGACAGCAAATGGATCAGTTCGCCGTGGCGGTTGAGTTGGGGGTTGCGTTTGTACAGCACCTTCAGGACTCCAGGGAAAATTGAAAGCGGCCTTGATCGTCACGTGCCAGCGCCAGCGATTGTGTGCCGGGCAGCGCCACGCGCGCCGCCGCAAAATCCGCCTGCACCGGCAGCTCGCGCCCACCACGGTCCACCAGCACCGCCAGTTGCACACTGGCCGGGCGGCCGTAATCGAACAATTCGTTCAACACCGCGCGCAAGGTGCGCCCGGTGTAGAGCACATCATCGAGCAGCAGCACGCGCGCGTCCTCCACCGGAAACGGCAAACGGGTTTGTTCGCTCTTGGCCAGGCCACGACGGTCAAAGTCATCACGGTGCATCGAGGACGATATTGCACCGGCTTCGCCGGGCAACTTCAAGTCGCGCTGCAAGCGCTCGGCCAGCCAGGCGCCGCCGGATGTGACCCCCACCAGCCGGGTGTCCGCGGTGAGCAGGGCCTGCACGCCGCGGCGCAGTTCGAGGTAGAGGGCTTCGGCATCAAGGGCCAGGGATCCGGTGTTCATGGTGTCCTCATGGGGTGGCGACGTCATTGCGCAGAAATTGTTCCAGGATGATGCAGGCAGACGCCGCGTCCGCGTCCTTGGCCCCCTGGGCCAGGGCTTCAGTGGTGCTGTAGCGCTCATCCACTTCAAACACGGGCAAGGCGAAGCGTTGGCGCAACTCGCGCGCGAAGCGGCGGGCAAAGCGGGTGTTGTCGTGCTCGGCGCCGTCGGGATGGAACGGCACGCCCACCACCAGTGCCTGCGGTTGCCAGTTATCGATGTGGCGCGCCACCAGCGGCCAGCGGCGGTCGCCTTCGGCCTGGATCGAGCCCTGCGGTTCGGCACGACCGAGCAAACGGCTGGCGTAGGCCACGCCGGTGCGCTTGACCCCCACATCAAACGCCAAAAAAGTTTCAGGCCGCGCCGTGCTGATGGCCTGACCTGCTGCACTCATGCATGCCCCGCATCGGGTGAGAGCATCCACGACTGCAGCCCCAACAGCAACAGCGCGCGGTCGTAACGCTGTTCGATGGGCGTGTCGAAGATGACGAGCGGATCGGCCTGCACCGTGAGCCAGCTGTTCTCGGCAATTTCGGATTCGAGCTGACCCTGCCCCCAGGCCGCATAACCCAGCGAGATCAGCACGCGGCGCGGCCCGGCCCCGGTGGAGAGGGCCTCGAGCACATCGCGCGAGGTGGTCATTTCCAGCCCGCCGGGGATGGTCATGGTGGAGGCGTACACAGATTCGTTGGACGTGTCGTCCTCGGGCTTGATCGACTCATGCAGCACAAAGCCGCGCTCGGTGTGCACCGGGCCACCCTGGAACACCGGCACCTGCGAGAGGTCTTCCCGGCGCAGGGGCAGATCCACCTTGTCGAACAGGCTCTTGAGGGTCATGTCGCTGGGCTTGTTGATGACCAGCCCCAGCGCCCCGCGCTCACTGTGTTCGCACAGGTACACGACACTGCGGGAGAATGACTCGTCCGACAACCCGGGCATTGCAATCAAAAAATGATGCGTCAGGTTGACGGAGGCAGAATCAGAGCTCATGCACCGATTTTAAGGGCGAACATGTCCCCCCCTCACACACCCAACCTGGCCAAGGGCCTGATGTGGTTCCGCCGCGATCTGCGCGCCCACGACAACCATGCGCTGTACCAGGCGCTGTCACGCTGCGCGCAGGTGCATTCGGCGTTTGTGTTTGACCGCGACATCCTCACGGCCTTGCCCCGTGCTGACCGGCGGGTGGAGTTCATCCGCGAGTCGCTGGTGGCACTCGACGCCGAGCTGCACGCCCTGGGCGCACAGCCCGGCGCGGGCCTGATCGTGCGCCATGGCACGGCGGTCGAGGAAATCGCCCGCCTGGCCCAGGCGCTCGGGGTGCAAGCGGTGTTTGCCAACCACGATGACGAGCCCCAGGCCCTGGCGCGTGACCATCGGGTGCGGGGCCGCCTGGCCGAACTTGGCATCAGCTTCGAGACCTTCAAGGACCATGTGGTGTTTGAACGCAGCGAGGTGATGACACAGGCCAACCGCCCCTATGGCGTGTTCACCCCCTACAAAAACACGTGGCTCAAGCAGGTTCGAGAATCCGACCTGCAAGCCCACCCGGTGGGTCGACACGTGCGCGCCCTGGCCCCTCGGCCCGAGGGTTTTCGCCAGGGCATTCCCACCTTGCAGGACATCGGGTTCGAACCCACCAATCTGGGCGAGCTGCACATCTGCGCCGGCAGTCCGGGCGGGCGCGCCCTGTTCGAGGACTTCACCCCCCGCATGGACCGTTACCACGAGACGCGCGACTTCCCCTCCAAAAAAGGGCCCAGCTACCTGAGCGTTCATCTGCGGTTTGGCACTGTCTCCATCCGCGAACTGGCCCTGGCCGCCTGGCAGCGCCAGGCGCGGGGCGACGCGGGGGCTCAGATCTGGTTGGCCGAGCTGATCTGGCGCGATTTCTATCACCAAATTCTGCACCACCACCCGCATGTGGTGGAGCGCGCCTTCAAGCCCGAATACGACTCGATCGCCTGGGAAAAAGGCGTACACGCCAAGACCTTGTTCCAGGCCTGGTGCGAAGGGCGTACGGGCTACCCGCTGGTGGACGCAGCCATGCTGCAGCTGCTGCAAACCGGCTACATGCACAACCGGCTGCGCATGGTGGTGGCCAGCTTTCTGGTGAAGGACCTGGGCATTGACTGGCGCTGGGGCGAGGCGTTCTTTGCCGTGCACCTGAACGATTTCGACCTGGCGGCCAACAACGGTGGATGGCAATGGGCCAGCTCCAGCGGCTGTGATGCGCAGCCGTACTTTCGCATCTTCAACCCGGTGAGCCAGAGCGAGAAGTTTGACCCCAAGGGTGCGTTCATCCGGCGCTATCTGCCGCAACTCGAGCGTCTGCCCGATGCAGCCCTGCACGCGCCCTGGCTGGCACGCCCGGTGGACCTGGCCGCAGCGGGCGTGACACTGGGTCGAGATTACCCGGCGCCGATCGTGGACCATGCCGAGGCCCGGGCTGCCACGCTGGCGCGCTATGCGGTGGTCAAAAAATCCGACCGTCCAGGCTGAACGCTGGCAGCCTGAGCCTTTGCGCTCAGCGCTGCAACCGCGCCAGCACCTCGGTCGAGGCCTCGCGCCGTTGCCCGGCCGCGTACAGAAACAGCAACCGCGCCAACTCCTCGGCACCCTGCTGGCAATCGGCCGCTGGGGCTGAGGTGAGTGATGTTGTCTGGTTGGCGGCGCTGTTCAGGGACAGGTACAAGGCATCGCACAGCGTGCGGATGGCGTCCAGCCGCTGATCCTGCGCCAGACCACTGAGGCGCCTCACACCCCTCAGCACTGCGGCACTGGGGCCTGAGCGCTGCCCGGCTTGCCAAGCCGAGAGTTCGCCCAGCAAGGGTTGCAGCACGGCATCGGATTGATCCAGAAACAGCTGCTGCAACGCCTCCTGGAACCCAGGCGCCATGAGGCGTTGCGCCGGAGTTCCAGCCCCCTGTTGCAGGGCCTGCAGCAACTCGCGCTCCAGGTCCAGGCGCCGGGAATCGGGAATCATGCGGGGTGTGGAGACGTGAGGATTAAGACGGGGCCGCTCAGACCGGCACCATCTCGAAATCTTCCTTGCGGGCACCGCACTCGGGGCATGTCCAGTTCATGGGCACTTGCTCCCAGGGGGTGCCGGGAGGAATGCCCTCGTCAGGCGCGCCAGCCTCTTCGTCATAGATCCATCCGCAAATCAGGCACATCCAGGTTTTCACAGTTGTCTTTCGTGTCAATCCGGACCGACAGTCCGGGAGGGGCTGGCATAGAATGGCCTCGATTGTATCGATGACCATGGCCCACGAGACCGACAACTCCCTTGACAGCGAAGATGCCGTTCCGGCCTGCATCCTGGTATTCAATGCCAGTGACCCCAGCGGTGCCGGCGGCGTCACGGGCGACGCGCTCACCATTGCCTCGGTCGGCTCGCACCCCCTGCCCATCGTCACCGGCGTGTATATCCGTGACACCGCCGAAATTTTTGACCACATTGCCCTGGACGAGGAAGCGGTGGCCGAGCAGGCCCGCGCGGTGCTTGAAGACCTGAGCGTGCAAGTCATCAAGGTGGGGTTTTGTGGCACCCCCGAAACCCTCAGCACCATCGCCGAAATCACCGCCGACTATGCCGACGTGCCGGTGGTGGCCTACATGCCCAACCTGGCCTGGTGGCAAGAAGGCGACATTGACAACTACCTGGACGCCTTTCGCGAACTCGTGCTGCCGCAGGCCACCTTGCTGGTGGGCAACCACAACACCTTGTGGCGCTGGTTGTTGCCCGACTGGAGCAGCGAGAAGCCCCCGAGCGCACGCGACATTGCCCGAGCCGCCGCAGAAAAAGGCACGCCCTACACCCTGGTGACGGGCATCAGCACGCCCGATCAGTTCATCGACAACGTGCTGGCCGCGCCCAACAGCGTGTTGCTGTCCGAGCGGGTGGAACGCTTTGACGCCGTGTTCGCCGGCGCAGGTGATACGCTGAGCGCGGCGCTGGCCGGTCTGCTGGCCTCGGGCACGGACCTGCAAGTGGCCACCACCGAAGCCCTGACCTACCTGGACCACAGCCTCAACGGCGGTTTTCGCCCGGGCATGGGCCATGTCATTGCCGACCGGCTGTTCTGGGCGCCGCGAGAAGACGACGCGGCCGAGCCTGCGGACGAGGACCATGCTGCCGCCACCGCCGAAGATTTCTCGTTGCACCGCCACGAAACCAAACATTGACCCCCTCTGTTCCTATGACCGATCTCAACCAAACCCTGTTCGACCGTGCCCGCCAAGTCATCCCCGGTGGCGTGAATTCACCCGTGCGTGCCTTCCGCGCCGTGGGCGGCACGCCCCGCTTCATCACCCGTGCGCAAGGCCCCTACTTCTGGGATGCGAACGGCCAACGCTACATCGACTACATCGGCTCCTGGGGCCCGATGATTCTCGGTCATGGTCATCCTGCCGTGCTGGACGCAGTGCAGCGTGCCACCGTTGAAGGCTTCTCGTTTGGCGCGCCCACCGAGCGCGAAATCGAGCTGGCCGAAGCCATCCTGTCCCACGTGCCGTCGATGGACATGGTGCGACTGGTGAGCTCGGGCACCGAAGCCGCCATGACCGCCATCCGTCTGGCGCGCGGTGCCACCGGTCGTCGCAAACTGATCAAGTTTGAAGGTTGCTACCACGGCCACGCCGATGCCCTGCTGGTCAAGGCTGGCTCCGGGCTGGCCACGTTTGGCAATCCCACCAGTGCGGGTGTGCCTGCTGAAGTGGTGCAAGACACGCTGGTCCTGGAGTACAACAACATTGCCGAACTGGAAGAGGCCTTCACGCTGCACGGCGCGGACATCGCCTGCCTGATGATCGAGCCCATCGCCGGCAACATGAACTTCGTGCGCGCCGAGGTGCCCTTCATGAAGCGTTGTCGCGAGCTGTGCACGCAGCACGGCGCACTGCTGGTGTTCGATGAGGTGATGACGGGTTTTCGTGTGGCACTGGGCAGCGCGCAAAGCGTGTATGCCAAGTCCCTGCCGGGCTTCCGTCCGGACATCACCGTGCTGGGTAAGGTGATCGGCGGCGGCATGCCCCTGGCCGCGTTTGGCGGGCCACGTGCCATCATGGAGCAGCTCGCCCCCCTGGGGCCGGTGTATCAGGCCGGTACGCTCAGCGGCAACCCGGTGGCCACGGCCTGTGGCCTGGCCACGCTGCGTGAAATCAGCAAGCCGGGTTTCTGGGACGCCCTCTCCCAACGCACGAGCGATCTGGTGGACGGTTTGAAGGCCGCAGCGGCCAAGCACGGCGTGCCCTTCAGCGCCGATTGCCAGGGCGGCATGTTCGGCTTTTTCCTGCTGCCCGAGTTGCCGCACAACTACAGCAGCGTGATGAAAAGCGACAGCCCGCGCTTCAACCAACTCTTCCACGGCTTGCTGGATCATGGTGTCTACATCGCCCCAGCGCTGTATGAAGCTGGTTTTGTCAGCTCGGCGCACAGCGCCGAAGACATTCAGGCCACCATCGCCGCAGCAGACGCCCTGTTTGCGTCGCTGTGAGGATGTGCGTCGCCAAGGCGTCGCTGTGAGGTTCAGTGACGGAAGTGACGCACGCCCGTGAAGACCATGGCGACGTCGCGCTCGTTGGCGGCATCAATCACTTCCTGATCCCGCATCGATCCACCCGGTTGCGCCACGCAGGTGGCACCGGCGTCGACCACCACGTCGAGCCCGTCGCGGAACGGGAAGAAGGCGTCGCTCGCCACCGCCGTGCCTTGGAGTGACAGGCCAGCGTGCTCGGCCTTGATACTGGCAATGCGTGCCGAGTCCAGGCGGCTCATCTGTCCGGCGCCCACACCCATGGTCATGCCGTTGGCACAGAACACAATGGCATTGCTCTTGACGTACTGCGCCACTTTCCAGGCAAAGAGCAAGTCCTGCAACTGTTCGGGCGTGGGCTGACGGCGTGTCACCACCTTCAGATCCGCCAGTGTCAATTCGTGGTTGTCGGCGGTCTGAATCAGCAGGCCCGAGCCCACGCGCTTGATGTCGTGCGTGTTGCGGCCTTGCTCCCAGGCACTCGCCCCCCCCGGGGGCATAGGGATTTTGAGCACGCGCACATTGGCCTTGGCCTGAAACAGCGCCAGGGCCTGCGGCGTGTAGTCGGGCGCCATCAGAACCTCGACAAACTGTTTGCTCACCTCCTGCGCCGTGGCCTCATCCACCGTGCGGTTGAACGCGATGATGCCGCCAAAGGCCGAGGTGGGGTCGGTCTTGAACGCTTTGCGGTAGGCCTCGTGCGCCCCCTGGCCAATGGCCACACCGCAGGGATTGGCGTGCTTGACGATGACACAGGCCGCTTGCTCGAAGCTCTTGACGCATTCCCAGGCCGCGTCGGCGTCGGCAATGTTGTTGTAGGACAGTTCCTTGCCTTGCAACTGGGTGGCCATGACGAGCGACCCGGGGGCCGGGTTGAGGTCGCGGTAAAACGCAGCACTCTGGTGCGGGTTCTCGCCATAGCGCAGGTCTTGCAGCTTGACGAATCGGCCATTGGATTGACCCGGAAATTCGCTGCGTTGCCCACTGTCCAGGTGGTAAGAGGAGAGATAGTCGCTGATGGCCGCGTCGTAGTTGCTGATGCGATTGAAAGCGGCCACAGACAAGGCAAAGCGCGTGGCATCGCTTGTGCTGCCGTGTTCGCGCAGTTCACGCAGCACCCCTTCGTACTGCGAGGCATCGGTGAGCACGGCCACGTGCTTCCAGTTTTTGGCCGCGCTACGCACCATGGCCGGACCGCCGATATCGATGTTCTCGATGGCATCGTCGAGCGTGCAGTTTGGCTTGGCCACGGTGGCTTCGAACGGGTACAGGTTGACGATCAGCAAGTCGATGGTGCCAATGCCATAGGCTTGCAGGGACTGCATGTGCTCGGACACATCACGTCGTGCCAGCAAACCCCCATGCACCATCGGGTGCAGGGTTTTCACACGACCGTCGAGCATCTCGGGAAAGCCGGTGACATCGGCCACTTCACGCACGGGCAAGCCGGCTTGCGCGAGCAATTTGGCGGTGCCGCCGGTCGAGATCAGACCAATTCCCAGGCCGTGCAGGGCTTGCGCGAGTTCGACGATGCCAGTTTTGTCAGAGACAGAGATGAGTGCGTTCATGATGAAAGCCCAGGGGGCGCGGAGATAACAATTCGAATCCAGGTGTGAAGCGGTCTGCCCAACGGCTTGAACCTGGTGGGTAGGGGTGGCCTCACAACAAACGGTGTTGCACCAATTTCTTGCGCAGGGTGTTGCGGTTCAAGCCCAACCACTGCGCGGCACGCGACTGATTGCCCTCGGCGTGGTGCATCACGGTTTCCAGCAGCGGCTTTTCAATCACCGTCACCATCATGTCATGCAGGTTGTCGGGTTCGGTGCCACGCAAGTCGCGGAAATACGACTCCAGGCTGAGGCGAACCGCCTCTTCGATGTGTTTCTTGCTCATGCCAGGGCTTCCGGTGCCATTTCATCCTGGGGGCTGGGCCAGCGGTCGCTGTGCCCGGCCAGGGACGTCAAATAATCGTTCAAGGCCTCGGTTTGGCCATCGGCGGTGTCCAGGGTGTTCATGTGCTGGCGAAAAACCTCCGCCCCTGGCAGTCCTTTGACATACCAGGCAATGTGCTTGCGCGCGCTGCGCACGCCAGTCCACTCACCGTACAGCGCGTAGTGTTCCTGCAAGTGCGCCAGCAGCAAGCGCGAGACTTCAGCCACCAGAGGCGGCGCCAGCAAACTGCCGGTCTCCAGGAAGTGGGCTATCTCGCGAAAAATCCAGGGACGCCCCTGCGCCGCACGCCCGATCATGAGGGCATCGCATCCCGTGGCCTGCAGGACCTGGCGTGCCTTGTGGGGTGAATCGATGTCGCCATTGGCCACCACCGGCACGCTCACTGCGGCTTTCACGGCCGCCACGGTGTCGTATTCGGCTTCGCCTTTGTAGCCTTGCTCGCGGGTGCGGCCGTGCACGGTGAGCATGTGCACCCCCGCCTGTTCGGCAGCCCGCGCCAGCGCAACGGCATTGCGGTGCTCAGGGCTCCAGCCGGTTCGCATCTTGAGCGTGACCGGCACGCCGCGCGGTTCACAGGCTTGCACCACCGCTTCCACGATCGCCAGGGCCAGCGTTTCATTGCGCATCAGCGCCGAGCCGGCCCAGACGTTGCACACTTTCTTGGCTGGGCAGCCCATGTTGATGTCGATGATCTGGGCCCCGCGGTCGATGTTGTAGATCGCGGCCTCGGCCATCATGCCGGGCTCGGTGCCCGCTATTTGCACCGCAATGGGGCCGGGTTCACCCGTGTGGTCAGCTCGACGAGAGGTCTTGAGGCTGTCCCACAAATCGCGGCGCGAGGTGACCATCTCGCTCACCGCATAGCCCGCCCCCAGTTGCTTGCACAACTTGCGAAACGGTCGGTCTGTCACGCCAGCCATCGGGGCGACGAACAGGGGGTTCGCCAACAGATAAGGGCCGATGTGCATGGGGTGAGGAAATCCGGGAGGGGACAATAGGCGGGAGAGCGATTCTACCTGCCTTATTTTTCAGCAGCCTGGCACATCCTCCGGGGATTCCCTAAACCTATACTCCCCCCATGGAAGCGTGGCTCACCTCCTTGTTGCAGACCCTGGCCTTGCCCGAAGTGGGCTTGAGCACGGTGTTTGTCGTGTCGCTGATATCGGCCACGCTGCTTCCCCTCGGATCCGAGCCCGCCGTGTTTGGATTGATCAAGCTCGACCCTGACCTGTTCTGGGCCACCATTGCGGTGGCCACAGCCGGCAACACACTGGGCGGCGCGATTGACTGGTGGATGGGCTATGGGGCACATACCGCCCTGAATCGCACCCGCAAGCCAGCCACCGACACTTACCACGCGCGCGCCTTGCAATGGCTGCAACGCTTGGGGCCCAAGGCCTGTCTGCTGAGCTGGTTGCCCGGCATCGGTGACCCGCTGTGTGCCGTGGCCGGGTGGCTCAAACTGCCGTTCTGGCCCTGCCTGGCTTACATGGCCATTGGCAAGTGCTTGCGCTACATCACCATGACAGCTGCACTGCTGTGGGTGTTTCCCTCCACCTGATGCAGTCACGGGGCACTGCGCTCAGTCGCCTTGCACCCGTCCGTCCACCACCTGGATGATGCGGTCGCAACGCTGAGCCAACGCCGGGTTGTGGGTGACAAAGAGCACGGCGGTTCGGTGCTCTCGGTTCACCTGTCGAAACAACTCGAACACGGCGTCAGCGCTTTTGGTATCCAGATTGCCGGTGGGTTCATCCGCCAGCAGCAAGGCCGGTTGCATGCTCAAGGCCCGAGCCACCGCCACGCGTTGCTGTTGCCCACCCGACAGCCGCGTGGCCGGTGTATCGCGCCAGGGCGTCAGTCCTACGCTGTCAATCAACCGCAGGGCCTGGGCCTCAATCTCGGCGGTGGGATAGCCGTGCAGGCCCACCAGGGGCATCATCACGTTTTCCAATGCGCTGAAAGCACTCATCAGATGGTGGTACTGAAAGACAAAGCCGATACTTCTGCCGCGCAATCGCGTCAGGGCCTGGTCATCGAGTGCGGTGGTTTCCTGGCCCAGGATCTGCAACCGGCCCTGTGTGGGGCGATCGAGCAAACCCACCAGATTGAGCAGCGTGCTCTTGCCCGATCCCGACGGCCCCATCACCGCGACAAACTCGTCCGGCTTCAGATGCAGATCAATGCCATGCAGCACCTCCACCTCGGTGGGCAAACCCACGTTGAAAGACTTGCGAACGCCGTCCAGGTGCACCACCGGTGTGCCGCTGAGCACGCGGCTGTCAGCGGTCCAGTCTGCACGGGGAGTCGATGGAACAGTGGCAGCGTTCATGTGACAGACCTCAGCCTCGAATGGCCACCACCGGATCCAGACGGGCAGCTCGCAACGCGGGTGCCAGCGCCGCCAACAAGCCCGTCAACGTGGCAATGCCCAGT
>CANFMY010000081.1 GCA_947448375.1 Comamonadaceae bacterium | reverse complement strand
GACGGACCCACCGGGACGAACGCGAAAACGTTTTTTCGCGCTGCTCTTGGTCTTCATTTTGGGCATTGAATGCTCCTAATTGTGCTCGTGAGGCGCCGCGATCCCATCGCGGACTTGTTGGCCCCGAGCCACTTGTTGTTACGTCGCCTTGTCAGACAGATGCGGCCGGAGCTGCATCTGCTGCGGGTTTGGCGGCGCCACCCGATTTCTTGCGGCCCGGCGCGATCATCATGATCATTTGCCGACCCTCCAACTTGGGGAACTGTTCGACCACGATCAGATCCGCCAACTCATCTCGCAGGCGCTGCAACAGCGCCAAGCCGATTTCCTGGTGCGTGATCTCGCGACCGCGAAAGCGAAGCGTGATCTTGCACTTGTCACCATCATCCAGGAAGCGCTTGATATTGCGCACCTTGATGTTGTAGTCACCATCATCGGTACCGGGTCGGAATTTGATTTCCTTGACCTCGATGACCTTTTGCTTGGACTTCGCTTCAGCCGCCTTTTTCTGCTCGACGTACTTGAACTTGCCGTAATCGACCAGACGACACACGGGAGGTGAGGCGGTGGCGGCGATTTCAACCAGATCGACATCCAGGTCTCCGGCCATGCGCAGGGCTTCTGCGAGGCTCACGATGCCAATCGGCTCGTTGTCAGGACCCGTCAAGCGGACTTCCGGGGCCATGATTTCCCGGTTCAGGCGGTGTTTGCGTTCCTCGCGTTGGCGACGGTCGCGAAATTCAGTAGCGATGGTGACTATCCTTCAAAAATCGAAGCCGCTTGAAACAAGACGGCAACACTTGACCGACACGATGCAACACGCATCCCAGAGGCTTTTTCTGAATGGAATCAGCTCTTGAGGGCGATGTCCGAGGCGATCCGGTCACGGAACGCATCGAGGGACATCACACCGAGGTCTTGGTTACCTCGGGCGCGCACCGCGACGGCACCAGCAGCCCGCTCCTTGTCGCCCACGACAAGGATGTAGGGCCGCTTCTGCATCGAATGCTCGCGTATTTTATACGTGATTTTCTCGTTGCGCAGGTCCAAGTCCACCCTAAACCCTTGATTTTTCAGCATTTGTGCGACATCGCGCGCGTAATCGGCCTGTGCATCGGTGATGTTGAGCACCGCGATCTGCACCGGCGCGAGCCAAACCGGCAGCGCCCCGGCATGCTGCTCGATGAGAATGCCGATGAAGCGCTCCAGACTGCCCACGATGGCCCGGTGCAGCATGATGGGGCGCTGGCGCGAGCCGTCCTCGGCCACGTACTCGGCGTCCAGCCGCTCGGGCATGTTGGGGTCGACCTGGATGGTGCCGCACTGCCAAGGACGCCCCAGGGCGTCCTTCAGGGTGTATTCGATCTTCGGGCCATAAAAGGCACCCTCGCCTGGCAGGTACTCAAAGTCGCAGCCGGAAGCACGCAGGCCTTCGGCCAGAGCGTTTTCTGCACGGTCCCAGCTCTCTTCGGTCCCGATGCGCTTGTCCGGACGTGTCGAGAGTTTGTAGATGATGTCGGTGAAGCCGAAGTCCTTGTAAACCTTTTGCAGTAATGTGGTGAAGGCCTTGACCTCGGTCTGGATCTGCTCTTCGGTGCAGAAGATGTGGCCATCGTCCTGGGTGAAGGCGCGTACCCGCATGATGCCGTGCAAACCGCCGGTGGGTTCGTTGCGGTGACATTGGCCGAATTCGCCAAAGCGCAGGGGCAAGTCGCGGTAGCTCTTGATGCCGTGTTTGTAAATCAGGATGTGGCCGGGACAGTTCATCGGCTTCAAGGCATAGTCACGCTTTTCCGATTCGGTCACGAACATGTTTTCGCGGTACTTGTCCCAGTGACCGGTTTTTTCCCACAAGCCCTGGTCCAGGATCTGCGGGCCTTTCACTTCCAGATACCCGTTGTCGCGGTAAACGCGGCGCATGTATTGCTCCACCTCTTGCCAGAGCACCCAGCCCTGGGGATGCCAGAACACGGTGCCGGGTGAATGCTCGTCGATGTGAAACAGGTCGAGTTCACGACCGAGCTTGCGGTGGTCGCGTTTCTCGGCTTCCTCGAGCATGGTGAGGTATTGCTGCAGGTCTTCCTTGCTGGCCCAAGCCGTGCCGTACACGCGCTGCAGCATTTCGTTGCGGTGGTCGCCGCGCCAGTAGGCGCCGGCCACCTTCATGAGTTTGAAATGCTTGAGCTTGCCGGTGCTGGGCACGTGCGGGCCACGGCACAGATCAGTGAAGGCGCCCTCGGCGTACAGCGACACGTCCTCACCAGCAGGAATGCTGCCGATGATCTCGGCCTTGTAGTGCTCGCCCAACCCCTTGAAATACTGCACCGCCTCATCACGCGGCATGACCGTGCGCACAACGGGCTCGTCCTTGGCGGCCAGCTGCGTCATGCGCTTTTCAATGGCGGCCAGATCGTCCGGCGTGAACGGGCGGCTGTAAGAGAAGTCGTAATAGAAACCATGTTCGATGACGGGGCCGATGGTGACCTGCGCCTCGGGGAACAGCTCTTTCACCGCATAGGCCAGCAAGTGGGCCGTGGAATGGCGAATCATGTCCAGGCCATCGGCATCCTTGGCGGTGATGATGGCCAGGCGCGCATCACCGGTGATGGTGTGAGAGGTGTCCACCAGCTGACCCTCCACACGACCGCCCAAAGCGGCTTTGGCCAGACCGGCGCCAATCGAGGCGGCCACCTCGGCCACTGTCACCGGGCCGGGAAACTGTCGTTGGGAACCATCGGGTAGCGTGATGTTGAGCATGGGTATCGTTCAGGCAAAAAAAAGCACGGTGTGAACCGCGCCGCAGGAGAAGGAATCGGCAGGCGCGAACTGCAGGCCGTCAACGGCCAAGGCGGGTCTCCGGGGTAGTTCGCGGTGTCATAACCAGATTGCCTTTCTCGCTCTTGTGGAGGTTCAGATACTGAAACACAAGTGATTTTCGCATATCACCAAAGCGCGGCACAATCTGCGGCTGATCATCGTTCAAGGACCCCCATGCGACTGACTGACCAAGCCCACGGCGTCTACCCCATTGCACCCACCGCATTTCTCGACGACGGCACCATTGACACCGCATCCATGGCCCGGCTCACGGATTTTTACGTCGCCTGCGGCGCCACTGGTGTGACGGTGCTGGGACAACTCGGCGAAGCGCCCAAACTCTCGCTCGAGGAAAGCGTGGGCATTACCCGCGCGATGACCACCCGCGCCTCGGGGCTCCCGATCATTGCGGGCGTGTCGTCACCCGGCTTTGCGAGCATGCGCATTCTGGCGCAAGAGGTCATGGCCGCGGGCGCTGCGGGCGTGATGATTGCGCCCCCCAACACCTTGCGCACCGATGACCAGATCGTCACCTACTACCAGCAGGCCAGCGATGCCATCGGCACGGACATTCCGATCGTGCTTCAAGACTATCCCCTCACCTTCTCGGTGCAAATGACGCCAGGGGTGATCCGTCGCATGGTCCAGGAGATTCCCGCCATCGTGATGCTCAAGCACGAAGATTGGCCAGGATTGGAAAAAATCACCACGCTGCGAAACTTCGAAAAGACTGGCGAAATGCGCCACATCGCCATCTTGTGCGGCAACGGCGGCTTGTTCCTCGATTACGAAATGTCTCGCGGTGCAGACGGGGCCAACACAGGCTACGCATTCCCGGACATGCTGTGCGATGTGGTGCGACTCAGCCGTGCCGGTGACACCGAGGCCGCGCACGATCTGTTTGATGCACACCTGCCTTTGCTTCGCTATGAACAGCAACCTGGCGTCGGCCTGGCCGTGCGCAAATACATCATGCGTCGCCGCGGCCTGCTGACCAGTGATGCGCAGCGCAAGCCCGGCGCCAGGATGAGTGCTCAGACCGCGAAGGAGGTGGAACACTTGCTCTCACGCCTGGGCCGTCGAGACCCCAGGGCGCGATTGGCCTGAGCGAGACTGGCGCGGTAATGCGCTGACCCCGCGCACAAAAAAAAGGGCCGCATCTGCGGCCCTTCGCTTGAGCAGAGGATCCGGGGATCAGCTCAGGTGCTTGCCGATCAGGCCAGCCAGTTCGAACATCGTGACCTGGCTCTTGCCGAACACGGCCTTGAGCTTGTCGTCAGCGTTGATGTTGCGCTTGTTGACTTTGTCCTGCAGGCCGTGCTTCTTGATGTACGTCCACAGCTTGCTGACCACTTCGGTGCGCGGAACAGCGGCGTTGCCAATCACGGCGGCCAGTGCGGCGCTGGGGGTCAACGCCTTCATGAAGGCAGCGTTGGGGGTGCGCTTCTTGGCGGGAGCCTTTTTGGCAGCGGGCTTCTTGGCAGCGGCCTTTTTGGCGGGCGCTGCTTTCTTGGCCGGAGCGGCTTTCTTGGCAGCGGGCTTCTTGGCCGGTGCAGCTTTCTTCGCTACGGGCTTCTTGGCTGCGACTTTTTTAGCCGGAGCTTTTTTTGCGGCGGCTTTTTTAGCCGGTGCTTTCTTTGCAGTTGCCATGATTCAATTTCCTTCTAGAAGAGGTTAGTTTTCACTGAGGGAATCTGCAGATCCTTCAGCACCACGGATGCTATCGGGAAAAAAACGCATTTCCAAGGGGAAAAACACTTTTTTCACTCGAGATGTTGTTTTTTTCAGAGGGAAAAGCCGGCTGAGTGGCGATTTCCGAGGGAATTTGCAGCTCAATCACCTCTTGGAGGACTTCCATTGGACACGGCAATGCCGGCCAACGTGAGACCCAGCGCCAGCCATTGCAGCGGCGACGGCGCCTCGCCCAACACCCAGGCCACCGTGCAAGCGGCCAGGGGCAGCATGGCCGTGAAGACCCCCGCCTGGCTCGCCGGCACGCGCTGCAGCCCGGTCATCCACAACCAGACCGTACCCACGCTGGCCGCCAGGGCGTAAAACAGCAACGCGCTCCACTCGCCCAGATGAAGCGCGGCCGGGTTGAACGCATGCAAGGCCGACCAGGCCAGCGGTGTCATGAGTACCCAACCCCACAGATTGATCAGGGCCGTGATGCGACGCGGGCTCAGGATGCGGGTGAGTCGCTTGCCAATCACGGCATAGCTGGCTTCGCACACCACGGCGGCCAGGATCAACAGATTGCCCACGGCACTGTCGGACAACGCAGCACCTCCACCGTCCGTTGCGGTCGCTCGGCCTTCTGCACCCAGCAAGGCCATGCCCCCCACCGCGAGCGCAATGCCCAACCAGGTACGACCCGCCACGCGCTCGCCCAGCCACCATCGGCTCAGCAAGGCCACGGCCATGGGTGTGAAGGACAGAATCACGCCAGCCGATACGGCCGAGGTGCGTTGCACCCCCGCGAGCATGCACAGCGAAAACAGCACATTGCCCAGTAAGGACTCGAGAAACAGCCAGCCATGAAGCGCAGGCGTGAGGGGGGGCTCATCGGCGGGCTTGCGCAACCAGTGCGGCATGACCAGGGCCCCAATCGTGAAACGGCACCAGGCCAAGACCGTCACGCCCATCACCGCCACGAGTTGTTGCGACAACGTGACGTAACTGCCCACGAGCGCCATGCTCGCGGCCAGGCAGGCATAGTGCAACCCCAGGGACCGGTGTGACAATGGAGATGACGAGTTCATGAAAGGTGACCAGGAGCGCATCATGCAGCAAACCGAGATGACGCGTGTGTTTGTCTACGGCACGTTGCGACGTGGCGGGCGCAACGACATCCACCGCTATCAGCCCCTGCCCCGCTTGGTCACGACGGCTCGCGTGCGTGGCCGTCTCTACCATCTCGGTCGCTACCCCGGCCTCTTGCTGGATGACGGCGAGTGGGTCCTGGGCGAGGTCTACGAGGTCACGCCTTCGGTGTTGGTGCAACTGGATCATCTGGAAGGCCTGTTGCCACAACCCACCGGCGAATACCACCGTCGCTGCGTGACGGTGGACACACCCGAGGGTCCGCTGCCATGCGTGCTGTACGAAATTGACCCTTCGCGCATTCAGGGGCGTGCGCTGATCGAGCACGGCGACTGGCTGCAGGCGTGTCCACCGACCCGCTGAGGCACACCCGCTTGACGTGCTGCCTCGGGTGGTCTGTTGGCCTCGAGGATTCATGACAGGGCCTTGCGGGGCCTCGGGGAACTTCTCGGTCCTGCAACACCCTCCTCGGCCCTGCGAAGGCTCATTTTCACGAGAGCAAAGTATTTTTCTTAATGCGAAAATTTGGATTGCTGCGCTGCAATATTTTTTCTTGATATGAGAAATAGATTTTCACATTGAAAAAAGTAAAAATTAAGTCATTGAATTTAAACATGAAAAAATAATTCTTATATAAGACACAAGATAAGAATTCACTCTTCTATAAGACCTAAACTTCGTTCATCGGATTTGAAACAGTTGCGTTTTCCAATCCCGACGAATCATTAACCCGAAGGAGTGATCTCATGCCGCAAAACCTGACTGAACAACTGAGCCGCGAACAACAAATCGCCGCCCTCGAAAAAGACTGGGCCCACAACCCCCGCTGGAAAGGCGTCAAGCGTGGCTACAGCGCCGCCGACGTCGTGCGCCTGCGTGGCAGCCTGCACATCGAGCACACCCTGGCCAAGCGCGGCGCCGACAAGCTGTGGCGCCTCATCAATGGCGAAGCCAAGAAGGGCTATGTGAATTCCTTTGGCGCCATCTCTGCCGGTCAGGCCATGCAGCAAGCCAAGGCCGGCCTGGAGGCCGTCTACCTGTCGGGCTGGCAAGTCGCCGCCGACGGCAACACGTCGGAAACCATGTACCCGGATCAGTCGCTGTACGCCTACGATTCGGTGCCCACCATGGTGCGTCGCATCAACAACACCTTCAAGCGCGCCGATGAAATCCAGTGGGGCCGTGGCATCGAGCCGGGCAGCAAGGACTACACCGACTTCTTCCTGCCCATCGTGGCCGATGCGGAAGCCGGCTTCGGCGGCGTGCTCAACGCCTTCGAACTGATGAAGAACATGATCGCAGCCGGGGCTGCGGGCGTTCACTTTGAAGACCAGCTGGCGGCCGTGAAGAAGTGCGGCCACATGGGTGGCAAGGTGCTGGTGCCCACGCATGAAGCTTGCGAGAAGCTGATCGCAGCGCGTTTCGCGGCCGACGTCATGGGCGTGCCCACCATCGTGCTGGCCCGTACCGATTCCGAAGCCGCCAACCTGCTGACCAGCGACCACGACGCCAACGACAAGCCCTTCCTGACCGGCGAGCGCACTCCCGAGGGCTTCTACCGCGTCAAGAATGGTCTGGAGCAAGCCATCAGCCGTGGCGTGGCCTACGCTGCCTACGCCGACCTGGTGTGGTGCGAAACCGGCACGCCTGACCTGGGCTTTGCTCGCGAGTTCGCGCAGGCGGTGCACGCCAAGCATCCCGGCAAGCTGCTGTCCTACAACTGCTCGCCCTCCTTCAACTGGAAGAAGAACCTGGACGACAAGACCATTGCCGCGTTCCAGGACGAGTTGTCCGCACTGGGCTACAAGTACCAGTTCATCACGCTGGCCGGCATCCACGTCAACTGGTACAACAGCTTCCAGTTCGCCCATGCCTATGCACGTGGCGAGGGCATGAAGCATTACGTGAACATGGTGCAAGAGCCCGAGTTTGCGGCGCGCGAGAAGGGCTACACCTTCGTGTCGCACCAGCAGGAAGTGGGCGCGGGTTACTTCGACGACGTGACCACCGTGATCCAGGGTGGCCAGTCCAGCGTCAAGGCGCTGACCGGGTCCACCGAGGAAGAGCAGTTCCACTGAGCTGAACCGTATCGACAGCGCCTGACCTACGGCGCTTGAAGAAAAGCCATCTGCACCCACGAGGTGTCAGATGGCTTTTTCGTTGGCGTCGCGTCCTGACCCCCTGACCACCGGACCAGCGCCGGCTTCAGATGAAGGGCGACTCGCCCGCCATGACCGCCGAGTTGAAGTGGCTCAGGTCTTCAACCGCTTGATCGCCGCGTCCCGGATGGACGAGAGCGTGGCACGCGTGGTGATGACCTCCTGGTCCAGCATGATCTCGATCACGGTGCCCGTCTTGCTGGCCAGCGCAGCGCGCATCGCCGGTTCGAACTCGGCGGTGCGTGTGACACGCGCGCCCTCGTAGCCATACGCCTGCGCCAGGGTCACAAAATCCGGGTTGCTCAAGTGCGAGCCGCTTTCGTGGGTGGGGAAGTCGCGCTCCTGGTGCATGCGGATGGTGCCGTACATGCCGTTGTTGAGCAAGACGATGATGCTGCGCCCGCCGTACTGTCGTGCTGTCGCCAATTCCTGGCCGTTCATGAGGAAGTCACCATCACCGGCAATGGTGAACGCCGTGCGCCCGGTGGTGATGTTGGCGGCAATGCCCGCTGGCACGCC
The DNA here is from genome assembly GCA_947448375.1 of Comamonadaceae bacterium. Lineage (GTDB taxonomy): Bacteria > Pseudomonadota > Gammaproteobacteria > Burkholderiales > Burkholderiaceae_C > Limnohabitans. Next base: position 4,426 of record CANFMY010000081.1, on the reverse strand, counting down.
GTACCCCATGGAGCCGTTGGTGGGCGCCAGTTGCGTCTTGTGACCCCGGGCGATGCCGTGGTAGCGATGAAATCGATGCACCCAGCTGGCGAAGTTGCCCGCACCATTGGTGACCACGGCATCATCCGGCAACAGACGGTTGACCACGTCGATGATGGCGGCCATGTCGATATCGCCCGGCAGGGCTTGGGGCGCCAGGTTGGCGAGGTAATCGACATGGGCTTGATCGGTCCAGGCGGCCCAGGGCACGTCGGCGGGGGCCGGGAGCGACTCGAGTGCACTGGCCGCGGCGCCCAGCGTCGAGAGAATGGCCAGGTCGGCGTGGAAGACGCGGTTGAGCTCTTCCGCGCTGGGATGGATGTGCACCAGGGGCTGCGGCAGGCGCGGCGGCTTGAGCAGGGCGTAGCCACCGGTGGTCATCTCGCCCAGGCGGGGCCCCAGCACCAGGAGCAGGTCACAGTCTTGCAGACGCTGAGCCAGTTTGGGGTTGAGGCCAATGCCCACGTCCCCCGCATAGTGCGGATGCAGGTTGTCAAAGGTGTCCTGAAAGCGAAAGGCATTGCCCACCGGCAGCTTCCAGTTCTCGGCAAATCGCTGCAGGGCTTGCGCCGCAGCGGGCGTCCACCCCGGACCACCTGCCAGCACAAACGGCTGGCGCGCTGCCAGCAGCATGTCGCGCAGACGCGCCAGGTCAGACGGCGCGGGGGCCGCTTGCACGGCTTGCACGCGCGGCAACGGACGAGCACTCACCGTCTTGACCAGCATGTCCTCCGGCAGCACCAGCACGACGGGGCCCGGACGGCCATTCACCGCGGTCGCAAAGGCGCGCGCCACGTATTCGGGGATGCGCTCGGGGTCGTCGATGCGCTCGACCCGCTTGGCCATGCCGCGCGTGTTGGGGCCGAAGAAGGTGCCGTAATCGAGTTCCTGAAACCCTTCGCGGTCACGGCAATCGGAGGCCACGTCGCCCACCAGCAGCACCATGGGCGTGCTGTCCTGAAATGCCGTGTGCACACCCACCGAGGCGTTGGTGGCGCCCGGTCCGCGCGTGACCAGACACACCCCCGGACGACCCGTGAGCTTGCCGTGCGCTTCCGCCATGTAGGCCGCTCCACCCTCTTGTCGGTTGATGATGAACTGGATACGGTCGCGGTAGGCATGCAAGCCGTCGAGCACCGCCAGGTAGCTCTCACCCGGGACACCAAAGGCGTGCGTAACGCCCTGTTCCACCAGACATTCGACCAGAAGATGGCCGGCTATTTGTTCGCGTGCGGTCATGGGATGAGCTGTTTGAAGTTCCAACAGCCCTCATTATGCGCGGGTGATCTCGCACGCATGTCACACGACCGACTCGCTGGCCCGACCCCAGACCCACAGGCTCAGGCGCTGCCCTGGCTGAACTGGAACTCGCCCGGCGCGCGCACCGGATCGACCTTGACCTCGATGACGTCCTTGGGCCCGAACTGGCCTTCCAGCAACAGCTTGGACAAGGGATTCTCGATGCGCTGCTGGATGGCGCGCTTGAGCGGACGCGCGCCAAACACCGGGTCAAATCCCACCTTGGCCAATTCGGCCAGGGCCGCGGGCGCCACGTGCAGCGTGAGGTCCAGGCGAGCCAGTCGATCGGCCAGCACGCGCAACTGGATCTCCGCAATGCTGGCAATGTGCGCGGCACCCAGGCTGTGGAACACCACGGTCTCGTCGATACGATTGAGAAACTCGGGACGGAAGTGCCCCTTGAGTTCGTCCAGCACCGCATCCTTGATGTCCTGGCTGTCCTGCCCCACCATGCTCTGAATGATGGGGGAGCCAATGTTGGAGGTCATCACGATGACCGTGTTCTTGAAGTCCACGGTGCGACCCTGACCGTCGGTCAGACGTCCATCATCCAGCACTTGCAGCAGCACGTTGAAGACATCCGGGTGGGCCTTCTCGACTTCGTCGAGCAACAGCACGCTGTAGGGCTTGCGACGCACGGCCTCGGTGAGGTATCCGCCCTCGTCGTACCCCACATAGCCCGGAGGAGCGCCGATCAGGCGACTCACCGCATGCTTCTCCATGTACTCGCTCATGTCAATGCGAATCAGGTGGTCTTCACTGTCAAACAGGAAGCCGGCCAATGCCTTGCACAACTCGGTCTTGCCCACGCCCGTGGGGCCCAGGAACAGGAAGGACCCCGTGGGACGATTGGGGTCGCCCAAGCCCGCCCGTGAACGGCGAATGGCATTGGACACGGCCACGATGGCCTCCTCCTGCCCCACCACACGCTGGTGCAAACGGTCTTCCATTTGCAAGAGTTTTTCGCGTTCGCCCTGCATGAGCTTGGCCACCGGAATGCCGGTGGCCCGTGCGACCACTTCGGCGATTTCCTCGGCACCCACTTGCGTGCGTAACAAGCGAGGCGTCGTGGCATCGCCTGCCGCCGACTCGCGGGCATTGGCCTCTTTCAGGCGTTTTTCCAACTCGGGCAAACGGCCGTATTGCAACTCGGCCACCTTGTTGAAGTCGCCTTTGCGGGTGAACTCCTCGATCTGAAAACGCAGGCGGTCGATCTCTTCCTTGACCTGTGCGCCGCCTTGAGCCGAGGCTTTCTCGGATTTCCAGATTTCCTCCAGGTCGGCGTATTCCTGCTCGAGCTTGTCCATTTCCTCTTCAAGCAAGGCCAGACGCTTTTGTGACGCTTCGTCCTTCTCCTTGCGCACGGCCTCGCGCTCGATCTTGAGCTGGATGAGACGCCGGTCGAGTCGGTCCATGACCTCGGGCTTGGAGTCGATCTCGATCTTGATCTTGGCCGCGGCTTCATCGATCAGATCGATCGCCTTGTCGGGCAAAAAGCGGTCGGTGATGTAGCGGTGCGAGAGTTCGGCAGCGGCGACGATGGCTGGGTCGGTGATCTCCACGCCATGGTGCACTTCGTATTTTTCTTGCAAACCTCGCAGGATGGCGATGGTGGCTTCCACCGTGGGCTCGCCCACGATGATTTTCTGGAAGCGTCGCTCGAGCGCCGCATCCTTTTCGATGAATTTGCGGTACTCGTCCAGCGTGGTGGCGCCCACACAGTGCAACTCGCCGCGCGCCAGCGCAGGCTTGAGCATGTTGCCCGCGTCCATCGCGCCTTCGGCCTTACCGGCCCCCACCATGGTGTGCAGCTCGTCAATGAACACAATGGTCTGGCCTTCGTCCTTGGCCAACTCTTTGAGGACAGACTTGAGACGCTCCTCGAACTCGCCACGGTACTTGGCCCCGGCCAGCAAGGCCGCCATGTCGAGCGACAAGACGCGCTTGCCCTTGAGCGATTCGGGCACTTCACCGGCCACAATGCGCTGCGCCAGGCCCTCCACAATGGCCGTTTTGCCCACTCCGGGCTCACCAATCAGCACCGGGTTGTTCTTGCTGCGACGCTGCAGCACCTGGATGGCGCGACGGATTTCGTCGTCCCGGCCAATCACCGGATCGAGCTTGCCCTTGCGTGCGCGCTCGGTCAAGTCCAGACAGTATTTCATCAAGGCTTCGCGCTGGCCTTCGGCTTCGGGGTTGTCCACCTTCTGCCCACCGCGCACCGCTTCCACAGCGGCCTCCAACGACTTGCGGGTCAGGCCGTTGTCGCGGGCCAGTTTGCCCACATCGCCCTTGTGATCACACAGGGCCAGCAAAAACAACTCGCTGGCAATGTACTGGTCACCACGCTTGAGCGCTTCTTTTTCTGCGGCCTGGATCAAAGTCACCAGATCGCGGCCGACCTGGACTTGCTCCTGCCCTTGCACCTGAGGCAGTTTGTGCATGGCCGCTTCGGCCGCGCTCTCCAGACCCGCCACGTTGGCGCCAGCGCGCTGCAACAGCGGCTTGGGGCCATCGGCCTGGCGCACCATGGCCAACACCACATGGCATGGCTCAATGTAGGCATGATCGGCGCCCAGAGCCAGAGTTTGGGCTTCGCCCAAGGCTTCCTGAAATTTGGTGGTTAATTTATCCAAACGCATGACAATTTCCCGCACAATAAGTGGTCACTCAACCGCACCTGAGGATCATCGCCCCCTTTTCAAGACAGCCCCGCGCCTGCGGACTGCCGACTTGATCCAGCTCAAGCATGCACATTCACCAGCTCTCCCTCAACCATGACGTGCTGCAGGACCGCTTGCTGCTGCGCATCAACACCACGGCCCAGGAAGAGCTGCGGGTGTGGCTGACCCGTCGCCTGAGCCTGGGCCTACAACCCCATTTGGAGCGGCTGGGAACTGACATCATGGCTCCTCAAGCCTCTGTGCAAACGCCTGTGCTCAACGAGCACACCCGGCAGATGCTGGCCGAATTCAAGCAACAGGAAAACCTGGGCAAGGCTGATTTTTCCACCCCCTACAACGAAGCCGGCACGCTGCCCCTGGGGCCCGAGCCCTTGCTGATCACCGATGTCCAGATGAGCCCACAG
>CANFMY010000080.1 GCA_947448375.1 Comamonadaceae bacterium | reverse complement strand
GTACAAGGTGAAGGCCTTGACAGTGGTGCCGGCTGCCTTGAGCATCTGCTCGACGGTCTGCTTGTCGTTCTTGACGAAGGGCTGGTTGAACAGCGACACCTCCTTGAGGTATTTCTGCACCGAGCCATCGATCATCTTGGCGACGATCTCGGCAGGCTTGCCGGATTCGGCCGCCTTGGCCTGTGCGACCGAGCGCTCTTTGTCGATCAGGTCGGCCGGCACGTCAGCGCTGGTGAGCGCCACGGGCTTCATGGCGGCCACGTGCATGGCCACGTCACGCGCAGCGGCTTCCTGGCCGGTGTACTCCACCACCACACCGATGCGGGTGCCGTGCAGGTAAGACGTCACGGAGGCGTCGCCACTGAAACGCTTGTAGCGACGGAAGCTCATGTTCTCGCCAATCTTGCCAATCAGACCCTTGCGCACGTCTTCCATGGTGGGACCAAAACCGTCCTGGCTGTAAGACAACGCACCCAGCGCCTCGAGGGAGGCGGGGTTGTGCTGGGCGATCAGCTTGGCAGCGGCTTGCGCCATGGCCAGGAAGCTGTCGTTCTTGGTGACAAAGTCGGTTTCGCAGTTGACTTCGATCAAGGCGCCCGTGTTGCCTTCGATGAAACTGGCGACCACGCCTTCGGCGGTCACCCGGCTGGCGGCCTTGCCGGCCTTGCTGCCGAGCTTGACGCGCAACAGTTCTTCAGCCTTGGCCATGTCGCCGTCGGATTCGGTCAGGGCCTTCTTGCACTCCATCATCGGGGCGTCGGTCTTGGCGCGCAGTTCTGCGACCATGCTGGCGGTGATAGCTGCCATAGTGTTCTCCGGGTTCGGTTCTAAAAGGGTTGAATTGGGTTGGCACTCGAGAAAAAGGGGCTACCGGAGCCCCTTGCTGAAGTGCCGATGGGCAAATCAGGCAGCGTTGTCGACTTCGACGAACTCGTCTTCGCCTTCGGCCACGGCCTTGACCACTTCCTGCACCGCATTGGCACGGCCTTCCAGGATGGCGTCAGCAATGCCGCGAGCGTACAACGTGACAGCCTTGGAGGAGTCGTCGTTGCCGGGGATGACGTAGTCGATGCCCTCGGGGGAGTGGTTGGTGTCCACCACGCCAATCAGGGGGATGCCCAGCTTCTTGGCTTCGGCCACGGCGATCTTGTGGTAACCCACGTCGATCACGAAGATGGCATCAGGCAAGGTGGCCATGTCCTGGATACCGCCGATGTCCTTCTCGAGTTTCTCGAGTTCGCGGTTGAACATCAGTTGCTCTTTCTTGGACATGGCGTCCAGACCGGTTTCCAGCTGAACCTTCATGTCCTTGAGGCGCTTGATAGAGGTCTTGACCGTCTTGAAGTTGGTCAGCATGCCGCCGAGCCAACGCTGGTCCACGAAGGGCACGCCAGCGCGACGGGCTTCAGCCGCGACGATTTCACGGGCCTGGCGCTTGGTGCCCACCATGAGGATGTTGCCGCGATTGGCCGACAGTTGACGGGCGAACTTGGCCGCGTCTTGAAACATCGGCAGCGACTGCTCGAGGTTGATGATGTGGATTTTGTTGCGATGACCGAAGATGAACGGGGCCATCTTGGGGTTCCAGAAGCGGGTCTGGTGTCCGAAATGGACGCCGGCTTCCAACATTTCGCGCATGGTGATAGACATAGTCTCTCCAAAGGTTAGGTCTGAAACCGAGCCCGAATCGGCCAACACAGCAGAAGACTTGAGCCTTTGTGTGCGAGCCAACACCTGTGGGGGGCTGGTTTGAGGTTGAGGTGAATTACGATGTTGTCCGAGGTCGGTGCCTGAGCGTTGGGCCTACCCATTGGGTGGAGCCATCCATCCTGCACCTGCCGCAAAACCTGGCGATTCTAGCATAGCTCCATGTTCCAACCCGACGACTTTGCCCCCACCTTGCACACACCCGCCACGGCAACCAGCGGGCTGTGCCGGGTCACCTCGCAACGGGCTTGGCCCTTGCAAGGCATTGCAGGTACCCGGGCGATGGAACAGGCGGCGCTGTCCCAGCACCCCACGCCCCCCTTGATGGAGCGGGCTGGGCAGTCCGTGGCACGGTTGGCCCGTGCCTTGGCCCCCCATGCCCAGCGGGTGTGGGTGGTGTGCGGCCCTGGTAACAATGGCGGAGATGGGGCCGTGGCTGCCCGTTACCTGCGGCAAGCCGGGCTCGATGTGCACGTCACCGCCCTGCCCCCCACTCCCGAGCGACCCTGCCCTGCGGATGCCCAGGCGGCCTGGCAACGTCTGGCTGAGGATGGGCTGGCGGTGCACCCCTGCGCCCCCTTCACCTGGGATATCGCCATTGACGCCTTGCTGGGCATTGGCGCCAAACCCGGCCTGTCAGGCCCCATGGCCGAATGGCTGCAGGCCATGAACCAGGCCCACGCGCCGGTGTTGTGCATCGACACCCCCTCAGGGCTGGACGCTCAGACAGGCACCTGGCACGGGCGGCCCGAGCGGGGCCACGGCAAACGCTACACCCTGAGCCTGCTCACGCTCAAGCCGGGCCTGTTCACCCAGGACGGCCGTGACTGGGCTGGCGAGGTGTGGTGGGACGGGTTGGGCGTGGAAGACACCGCGCCAGGGGGTGAGCGGGTGCAACTCCCCTCAAACACCTCATGCCCTCCACCCCCTGCAGGCAGCTCCTGGCCTGCTGATGGATTGAAACCGGACGCCGAACTGCTGGCCACGCCGACGCCGCCCCTGTCGGCCCACGCCAGCCACAAAGGCCATTTCGGGGACCTGGCCGTGGTGGGCGGCGACGTGGGCATGGAGGGGGCCGCCTGGCTGGCGGGCAGCGCTGCCTTGCACGCCGGCGCGGGCCGTGTCTGGGTGTGCCTGGCGGGGCGTCAGGCGGCTCGACCATCAGCCTCGACGGACGGGCGTCACGCTGCTGCGGACCCGGTGAATACGTCGACGCAGGGGACCATTTCAAGCCCGGCAGGCGAGACACCACATCCGCGAGCCCTGATGACGCGGGCGCTCGACGACCTGGACGTGCGCCAGACCCACGTGGTGTGCGGATGCGGGGGTGGCAACGCCGTGCGCACCCTGCTGCCGCGTCTGCTGTCCGGCGCCAAAAGCCTGGTGCTCGACGCCGACGCGCTCAACGCCATTGCGCAAGACACGGCTTTGCAGCACTTGTTGAGCCAGCGGGGCGCAGCAGGCCGCCCCACCATCCTCACACCGCATCCCCTGGAAGCCGCGCGACTGCAAGGCTGCACGACACGCGAGATTCAAGCGGACCGACTGGGTCAGGCGCAACAACTGGCGCAGCGCTTTGATGCCGTGGTGGTGTTGAAGGGTTCAGGCACCGTGATTGCCATGCCCAACCGGGTTCCCGGCATCAACCCCAGCGGGAATGCGCGCCTGGCCTCGGCCGGGACAGGCGATGTGCTGGCCGGGATGATTGGCGCGCGCCTGGCGCAAGGCGACGATGCCTGGGAGGCCGCCACCCGTGCCGTGTTCTGGCACGGTCAGGCGGCTGACCAGTGGCCGCCCCAGCAGCCCCTGATCGCGGACAGGCTGGCGGAGATCAGCCCCGGCCGACGAACGGCATCTGAGTTGCCATGACCGTGTGGAACAGCACGTTGGTGTCCAGCGGCAGGTTGGCCATGTACAGCACCGAGGTGCCCACGGTGTTCACGTCCATCAGCGGTTCGATCGCAATCTGACCATTGGCCTGGGGCACGCCGCGCGCCATGCGCGAGGCCATGTCCGTGCCGGCGTTGCCAATGTCGATCTGCCCGACCGCAATGTTGTACTTGCGGCCATCCAGAGAGGCGGCCTTGGTCAGGCCCGTCACCGCGTGCTTGGTGGCCGTGTAGGCAATCGAGTTGGGGCGCGGTGCGTGCGCCGAGATGGAGCCGTTGTTGATGATGCGACCGCCCTTGGGGTTTTGATCCTTCATCACCTTGAATGCCTGCTGAATGCAATAGAACATGCCGTTCAGGTTGATGTCCACCACATTGCGCCATTGCTCGATGGACAGCTCCTCCAGGGGAACGCCCGGCGCATTCACGCCCGCATTGTTGAACAGCAGGTCCACACGACCGAAAGCCTTCACAGCCGCGTCAAACAAGGCTTTGACCGATGCGGGGTCGGACACATCGGTGGGCACGCCCAGGCCATGCGAGCCAGCCTTGGACTCCTCGATCACGGCCTGCAAGGGCTCGGGCCGGCGCCCGGCCAGCACCACGTTCCAGCCGTCGCGCAGCAGGGCCAGCGCAGCCGCGCGCCCCACGCCGGAACCGCCACCCGTCACGATCGCCACTTTGGATGTTGTCATCTGAAATCTCCTCGATTTGTCATGTGTCTGGGTACCACGGGCGAGCCCATGCTCCCCCCTGTGTCAGCGCCGTGCCTTGCGACTTTTTTTGAAGCCGGTCGCCTTTTTGACAGCGGCCTTGAGCGCCTGGATCGGCGATTGTGACGCAACGCCCTTGCGGGTGCCAGCTGGCTTGTCGCTGGCGTGTCTGCGTGCGTCGGGCCTGTCCGGCTCGGTCGCGTCACGCGAGCCCTGGCGCGCGGGCTTGTCCTTGTCGCGCACGGGTTTGTCTTTGTCGCGTCCGCGCAAATGGGCATCCAGGGGATCACGCACCAGACGGAAATCGATCTTGCGCCCGTCGAGGTCGACGCGGCTCACCTGCACCTGCACGCGTGAGCCGACGGCATAACGGATACCGGTGCGCTCGCCGCGCAACTCCTGGCGCGCCTCATCGAAGCGGAAGTATTCGCCCCCCAGTTCGGTGATGTGCACCAGACCTTCGACGTACAACGCGTCCAGGGTGACAAAGACGCCAAAGCCGGTGACTGCCGAGACCGCCCCGCTGTACTCCTCGCCCAGGTGCTCGCGCATGTACTTGCACTTGAGCCAAGCCTCGACGTCGCGACTGGCCTCGTCGGCACGGCGCTCGTTGGCGCTGCAATGCAGGCCGGCCGCCTCCCAGGCGGGCTGATCCACGTCGGGCTTTTTGGCTCGTTGAGAGGGATCGGGTGGCTTCACTCGTGAGGCCAGGCGACGGGCCAATCGCGCATGGGCTTCGCCCGGCGTGGGCAACACCGGCAACTGGTAGCGTTCACGCGCCAGGATGGCCTTGATGACGCGGTGCACCAGCAAGTCGGGGTAGCGCCGGATCGGACTGGTGAAGTGCGTGTAAGCCTCAAACGCCAGGCCGAAGTGTCCGCTGTTGATGGGCGTGTAGATGGCCTGCTGCATGGAGCGCAGCAGCATGGTGTGGATCTGCTGCGCGTCGGGCCGGTCGTGCGTGGCCGCGGCAATCGCCTGAAACTCACCGGGCGTGGGGTCTTCGCTGATGGTCAGCCCAATGCCCATGGCCTTGAGGTAGTTGCGCAGCAACTCACGTTTTTCGGGCGTGGGGCCCTCGTGCACGCGGTACAGCGACGGATGCTTGTGCTGCAGGATGAAATCCGCGCTGCAGGCATTGGCGGCCAGCATGGCCTCCTCGATCAGGCGGTGCGCATCGTTGCGCACACGCGGCACGATCTTCTCGATGCGCCCGCTTTCATCGCAGACGATCTGGGTTTCGGTGGTTTCAAAGTCCACCGCGCCGCGCCGCTCGCGCGCGCTCAGCAAGGCCCGGTACACCTCGTGCAAATGGATGAGGTGCGGCACCAGTTCACTGCGCGCCAGCGCCTGCGGACCCCGCGTGTTGGACAGCACCGCCGCCACTTCCGTGTAGGTCAAGCGGGCCTGGCTGTGCATCACGGCCGGATAAAACTGGTAGGCCGTGATCTCGCCCTGCGTGTTGATCAGCATGTCGCTCACCATGCACAGGCGGTCCACCGCCGGGTTGAGCGAGCACAGGCCGTTGGAGAGTTTCTCAGGCAGCATGGGGATCACGCGGCGTGGGAAATACACACTGGTGGCGCGGTCGTAGGCGTCAATGTCGATGGCGCTGCCCGTCTCGACATAGTGGCTCACGTCGGCAATGGCCACCAGCAGACGCCAGCCCTTGGTGCGCCCCACTTTGGTGGGTTCGCAATACACGGCGTCATCGAAATCGCGGGCGTCTTCGCCATCGATGGTGACCAGTGGCACATCGGTCAGGTCCACACGGTGTGCCGCGTCCTGGGGCCGCACCTGATCCGGCAAGGCCCGCGCCATCGCCAGGCAGGCCGGTGAAAACTCATGCGGCACGCCGTATTTGCGCACCGCGATCTCGATCTCCATGCCGGGGTCGTCCATCTCGCCCAGCACTTCCTTGATGCGCCCCACCGGCTGCCCAAACAGACTCGGCGGTTCGGTGAGTTCCACCACCACCACTTGCCCGGTCTTGGCCTGACCCGTCGCCCCCTTGGGAATCAGCACGTCCTGGCCGTAACGCTTGTCCTCGGGCGCCACCAGCCACACGCCACCTTCCTGCAACAGACGACCGATGATGGGTTGAACCGGCCGCTGCAGAATTTCCACCACACGCCCCTCTGGGCGACCCCGGTTGTCCAGGCGAACCACCCGTGCCTTCACCCGGTCGCGGTGCAACACGGCACGCATTTCGTTGGGGGGTAAATAAATATCGGCAGCGCCATCATCCCGCTGCACAAACCCGTGGCCGTCCCGGTGACCGAGAACGGTGCCTTCAAATTCTTCCAGCGTGGCGCTGGTCGGGTTGAATTTTTTGATACAATGCCTTTCTTTCCTGAAATGCCCAGGTGGCGGAATTGGTAGACGCACTAGTTTCAGGTACTAGCGAGTAACATCGTGGGGGTTCGAGTCCCTTCCTGGGCACCAATCTTAATCAAAGATAGCCGCTCTGACCGAGCGGCTTTTTTTATTTGCGCGACAGCGCCCAGTGACACAGCCCGATCGGTCTTGCTGTGCACGCTCAGACCAGTTGCGCCACCAGATCGTGCCCCTGCGTGTCGACCACGCGGGCGCGGGCAAACCCCCCCACTTGCAGACGCTGGCTCACCCGCTGAGGCGGCAACAAATGCACCACGCCATCGATCTCGGGCGCATCGGCATAGCTGCGTCCTCGTCCCCCCTGCCGGCCCGCCCCTGGAGCGGCGTCGACCAGCACCTGCAGGGTCGAGCCGATGCGTCGGCGCAGTCGCTCGGTTGACGTGGCCTCGGCCACGGCCATGAAACGAGCCCGACGTTCTTCGCGAACCTCGGTGGGTAAGGCGCCGGGCAAGTCATTGGCCGTTGCTCCGTTGACCGGGCTATAGGCAAAACACCCCGCGCGGTCAATGCCGGCCTCACGCACGAAGTCCAGCAGGTGCTCGAACTCGGCTTCGGTCTCGCCGGGAAAGCCGGCGATGAAGGTGCTGCGCACCACCAGTTCGGGGCACTGTTCGCGCCAGCGCGCCAGTCGCTCCAGATTGCGTTCTCCGCTGGCCGGACGCTTCATGCGCTGCAGCACATCCGGATGGCTGTGCTGAAACGGCACATCCAGGTAAGGCAACACCAGCCCCTCGGCCATCAGGGGAATGATCTCGTCCACACTGGGATAGGGATACACGTAGTGCAGTCGCACCCAGGCGCCATGTGGCTGGGCCAATTCGCCCAACGCCTGAACCAGTTCAAGCGTACGGGTCTTGATGGGCTTGCCATCCCAAAAACCGGTTCGGTATCGCAGGTCCACCCCATAGGCCGAGGTGTCCTGACTCACCACCAGCAACTCGCGCACCCCACTCTCGAACAAGGCCCGCGCCTCGTCCAGCACCTGGCCGATGGGGCGCGAGACCAGATCGCCGCGCATGGACGGGATGATGCAAAACGTGCACCGGTGGTTGCAGCCTTCGCTGATCTTCAAATACGCATAGTGCTTGGGGGTGAGCTTGATACCCGCGGGGCCCATTGCCTGGGGAACCAGATCGAGAAACGGGTCGTGGGGTTTGGGCAGATGCATGTGCACCGCCTGCATCACTTCGTCCGTGGCGTGCGGCCCGGTCACCGCGAGCACGCGCGGGTGCACCGACTGCACCAGGTTGCCGCCTTGATCGTCGGCGCGAGCGCCCAGACACCCGGTGACGATCACTCGGCCGTTGTCGGCCAGTGCTTCGCCAATGGTGTCCAGGCTTTCCTTGACGGCATCGTCAATGAAACCGCAGGTGTTGACAATGACCAGATCGGCGCCCTCGAAGGTCTTGGAGGTCTGATACCCCTCAGCACTCAAGCGGGTGAGGATGAGCTCGGAATCGGTCAGCGCCTTGGGGCATCCCAGGCTGACAAAGCCCACCTTGGGCGCCGCCGAGCGGGCGGATGTTGAAGCGGTATCGGTCATGGCGATAGGGTCCGGACCACAATGCCGGGATGAAAGTTCAGTGTTTGATGCCCATGGCTCCCAGCACCTGCACGGTCTGTTTCTGGAGCTGGTCCTGCATCTGCACGAACATGTTTTTGGATTGCTCGACGTAGTTGCCCATCACACCCTGCAGCAGCGGAGACTGCATGGCCATGAACTGCTTCCACATCTCCGGGGTGAGCGTGCGGGACTGCTCGCTCAACTGGTTCTGAATGTCGATGAGGGACTGGACGTTTTTTTCCAGATAGGGGCCCATGAATCCCTGCATGGCATTGCCGTAAAAGCGAATGATGTTGGACAGGGCGGCTTCGGTGAACATCGGCACGCCACCCGTTTCTTCTTCCAGAATGATCTGCAACAGAATGCTGCGGGTGAGGTCTTCCTGCGTCTTGGCGTCGCGCACCACCATGCTCGCACCTTGCAGGACCAACTGTTTGACTTCGTTCAGCGTGATGTAGGACGAACTGAGCGTGTCATACAGCCGCCGGTTGGGGTATTTCTTGATGACGCGCACCGCCGCTTCGGCGGACGCCGTTCGATCGACAGGCTTTTTGGTGGCCACAGTTGAAAACCTCAAACAAAAAACCCCTGCAAATCTCTGACTTGCAAGGGATGCCATTGGTAGGCGCGATTGGACTCGAACCAACGACCCCCACCATGTCAAGGTGGTGCTCTAACCAGCTGAGCTACGCGCCTATCGTTGAAGCTTGAGATTGTAACAGTCTTTTTTGACTGTCCAAGTCCTGCGCAGACCGTCCCAGACTAGCGCCGCCGAGCGGAGCGCACGCCGGAGACCGCGCGCACCAGGGACAGCACCTTGTGCAATCGTTCGGTGTCGCTGACCTCCACGGTGAAGGTCATCCAGGCCACCCCTTTGACCGATTGCGTCTGCACCCCGATGACGTTCATCTTCTCTTTGGCAAACACATCCGAGATGTCGCGCAGCAGGCCTTGGCGGTCCATGGCCTCGATGGACACGTCCACGGGGTAGTACACCGTGTCCCCGGGGCGAGGACGCCCCCAGTCGACCTCGATCACCCGGCCCACATGCTGCTGTTGCAAGCGCACAAAATTGGGACAGTCCTGGCGGTGCACACTCACGCCTTTGCCGCGGGTGACAAAGCCACTGATGTCATCGGGGGGGGCGGGTTTGCAGCAGCGGGCCAGCTGGGTCATGAGCGAATCCACCCCGACCACCAGCACGCCCGAGCGTGAGGGGGTGTCCGCTCCCCGGGCCCGGCGCAACTGCACGGTGTCGTCATCAGCGGGGGCGGGTTGGGCCGGGTTGAGCACCCCTTCGATCTGTCGCTGCGACACCGTGTCCTTGCCCACCGCCTCGAACAGCGCCTCCGCCGATTTGAATCCCAGCCGCTCGGCCAGGTCGTCCAGTCGCACGGCGGTCTTGCCCTCGCGCTGCAACTGTCGCTCGACCACTTCACGCCCCTGGGCGATGGTTTCTTGCTGAATCTGCGCATTGAACCAGGCCCGCACCTTGGCGCGAGAGCGGCTGCTGGCCAGAAAACCCAGCTCGGGGTTGAGCCAGTCACGCGAGGGGCCGCCCTCCTTGGTCGTGACGACCTCCACCGTTTGACCGTTTCGCAAGGGTGTGTTGAGCGGCACCATCGTGCCATCGACTCGCGCGCCCCGGCAGCGATGGCCCAGGTTGGTGTGCACGCTATAAGCAAAGTCGATCGCGGTAGCCCCCTGGGGCAATTCCACCACCGCCGCATCGGGTGTGAGCACATAGATGCGATCGTTCAGGGCCGCATCGGGCCCTGCCGACGGGGTTGCGGCCGAGCCGTCCGAATCACCCGCGGTGTCCTGGCTCGACATCTCGCGCTCCCACGCCAGCAGTTGCCGCAGCACAGCGATCTTGGCGTCATAGCTGCCGGTGGCGGACACGCCGGCATACCCTTTGGCGCCGGCCTCCTTGTAGGCCCAGTGAGCCGCCACACCATGTTCGGCGTGGTCGTGCATCTCGCCGGTGCGAATCTGAATCTCAATGGCCCGACCCTGGGCATCTCGCACCACGGTGTGCAATGACTGATAGCCGTTGGACTTGGGCCGTGCGATGTAGTCGTCGAACTCCGCCTCCACCGGCTGGAACTGTGTGTGCACCAGGCTGAGCGCCGTGTAGCAATCGGCGAGGGTGGGCACCACCAGACGCAACGCGCGCAGGTCAAAGATCTGCTCGAACTTCAGCGCCTTACCGCGCATTTTTTTGACGATGCTGTAGATGTGCTTGGGTCGCCCTTGCACCTGTGCCGGCACGCCCTGCGCGCGCAGGGCCTGCTCCACCTCTTCGCGCAATCGGGCCATGGACTGCTCGCGCTCGGTGCGGGTTTCGTCGAGCAAGCGTGCCACTTCGCGGTAGGTCTGCGGCTCCAGAAAACGGAACGACAAGTCCTCCAGCTCCCACTTGATTTGCCAAATGCCCAGACGGTTGGCCAACGGGGCCAGGACTTGCAGCGATTCATCGGCCAGGCCCTCGGGCACCGGTTGTCGTGAAGCGGCGTACCAGCGCAAGGTCTGCAGGCGCGACGACAAACGCAACAACACCACCCGCAGGTCACGCGAGAAGGCCAGCAACATGCGGCGCACATTCTCGTGTCGACCGGCAACCGACAAAGCCGCATCCGCCCCGTCCTGGTTGCGTGCTTGCAAGGCCTGGCGCTGCACGCGCAACAGTTGCAAGGTTTCCAGGGCCAGGGTGGCATGCACCTCGCCAAAGGCCTTGGCAATCACATCGCGCGGCTGATTGAGATATTCGGCGGCATAGACCAGGTAACAGGCCGATTGCATGGCCGTGGACCCCCCGATGTCGGCCACGATGCCCGCCATGGCGCGGGCGTGGTCGAGCGCGCTTTCACCCGACGCCAACTGCTGATGCGCCAGCAGGGGTTCGGCAAACGCCGCGGACCGCTGCAGATCGTCTGCCATCAGTGGCAGGTCATGTCCCGACCAGGCGCTGGGCGATGCAGGCGATGGCGACAGAGAGGATTCCTGGGTTTTCATCGGAGGGTGACTTTAAGCGGTCACAAGCAGATTTCAGGCCAGCAACCAGTCGATCAAAGGCTGCGTTTGTGCAGGATCGACCAAAGTGGGGGCATGGCCCACCCCCTCCCATTCGATCAGATGGGCACGCGGTCCGCGCTCGGTCATGGCCTGCGCAGTGGCGGGCATCAACACCTCGGAGGCCTTGCCACGCAACAACAAGGTGGGACAGGCGATCTGGTCGTACAAGGCCCATAACACCGCCTCACTCTGGCTGAAGGCCTCGTGGCTCAGTTGACGAATGGGCTCCACGATGGCGGGGTCGTAGTGCCACACCACCCCCCCCTGCGGCGCAGGCTTGAACATGGGGGTGTTGAGCGCCAACCACGCCACGTCGGTGTGGGGACCAAACCCGCTGGAAATGTCGCGCAGTGCCAGCGCGCCGGCTTCCACCGTCGGGAACACCAGGGGCTGCCCCACCGTGGTGCGCAAGCGCTCGACAAACGCCCATGGCAAGCTCGGGCCCACATCATTCAGGACGAGTCGGCTGAACGGGAAACCACGCGCGGGGGCAGGCTGTGCCGCCAGAATGAGGCCCATCACCCCGCCCATGCTCGTGCCCACCCAGTCCAGCCGCCCGATCGGGAGCCGCGCATGCCAGGCGGACAACCATTGCAAAAAGTCCGCTGCATACACGGGTATCTGGTAGCCCAGGGGATTGCCCAACCACTCGCTTTGCCCACGTCCCACCACATCGGGGCATAGCACCGTCAAGTCAGGTTGGACCGCCAGCAATCGGCGCACCAGCACATCGAAATCACGGCCTTGACGGGTGAGGCCATGCACGCACACCACCACGTGACCACCGGCCCGGGGCTCGGCTCCCCATTGCCACACGGCCATGCGATGTGCGGGCACGGAAACGGCCTCCTGAGCGGGACACGTGACGTGGTGCAACACTGGATTGAATTCGGACATGGCGAGATTGTCGAGCATCCTGTCACCACTGCGGCAACTGCGGAAAAAAGCAAAACAAAGCGAAGAGAAAAGTATGCCTAAGCGAGCAACACTGATCAATTATTGAAGTGGAACTTGACCGCTCACATGCACCAAAAAGATAAGGTACGTGAATCATGTCACAGCATTTTTCAACTGAGTCTCAACGCTTCGCCCATCGATTGCGATTGATCATGCGAGCAGCCGGTCACCCCCTGTCCCCCACCCTGGTGGCCAACGAATTCAACCTCCGATACTGGGGTGACGGCATCACGGTTCACGCAGCGCGCAATTGGCTCAACGGCATTTCTCTCCCGAAATCCGACAAACTGCGCGTGCTGGCCATGTGGCTGCAAGTCAAACCCCAGGATCTCCTGTTTGGGTTGGACGCCAAGCCTGCCATGATGGGGGTGGAAGAACGTCCCGAGCACACCGCCTTGACGCTGGCGGATGAGTACATGCTGGAAAAATACCGCGCACTTTCCCACGACTATCAGCGCATGGTGAAGGAACTTGTGGCGGCACTGCATCTCCTGATGCAGCAGGACAAACTGGCCGGGCAACCCATTGGCACACACGAGGCAGGCACATCTGCCGGCACACCGACAATCAACCCGAATGATCCTTGAGCCGGACCCGCTTCAGACCCGCTCTAAGACGCGATCCGTGCCTCGATCACCCTTCAAGCCTGCGTGATCAACACCACCGCCCGTGCCTCGATGCTGTGCCCTTGTCCCACAGGCCCCAGGCGCT
>CANFMY010000079.1 GCA_947448375.1 Comamonadaceae bacterium | reverse complement strand
TGCCTGCAGCGTCAAAGACGACCCATTCGACCTCCACGCCCAGGCGCGTCGCCAGGGCCCGAGCCAGGTCGATGGAGACCCCCCCTGGTTCGCCGGTGGTCGGGTCCTGTTTGGCCAGGATGGGATTGCCCAGATTGATCGAGGCACGCAGCTTGCCTGTGGGGCAAAAAGCTGGTTGGATGGCAGTGCTCATATCACGAGTGTAGAGGCTATCAAATCCGTTCCGGTTTCCCCGTGGCCTGGGCCTACGACTCGTCATCAGCCTCGTCGGCTGAATGGCTTCACTGCACCGCCACCCAGTGCTCATCGCGTCCCCCATGCGTCATCAGCAGCAACGTTCATATTGCGAATCATTCTCATTTGCTGATATCCTCAGGACTGAATAGGAACAAGTCTGATTTAAGTCAAATCTGCCCTTCTCCATCGAGGCTCCAATCAGCCCTCGACCGATCGCTGAAACATGACCACGACCGTTTGTAACCTGGACCGCCTGCCCTGCGGCCAACATGCCTTGATCACCGGGGTGGAGCTCGCACAGGAACTGCGCAGCCGACTGACGGCTCTCGGATTTGAAGCCGGCAAGCAGGTTCGGGTGCTGCGCCGCGCCGGCCTGGGCGGTCCTTTGCATGTTCGCGTGGGCACCACCGAAATCATCCTGCGCCGCCACGAAGCGGCCAGCATCCAGGTCAGCCCCTCGCTGACCCTGGCGGCCTGAGGCCCTCACCCCGCATGACCACCGTGGCGCTGGTGGGCATGCCCAACACGGGCAAGTCCACGCTGTTCAACCGATTGACCGGCTCGCACGCGCGGGTGGGCAACTGGCCGGGCATCACGGTGGACTTGCACAGCGCGCGATTGCTGATCGGGAACCGAATGGTCCACTTGGTGGACTTGCCCGGCATTTACGACCTGCGCGGTTATTCGGAAGACGAGCGCGTCGTCACCACCTTCCTGGGGCAGGTACACCCGGATCTCATCATCGTCGTGATGAACGCTTCACAACTCGACCGCCAGACCACCCTGCTGAGCGAGTTGATGGCATTGGGCATTCCCCTGCTGGCCGTGCTCAGCATGTCGGATGAGGCCAAGTCGCTGGGCATTTCCATTGATGACGCGGGTTTGAGCCAGTCGTTGGGCTGCCCGGTGTGCCTGCTCTCGGCCAAACACGGCCAGGGCATGGAGCACCTGCACGAGGCCATGCGGCAAGCCTTGACGCAACCCCGACGGTCTGACTTGGCGATCAGCGCGCAAGACTTGTCGACCCTCTTCAAGCGCCATGTGCAAACACCGGCACAGGCCACCCACACCCTCACAGAACGACTCGACCGGGTGTTGCTGCACCCGTGGCTGGGGTTGCCCCTGTTTCTGGGGCTGATGTTCCTCGTCTTTCAAACAGTGTTCACCCTGGGCAAACCGCTACAAGACGGCATGTCGTGGCTGTTCAGCGAAGGGCGCGCGCAGGTGCTCGAGCCGCTGATGGTCACCTGGCCGGCCTGGTTGCAGGGCCCCTTGCTGGATGGCATCTATAACGGACTGGGCACGGTCGCAAGCTTTGTACCGCTGATCGTGCTGTTCTTCATGTTGCTTGGCATCATCGAGGACACCGGCTATCTGTCACGTGCAGCTTTCCTGATGGATGCGCTCATGGCCCGACTGGGTCTGGATGGGCGCAGCTTCGTCATGTTGTTGATGGGGTTTGGCTGCAACGTGCCTGCCCTCATGGGCACGCGCGTGATTCGCTCGCGCGGATTGCGACTCCTCACCCTGCTGATCATTCCCTTCTCGCTGTGCTCGGCACGCTTGCAGGTGTTTGTGTTTTTTGCCGCCGCGTTGTTCACACCCCGGCATGCCCCCTGGGTGCTGTTCTCGCTGTACCTCATCAGCATGGCGGCCTCCCTGACCACCGCGCTGTTGTTCAAGCGGCAATACCGCAACAGCGACCCCTTTGTCCTGGAGATGCCGCCCTATCGGTTTCCCACACTGCGGCAAGTTGTGATTCGCGGTACACAGGAGGTGCGACACTTCCTGCACCGGGCCACACGCTTCATCGTCCTGGGCGTGG
Organism: Comamonadaceae bacterium; assembly: GCA_947448375.1. Taxonomy (GTDB): domain Bacteria; phylum Pseudomonadota; class Gammaproteobacteria; order Burkholderiales; family Burkholderiaceae_C; genus Limnohabitans. The sequence goes on along the minus strand of CANFMY010000079.1, from coordinate 10,994 downwards.
TGCTGGTGTGGTGGATGACCCACTTCCCGCCAGGGGTTGAACCGGGCAGCCTGCAGAGCTGGGCCGGCCAGATCGGTCAATGGCTGGACCCCGTGTTGCATCCCTTGGGCATTGATCCGCAACTCGCGATTGCGCTGCTGTTCGGCTTTGTGGCCAAAGAGATCGTGATCGGTTCGCTGGCGGTGATTTACGGCATGGAAGGTCCCCAACTGGCGCAGACGCTCGGTCAGCAGATCACCTGGGTGCAAGCCTACAGCTTCATGCTGTTCACCCTCATCTACACCCCCTGCGTGTCCACCATCGCCACCATCCGCACCGAATCCCGCAGTCTGGCCTTCACCGCGCTGTCCCTGGTTTGGCCGCTGTGCGTGGCCTGGCTGGTCAGTTTTGCCTTTTACCAAATCGCCATCAGACTGGTGGCCGCAGGTTGAGGCGACGGCCTGGGATAATCCAGGCCAGGTTCGAACGAGGAGCACACATGCAAGAGCACCCGATCCGGTGGGAGCGCGCCGACAACAGTCGCATCCCCTTTGCCGTCTACACCAACCCGGACCGCCATCGCCAAGAACTGGAACGCTTCTTCTACCAGGGACATTGGTCGTATGTGGGCCTCGAAGTCGAGATACCCCATGCGGGCGACTTCAAACGCACCGCCATTGGCGAGCGTTCGGTCATCATGACGCGCAACCAGGACGGTCAGATCCATGTGGTGGAAAACGTGTGTGCGCATCGTGGAATGGCTTTTTGTCGCAAGCGCCATGGCAACAGCAAGGAACTGGTCTGCCCTTACCACCAATGGAGCTACGCGCTGGATGGCACACTGCAAGGCGTGCCCTTTCGCCGTGGCGTGCGCCAGGACGGCAAGGTCCATGGCGGCATGCCCGCCGACTTTGACCCCCAGCACCATGGCCTCACGCGCTTGAAGGTGGCCACCCGCGGAGGGGTGGTGTTTGCCTCCTTTGATCATGAGGTCGAGTCGCTCGAAGACTTCATGGGCCCGACGATCCTGCGCTATTTCGATCGACTCTTCAGTGGCCGCCGACTCACGTTGCTGGGCTACAACCGCCAGCGCATTCCAGGCAACTGGAAACTCATGCAGGAAAACATCAAGGATCCGTACCACCCGGGCTTGCTGCACACCTGGTTTGTCACCTACGGTCTTTGGCGCGCCGACAACAAGTCCGAATTGCGCATGGACGCGCACCACCGCCATGCCGCCATGATTTCCACCCGTGGCAGTGCCGGCCAGGCCATGGGCGACAAGGCGCAGGTCACGCAGGTGAGCAGTTTCAAAGAGAGCATGCAACTCAACGATCCGAGCTTCCTCGATATCGTGCCGGAAGACTGGTGGGGTGGCCCCACTGCCGTGATGATGACCCTCTTTCCCAGCGTGATCTTCCAGCAGCAGGTCAACAGCGTGTCCACCCGGCATATCCAGCCGGACGGCCACGGCGCTTTCGATTTCGTCTGGACGCACTTTGGCTTTGAGGACGATTCGCCCGAGATGACCGAGCGCCGTTTGCGCCAGGCCAACCTCTTTGGCCCGGCCGGTTTTGTGTCGGCCGATGACGGCGAGGTGATCGAGTTTTCACAACAGGCCTTCGAGACCAAGCCCGAACATCGCACCCTCGCGGAATTGGGCGGGCGCGACGTGGGCGAGACCGATCACATGGTGACCGAAACGCTCATCCGCGGCATGTACGAGTACTGGCGCAAAGTGATGGAGGACTGATGATGGTGGACATGCAAACCTGGTTTGGCATCCAGCAACTCTATGCCGACTATGCCGCCGCGGTGGACAGCGGCCAGTGGGACCTGTGGCCCGAATTTTTCACCGAGCAGTGCGTGTACCGCTTGCAACCACGAGAAAACCACGAGCGTGGTCTTCCGCTGGCCACGCTCTCGCTCACCAGCAAGGGCATGCTGAAGGACCGTGTGTATGGCATCACCGAGACCATCTACCACGACCCGTATTACCAGCGGCATGTGGTGGGTGCGCCCATCGTGCGCCAGGTGGAGAATGGCCGCATCCACAGCGAGGCCAACTACGCGGTGTTTCGCACCAAGTTCGATCAACCGAGCATGGTGTTCAATGTGGGCCGCTACATCGACACCATCGTGCAAACCCCTGAAGGCTTCAAGTTCGCCGAGCGTCTGTGCGTGTTCGACAGCGAGATGATTCCCAACTCCATCATTTATCCCATCTGACCATGAGCAACTGGACCGACGTGGCCGACGAGGCCGAACTGTTTGAAGGTGCCGGCATCGCCGTGACCCCCGAGGGGCATGACATCGCGGTCTTCAAACTCGACGATGGCGTGTACGCCGTTGACAACCTCTGCACCCACGGCAACGCCAAGCTGTGCGACGGCTTTGTGGAGGGCCATCAGGTGGAATGCCCCTTTCACCAGGCCCTGTTCAACCTGAGGGATGGCTCCGTCACCTGCGGGCCGGCCACCGAACCGGTGAAGGCATGGCCGGTCAAGATCGAGAACGGTCGCGTCTGGCTGAACTTGAGCGCCTGAGACCTGTGCGAGCGTCTGAGTGTTGTGCTGCCGCTCAACACGACGTGTCTGCGCTACGGCAAGCCCCGTATCCACTCACCCGCGTCTTGACCAGCCCAGTCGACGGCGCCCTCGATCACCCACACCGGTTTGCCCTGGGGTGAGATCAGCACCGAGGTGGGAAACACCTTGACGCCCCATTGCCTGGCCATCGCCCCCTGGCGGTCGGACACCACAGGGAACGTGAAGCCATTGCGCGAGACAAACTGCTGGATGCGGCTGAGTGGGTCTTTCACATTCACGGTCAGCACCACCACGTCACTGCCGCGGCTGAACTCCAGCAAGGTTTGCAGCGATGGCAACTCTTCCAGACAGGGCGCACACCACGTGGCCCAGAAGTTGACGACCACCGATTTACCCTTGAGCTGATCGAGACTCCAGGATTTGCCGGACACATCCACCCACTCGATGGCCGGCATCGCCAACCTGGGTGGCCATGCGCTCTGGAGGTGCTGAGCTGGCGCAGCACACGCCCAGCACAGACCAAGACACACACCGATCAACCCGCGTCGCGACATCCAGCGCATGGGTCAGATTTCGCGCGCCGAGATCTGGTACTTGAAGTCGTCTGGCGAGTACGAATCGAAGCGCCCTTCGTTGTTCTCGGCCACGGGGTACATGAAAAAGCCGAGTCGATCGCCCCTGCTTTGCGGCAAGGTCACATCGTGCGCCATGTTCCAGGCCACCCAGTTGCCTTCCCAACCCCCCAGCAACTTCTGATAGACCGGTTGCACCACCGGGTGTTGCGGCGACTTGATCCACTCGGGTGTTTCCAGTCGCATCACCTTGGCCACATCGGCAGGGTCCATGGCCATCCAGCCACGGCCTTTCACGTAGGCTTCGGCGCGGCAGTGCTGCGCGCCTTTCAGGTTGGCCGGATTGCCCGAGAGTTCTTTGTAGCCAAAGGCAGACGGCGCCAGCCGCAGGCCGTACACATCACGGGCAGGAATACCCACCGAACGGCACAGCCCCACAAACAACGCGTTGATATCGGCACACTTGCCGCCCAGGTTGCCGGTTTCCAGCATGGTCTTGATATCGCCCTCGCCGCAGCCCCGAACCTTGGGTTCACGCCAGGCGTTGGCCACGATCCAGTCGTAAATGGCCCGCACCTTGTCGGCGTCCGTGGTGGCACCGGCAATGGCCTTCTGAGCCGTCTCACGCACGATGCCATCGGTCGGCAAGAGCTGTGTGGGGCGCGTGAAGTACTTCAACGTCGCGGCGTCTTGCGCCGGCACGGCTCCCGTCGCCGAGGTCGATGCCGCACGGTTGTGTGTTTGCACACGGCTGGTGACTTCAACGAAGGGTTTTTCAACCTGCGCAGAAAACTCGGCGTACAGCATCTGCACGCCCTGCAGACTGTCGCTGCGCATACGGGCATTGCCGTTGCTCGAAAACGAGCTCACGCCCGACTGCTGCCACTCGGTGTTGACACTGGGCACCGGCAACCACACCCGGGTGACGCCGTCAGCCTTGAGGATGTCCACCCGCGTGGTCACTTCAAAGGTGCGCCAGGCTCCGGGCTGAGGATCGAAGGTGCGGGTGGCCGCCTGAGGAATCGCCTGTGAAGAAGCCTGAGGTGAGGTGGCTGCAGCGGCAGTTTGCGCTGCGGCCCAGGGTGAGCAAGACAGGGTCGCCCATGCGGCAACCCCCTGCAAGAGGGTGCGTCGATCGGTCGTCATGAAGAAACTCCGAAACCATCAAGGAAAGACCTGTCGGCGCATGGAAGGGCTATAAGCCCGATGCCTCGAAGGCAGGTCATGTTCCCCCCTGATTGAGGGAACACAGATGACATCTTAGCTCGTCAGGCTGAACACCGTCTTGCTCACAACACCCGGCCGCGCCGCATCACGCCCCAGCCGGCGCCCAACGCCAGCCACACCATGCCCACCCCCAGCACCAGGGCCGTGACCTCGGTCTGCTGATGCTCCTGCATGACGATGCGCGAGCTGATGGATTGGTAGATGCGCTGCACATCCTGCGCATTGGCCACGCGGAAATACTCGCCCCGCGTGATTTCCGCCACCTGCTTGAGCGGGGCTTCATCGAGCTTCACGCGCGATTGAAACCCTTCGGCCTTGAGCACCACGCCCTCAGGCGTTCCCACGCCGATGGCGTAGACCCTGACACCCCGGTCTGCCACCACGCGGGCCATCTTGATCAAGTCAGGACCCGTGTTGCTTTGTCCATCGGTGAAGATGACCAAGGCGGTCGACGCATGGCTGCCGGGCTCCAGGGCAACAGCCGGCACCTCTTTGTCCGCGGGCCGCTGATACAAGGACGCAGAGGTGGCAGGGGGTGCAGGGGTGGCCTCCGGGTTCAGCAGCTTGTCAATATTCAGACCCGAGGCTGGCAACAGCGTGGACAAGCCAATCAGCAAACCGGCGCCCATGGCCGAGCCGGGCTGCAAGCTCAGTCGATCGATGGCTTGCAACAAGGCATCACGGTCGTGCGTCGGGCCTTGCACCACGTTGGCGGTGGCGGCTGCACTCACAATGCCCAACTTGACCGTGGGTGGTTGGTGCATGACGAATTCGCGCGCCATGGCCTGGGCCGCATGCAGACGGCTGGGCTTCACATCATCAGCACGCATGCTGCCCGAACTGTCCATCACCAGGATGACCGCTTCGGTGCGGGTGGGCAGCAACAGCACGGCTCGTGGTCGAGTCAGCGCCAGCAGCAGCACGGCCAGGCCCACGGCGAACCACACGGCAGGCGCGTGCCGTCGCCAGCTGGATTTCAGCCCCCCGGGAACGACACCGGCCCCCAGCGCTTGCCCCCACCGGCGTGAGCGCCGATCCAGCAGCAGGTACACCCCCATCAACACGGGCAACAGCAGCAGAGACCACACCATGAAGGGCCACATCAACCGGATGGAGTGCACATCAACCATGCTGCGTCTGACCTGAGGGGATGGACGAGCGAGCACGAAGGCGCGGATTGCGCAGGCGGATGAATTCCAGAAAGGCCGCATCCAGCGGCTCCTGCGTGTCGATCTCGAGGCAATCCACACCCGCTTGCACCCATGTCTCTCGCAAGCGTGCTTCACGCGCTTGCGCCAGGTCGGCAAAGCGCCGGCGCAGCCCGGCGTCTTGTGAATCGAGCCAGAGAATTTCGTGCGTTTCGGCGTCCTGCACGGGCACCACCCCCAACGCGGGCAGGTCCTGCTCGATCGGATCGCGCAACCGAATGGCGACCAGATCGTGGCGCTGCGACAACTGGGACAAGGGACGCTCCCAGCCCGGTGCCGAAATGAAATCCGACACCACCAACACCGTGCAGCGGCGCTGGAGTCGTCCTGCAACATCACGCAGCACGGCACCAAAATCCGTCGCCTCGGCCATCTCCACCGCGGGCGCATGGGCCAGGTCGTGCATCAGGCGCAACACATGCCGACGGCTGCTACCCGGTGGCACCATGCGGTCGATGCCCCGCAGCCCGCCCCAGTGCAACATGAGGCCCACGGGGTTGCCGCGCCGGGTCAGCAAGCGCGCCAGCACCGCGCACACCTCGAGCGCCAGGTCGTGTTTGCTGCGCTCGCCCGAGCCAAAGCGCACCGAGCCAGACAAGTCCACCACCAGCCAGGTGGTCATGTCGCGCTCTTCCTGGTAGGTCCGGACGTACAGGGTTTGCGTGCGCGCGGTGGCTGGCCAGTCGATATGACGCACATCGTCCTGGGGCTGGTATTCGCGCAGGTCGGCAAACTCCAGTCCATTGCCGCGCAAGAGCTGTCGGTAGTCGCCTTGTAACTGGCCATCGAGCCGGCGCAGCACGGTCCACTCCAATTGGTGGAGCAAACGCGCGACATCGACCCGCGCGGCGGGGCCGGTCGGCTTCGGCGGCGGTTCAGCCGCGGCCCGGCGTGATCGCAGAAAGGTCCACATGGTGATGCAAGGGCTGAACCGGGGGCGTCACGGTTTTCAAGATGCGGGCAATCACCGCATCGGCGGTGAGCCCCTCGGACAAGGCCTCGTAGGACAACACCAGGCGGTGACGCAGCACATCGGCTGCGAGGTCCATCATGTCTTGCGGGGTGGCGTGTCCGCGACCTCGCAAGAAAGCCAGGGCACGCGCGCCCTCCACCAATTGAATGGAGGCCCGGGGACTCGCACCCAGGCTGAGGTGTCGCACCAGATCCTCCAGTCCGTGTTGTGCAGGGTTGCGGGTGGCCGACACCAGCTTGACCGCATACTGCATGAGCGCCGGATCGACATAGCCCTGCCGACAACGCGCTTGCAGTCGTTGCAGGGTCTCGGTGTCGGTCACCGCACCGGCAGTGGGCGTGGAACCGGTCATGCGGTGCACCATGGCAAATTCCTCGGCCTCGGAGGGGTAGCCCACGATCACCTTCATCATGAAGCGATCCACCTGTGCCTCGGGCAAGGGATAGGTGCCCTCGGTCTCGATCGGGTTTTGTGTGGCCATCACCACGAAAGGTCGCGGCACCGGGTGGCTCTCGCCCGCGATGGTGACTTGCCGCTCCTGCATCACCTCCAGCAAGGCACTCTGCACCTTGGCGGGTGCGCGGTTGATTTCATCGGCCAGCAACAGGTTCGCAAACACCGGGCCCAGCACGGTGCTGAAGTCGCCGGTCTTCTGGTTGAAGATGCGACTGCCCACCAGATCGGCAGGCAGCAGGTCGGGGGTGAACTGGATGCGCTTGAAACGACCGCGCAGCGTTTGTGCCAGCGTGTTGACGGTGAGTGTCTTGGCGAGTCCCGGCACCCCTTCAATCAGCAAGTGTCCCTGCGCCAGCAAGGCCACCAGGATGCGCTCCAGAAAATGGTCCTGCCCCACCACCACTTTCTTCACCTCATACAGCACCTGCTCCAGCAAGGCCGATTCGTCCGCCAGGGAGGGAGGCGTGGCGTCGGGTCTTTGCCAGGACGTTGAATCATGATTCATACGAAATACTCGCTTTCTTGTCCACAACACATCAGAAGGGCGGGATGCCCACGGCCACACCGGCAGACTCGATGGTGGTGGCAAACCCGATACCGATGAAGGTTCGTGCGCGCGTGGGGTTGAGAATGGCGGTCACGATGCCCACCACCTCGCCTGCCATGTTCACCAGGGGCCCGCCGGAGTTGCCCGGGTTGGCCGCTGCATCAAACTGGATGAGACCCCGCATCACCTGGTCCTTGCTGACCGGGAACTCACGACCCAGCCCCGAGACCACCCCCGCCGACACCGAGGGACCGATGCCAAACGGAAACCCCACCGCCACCACGTCGTCGCCGGGTTGCAGATCGCCAGAACCGGCCAGCACGGCAGGCATCAGGTCATCCGGAATTTTGTGGGGCTTGATGATGGCCAGATCGTTCTCGGGTCGCACCCCCACCACCACCGCGGACGACTTCGTGCCGTCCATGAAGGTCACTTCGAGCCGACTGGAACCCGACACCACATGCAGGTTGGTCATGATGGTGCCGTCGTCCTTGACCACCACCCCCGTGCCCACGCCGTTGTCCACTTCGGACTCTTCCTTGTCCTTGCCTTTGACCACGTCGCGGTAGCCCCGCACCATCACCACCGAGGGGGCAATCACCGCCGCGGCCCGGGCGCTGCGCGAAGGCAGGTTTTGCGTTTGCAAGGTGTGCAACACGGCGGCATCGATGTCTTCCTGGGTCAAGCGCGGGGCGCTGGGTGCCCATCTGGCCCCCCCCCACGCGCCGAGGCTGGCGGCAAGCCCTGCGATCACCAGGCCACCGATCCACCCACGCCAGGATTGGCGCCTCGCCAAGGGTTCAACCGCCCCGACCGGGTCGTCCTGTGCAACGACCGGGGGCTCTGGCTGTCGTGACGGACTCGGGCGGTGAACAGGCGCGCGTCTCATGACTGGCAACATAACACAGCCCGTGATGTTAGAGTGTCATGTCCCTGTAAAGCCCGAGATCTTGCATGCACTTTGTCTGGCCTGAGGCGCTCTGGACGCTGCTGATGCTGCCCCTGTTATGGGCGGCTTATGTCTGGATGATCAAACGCCAACGCGCGCAGGCGTTGCGTTTTCCCAGCCTGATGCTGTTGCGTCCTGCACTACAGGGCCAACGCGCCTGGCGACGCCATGTTCCGCCCCTGCTGCTGTGGCTGGCGCTGGCCTGCAGCCTGCTGGGCCTGGCCCGGCCTCACGCGCGCATTGCACTTCCGTCGGATTACATGACGCTGGTGATGGCGCTCGATGTGTCACGCAGCATGCTGGCGCAGGATGTACCGCCCAGCCGCATTGAAGCCGCCAAGGATGCCGCCAAGGCCTTCCTTCGCGAACTGCCCGCGCAGGTGCGCGTGGGCATCGTCTCGTTTGCGGGCTCGGCCCAACTGGCGCAACAAGTCACCGATCAGCGAGAGGATCTGCTGGCTGCCATTGACCGTTTTGAGTTGCAACGCGGCACGGCCACCGGCAGTGGCTTGTTGCTCGCCCTCTCCACGCTCATGCCCGATGCGGGCATACAGCTGGAATCGGCCTTGTACGGTTCGTCTTTTGGCAGCTATGGCACCCAGGGCGGCGCGCGACCCCTGGGGTCGACAGCGAACGCTGCCCCCTCCAAACCCGCGCCCGTGCCGGTGGGCTCTTACACCTCGGGGGCGATCATCCTCTTGTCCGATGGCCGACGCACCACCGGGCCAGACCCCATGGACGCGGCCCGACAGGCTGCCGACCTGGGGGTGCGGGTGCACACCGTGGCGTTTGGCACGCCTGACGGCTTCATCCCCGGCATGGAGGGCTACTCGTTCTTTGCGCGCGTGGATGAAGAAACCTTGCAAGCCGTCGCCAAGGCCACGGGGGGTGAATTTTTCAGAGCCCAGAATGCCCAAGACCTGGCCAATATTTACGCCAAGCTCTCCAGCCGGGTGGCCGTGGAAACGCGCGACACCGAAGTCTCGGTGCTGATGGGGCTGGCCGCGTTGCTGCTGGTGGTGTCGTCACTGGGTCTGTCCATGGTGTGGCTGCGGCGGGGGTGAAGGCACAATGCCGCCATGAGCCTCTTCAGCCTTCTTGATCGCACTGCCCGCCAGTGGCCCCAGGCCGGCGCCGTTTATCACGGCACCCATTGCGTGCAAACCTGGACCGAGCTGAGACAACGCGCTCTGGCACTGGGCCAGTCGCTGACACAGCAAGTGCCCGCCGGCAGCCGCATCGCCATCGTCAGCGACAACAACCCGCACTATCTCGAATTGATGTTTGGCACCTGGGCGGCACACCAGGCCGTCGTGCCCATCAACTACAAGCTGCACGCCAAGGAGATGGCGCAGATCATTCTCGACGCCGAGCCAGCCTGGATCTTTGCCTCATCCGCACTGGCTCCAGGCCTGAACGAGGCGTTGGACAGCCACTGGCCGTCGCGTGTGTGCGTGATCGGGTCTCCCGACTATGAGCGCCTGTTTGCTGGGCCCGCACTGACGCCTGTGCCGGCAGACCCCGATGCCCTGGCCTGGCTGTTCTACACCAGTGGCACCACCGGTCGCAGCAAGGGGGCGATGCTGTCGCAACGCAACCTGATGGCGATGACGCTGTCGCACCTGGCCGACGTCGAATCGCTGGACGAGCATTGCAGTCAGATTCACGCGGCCCCCATGTCGCATGGCTCGGGCATGTACATCCCCGCCTACGTCTCGCGCGGCGCGCGCCAGGTTGTGCCGGCCTCGGGCGGATTCGAGCCCGACGAATTTCTGTCGCTGTGCCACGAGCACTCGGGCGTGGGGGCGTTCCTCGCTCCCACCATGGTGCAACGCTTGCGCCAAGCTTTGCCTGACTCGACATCGGTTCCCCCAGGATTGCGCTCGATCATTTACGGCGGCGGTCCCATGTATGTGCAGGAGTTGAAGCAATCGTTGGCGGCATTGGGGCAGGTGTTTGTGCAAATTTATGGCCAGGGTGAATCACCCATGACCATCACCTGGCTGCGGCGTGAGGACCACACCAGCACCGATGACGCCATCCTGGGTTCGGTGGGCATTGCCCGCACCGGCCTGGACGTGCGCGTGGTAGACCCTGCAGGGCGCGATGTGGATCTCGGCGAAATGGGAGAAATCATCGTCCGTGGTGACGTGGTGATGTCGGGTTACTGGCGCAACCCATCAGGCACGGGCGAGGCGCTGCGTGACGGGTGGCTCTACACCGGCGACATGGGCTCGCGGGACGAGCGCGGGTACATCACGCTGCGCGACCGCAGCAAGGATGTGGTGATCAGTGGCGGCTCCAACATTTATCCGCGCGAGGTGGAGGAAGCCTTGCTGACGCACCCGGATGTGTCCGAGGTGAGCGTGGTGGGCCAGCGCGACGAGGCCTGGGGCGAGATCGTGATCGCCTTTGTGGTGCCCAGAGCTGGCGTCACCTTGCACACCGACGCACTGGATGCACACTGCCTGGAACGCATCGCCCGGTTCAAACGACCCAAGCGATACGTGGTGTTGCAGGCACTGCCCAAAAAC
>CANFMY010000078.1 GCA_947448375.1 Comamonadaceae bacterium | reverse complement strand
CCAGCAACACCTGGATGCCGACAAGGTGTACGAGACCACCGTGCGTCTGGGCATCAAGACCAGCACCGCTGACGCCGAGGGCGAGGTGGTGTCCCAGCGTGAGGTGCACTGCACCTGGGGGCAGGTGGTCGAGGTCCTGAACCAATTCACGGGTCCGATTCGCCAGGTGCCCCCGATGCACAGCGCATTGAAGAAGGACGGCAAGGCTCTGTACGAATATGCCCGCGAGGGTCAAACCCTCGAGCGTGAGCCGCGCGGTGTGGTCATCCACGAGCTTGAGATGCTGGATGCCCAACTCGACGGCGAACAACCGCACCTGCGCCTGCGGGTTCGTTGCAGCAAAGGCACTTACATTCGCACCCTCGGCGAAGACGTGGGCGAGGCGTTGGGCTGTGGCGGACACCTCACAGCGCTGCGGCGCGTGCAGACCGGTCCATTTCGTCTGGATCGATGCATCACGCTGGAACAGCTCGAGTCTCTGCCTGAAATCCAGCGCCATTCTGTCCTGCACCCTGTGGACTGCCTGTTGCCTGACTACCAGGACGTGACGCTGGACCAAGACAATGCGGGCCGATTCCTGAGCGGCATGCGCCGTCGTGGCGCCTGGCCCGATGCCGACCACGTTCGCGTGTTTGGCGCACAACCCCGAGCCCTCCTGGGCACCGCCCATGTGCGCGCGGGTGAACTGATTCCCACCCGCCTCTTGAGCCCGCTCGAGATTCAACAAATTTTGGAAACTGTGCCTGCCCACCCGCAGGCTTGATTGGAAAACCCCATGAGCAAGCAAATTCGCAACATCGCCATCATCGCGCACGTTGACCACGGTAAAACCACCATGGTCGACCAGCTGCTGCGTCAGTCCGGCACCTTCGCCGCCCACGAAAAGGTGGAGGACACGGTGATGGACAACAACGCCATCGAACGCGAGCGCGGCATCACCATCCTGGCCAAGAACTGCGCCGTGAGCTGGCAAGACACGCACATCAACATCGTTGACACCCCGGGCCACGCGGACTTTGGCGGTGAAGTGGAACGCGCCCTGTCCATGGTGGACGGCGTGCTGTTGCTGATTGATGCGCAGGAAGGCCCCATGCCACAGACGCGCTTCGTGACTAAAAAGGCTCTGGCCTTGGGGCTCAAGCCCATCGTGGTGGTGAACAAGGTGGACAAGCCTGGCGCCAACTGCGACAAGGTGATCAACGCAGCCTTCGATCTGTTTGACAAGCTGGGGGCCAATGACGAGCAGTTGGATTTTCCGGTCGTGTACGCCTCGGGCATCAATGGCTGGAGCTCGCTGACTGAAGGTGCTGCAGGTGAGCAGTGGGGACCGGATATGTCGGCGTTGTTTGACACGGTGCTCAAGCACGTGCCTGCGCACCAGGGCGACCCCAGCGCACCGCTGCAATTGCAAATTTCGGCTCTGGATTTCTCCACCTTTGTGGGCCGCATCGGCGTGGGCCGCATCAGCGCGGGCACCTTGAAGCCCAACATGGATGTGCTGGTCATGGAAGGCCCGGATGGCAACCAGTACAAAGGTCGCATCAACCAGATCCACACCTTCCAGGGACTCGACCGCATCCAGTCGTCCGAAGCCGGCCCGGGCGACATCGTGCTGGTGAATGGCATTGCCGACATCGGCATTGGCGTGACGATCACCGATCCCCTCGACCCCAAGCCCTTGCCCATGCTGAAAGTGGACGAGCCCACGCTGACCATGAACTTCTGCGTCAACACCTCTCCGCTGGCGGGTCGCGAAGGCAAATTCGTCACCAGTCGCCAGATCTGGGATCGTTTACAGAAAGAACTGCAATCCAACGTGGCACTGCGCGTGCGCGAAACCGACGAAGACGGCATTTTTGAAGTGTCTGGACGTGGCGAACTGCACCTGACCATTCTGCTGGAGAACATGCGCCGTGAAGGCTACGAACTGGCTGTGTCCAAGCCGCGCGTGGTGTTCAAGGACATCAACGGCGAGCGCTGCGAGCCGATCGAACTCGTGACCTGCGACATCGAGGAAGGCCACCAAGGCGGCGTCATGCAAGCCCTGGGTGAACGCAAGGGTGACCTGGTGAACATGGAGCCCGATGGCCGTGGACGCGTGCGACTGGAATACCGAATCCCCGCGCGTGGCCTCATTGGCTTCTCCAACGAATTCCTGAACCTCACCCGCGGATCGGGCCTGATCTCCAACATCTTTGACAGCTACGAGCCGCACCGCGGCGAGATTGGTGGTCGCAAGAACGGGGTGCTGATTTCCATGGACGACGGTGAAATTTTCACCTACGCACTGGGCAAGCTCGACGACCGTGGCCGCATGTTCGTGAAAGCAGGCGACCCGGTGTATGAAGGCATGATCGTCGGCATCCACAGCCGCGACAACGATCTGGTGGTCAACGCCACGCGCACCAAGCAGCTGACCAACTTCCGCGTGAGCGGCAAGGAAGATGCCATCAAGATCACCCCGCCGATCGAACTCACCCTGGAATACGGGGTTGAATTCATCGAGGACGACGAGCTGGTGGAAATTACTCCCAAAAGTGTGCGTTTGCGCAAGCGTCACCTCAAGGAACACGACCGCAAGCGCGCCAGCCGCGAGGCCTGATCCCACCCCAGCACTCGCACGCTGATCATCCATGCGAACAGACGCATCGTTGCCATGACGTTGACTCACACGCAAGCTGTCGCGCTCATGGTTGCCAATGCAGCCATGTGGTCGATGGCGGGCGTGGTAACGCGTCAACTCGACGCGGCCCACGGCTTTGAGATCACGTTCTGGCGCAGTGTGTTCACCGTGCTGTCGTTGCTGGTGTTGCTGCCCCTGCTGCAGGGTCGTCAGGTCTTTGCCCAGATGTTCAGGGCAGGGCGCTTGTTGTGGTTATCGGGCCTGTGCTGGTCGGTGATGTTCACGGCCTTCATGATGGCGCTCACCCTCACCACGGTGGCCAACGTGCTCATCACCTTGTCGATTGGGCCCTTGTTGACGGCCCTGGTTGCTCGGTGGACGTTGAAACATCCGATCGCCCTCAGAACCTGGGGCGCGATTGCGTTGGCCGGTGCAGGCATCGCCTGGATGTTTGCGGATCAACTCGGCGGCGAAGGCTGGCTGGGATCGGTGGTGGCGCTGGCCGTGCCGGTGGCAGCGGCCACCCATTGGACCATCGTGCAGCATGCCAGCCAGCGAGGACTGCAGATCGATCTGGTGCCCGCCGTGTTGGTGGGCGCTTTGCTGTCAGCGTTGTACACCTTTCCTTTGGCCTGGCCCTTGTCCGCCTCGCCGCATGACTTGCAACTGCTGGCCATGTTGGGCTTGGTGCAGTTGGCCATTCCTTGCGTGCTGGCTGTCATGTGTGCACGCGTGCTGCAAGCCCCCGAAGTGTCGCTGCTGGCCTTGCTCGAGGTGATTTTTGGCATTGCCCTGGCCTGGTGGGGGGCTGACGAAGTCCCCAAGCCCCAGGTGCTGCAAGGCGGATTGCTGGTCCTGATGGCCCTGGCTGCCAATGAGTGGCTGGGCTGGAAACAACGACAACGCAACCAAGAGGTCAACCACTCATGAGTGACATTCTGTCTGACGTTCAACACGGTGTAGGTCTGATCACGCTGAATCGACCTCGAGCCCTCAACGCCTTGTCGTTGAGCATGGTGCGGGATCTGACGACCTTGCTGTTGCAATGGCGGGATGACCAGGCGGTGCAGGCCGTGGCCATTCGGGGCAGCAACAAGGAAGGCGCCTTTGGTGCGTTTTGCGCCGGTGGAGATATCCGGTTTTTCCACCAGGCAGCGTTGTCGGGTGACCCGGCGCTGGAAGATTTTTTCACCGAGGAATACGCCCTCAACCACCTCATTCACCACTACCCCAAGCCCTATCTGGCCTTCATGGACGGCATCGTGATGGGGGGTGGCATGGGCATTTCTCAGGGTGCCAGTCTGCGCATCGTGACCGAGCGGACCAAGATGGCCATGCCCGAGACCAACATCGGCCTCTTTCCCGATGTGGGAGGAGGCTATTTCCTCAGCCGCTGTCCCGGGCATGTGGGGGAATTCCTGGCGTTGACGGGGCATGTGATCCACGGTGCGGATGCGGTCCATGTCGGCCTGGCCGATGTCATGCTGTCTTCCGACCAACTGTCAGCCATCTGGGCGTCACTGACAGACGTCTCTGGCGGTGATGTCACCGCGCGGGTTGCAGCGCTGCGTTCGCTTACCCAGGCTTCGACACAGCAGGCACAGACGACACGGCCCAGCTGGCGCGATGTCGGTCTGGATGTCGCCTTTGGCGCGCCGAATGTATCTGCCATCGTGGCTGCGCTGGAGGCATCAGGCACCGAGTGGGCGCTCAAAACCCTGCATGACCTGCGACACCGGTCTCCTCTGATGCTGCACGTGGTGCTGGAGCAACTGCGCCGCGGTCGCACCCTCGACCTGGCCCATGATTTGCGGATGGAGCGTGACCTGGTGCGCCATTGCTTTCACACACGGCACCTGGAGCGCAGCGGCGCCAGCAGTGAAACCGTGGAGGGCATTCGCGCCCTGGCGGTGGACAAGGATCACCAGCCTCAGTGGAACCCGCCCTCAATCGAAGCCGTCACGGTCGACATGGTGTCGCCTTTCTTCGAGAGCCCCTGGCCGGCGGCGGCACACCCCCTGCGGCATCTGGACTGACGAGTCGTGGTCAGCGATGGCGTGACTTCATCACGCGCTCGACCTCGCGCTTGCCTTCCCGGTCCTTGATGGTGTCACGCTTGTCGTGTTCGGCCTTGCCGCGGGCCAACGCAATGTCGCACTTGACTCGACCGTTATGCCAATGCAGGTTGATCGGCACCAGGGTGTAGCCTTTTTGTTCCACCTTCCCGATGAGCCGCTTGATTTCATCCTTTTTCATCAACAGCTTGCGGGTACGGGCCGAATCGGCACGCACATGGGTGGAGGCAGTCCGCAGCGGATTGATCAGGCAGCCAATGAGGTAGAGCTCGCCGTTTTTGATGACGACGTAGCCATCGGTGAGCTGCACCTTGCCTTCACGGATGGCCTTGACTTCCCAGCCCTCGAGCACCATGCCGGCCTCGAACCGCTCTTCAAAGAAATAATTGAAGGCGGCTTTTTTGTTCTCGGCAATGCGCGACGGGGTGGCGGGTTTGGTGGTCATGAAGCGTCAGGTGGGGCCCACGGGTTGCATACAATCCAGGCTGGTGCGGGTATTTCCCCCACCCCCCAGAAGCACACGCCCTGGCGAACCTGTCATTGTCTATGAAAACCGTCCACAAGTCCGTGTTGCTTTGGCACAGCGCCGAACAAATGTTCACGCTGGTCACCGACGTGGCCCGGTACGCCGAGTTTCTGCCCTGGTGCTACCAGGGCCGCGTGCTGGAGCACACCGCCGACGGGATGGTGGCCGAAATCGGCATGTCACTCAGCGGTTTCAAAAAAAGCTTCACCACCCGCAACACCCATGTGCCAGGACGGCAGGTCCGCGTGGAACTGATCAACGGTCCGTTCAAGCACCTGGACGGTGTGTGGGACTTTCACCCCATCGGGGACGGTGCGGCCTGCAAGATCGAACTCAAGCTCAACTATGCCTTCGAGAGTGTGTTTGGCTCACTGGTCGGCCCCTTGTTTGACCGCATTGCCTCCACGCTCGTGGATTCCTTCGTCAAACGTGCGGACCAGGTCTATCCCTCATGAGGCTGAGTCTGGTGTACAGCCCCGAGGCGCGTCGCGTCCACGAGTGGGTGGTTGAATTACCTGACCACGCCACGGCGCAGCAGGGGTTGGAGCACATGCTGACGCTCTTGCAATCTCAGGCGCCTCATGACGTGCCGCAAGATGCTGAAACCTTGACACCGGCCATCTGGGGACGCAAGGCGAAGCCTGGCCAATCATTGCGCGACGGCGACCGGCTGGAGTGGTTGCGGCCCCTGCGGGTGGACCCGAAACTGGCCAGGCGGGAGCGTTTTCAGCAACAAGGGGCGCGCAACACCGGCCTCTTTGCACGTCGCCGGGCCGGCGCCAAAGCGGGTTACTGAGCGCGGCACCTGACCCGGCCATTGACGCCGAACCAACGCAGTTCCCTTGACGCTCAGGCGATCGGCAGTCCATCCTGTCCGCTTTGTCAGGGTCGTCACGTGTACATGAAACGGTATACAAGTGGTCCAGGCGGGTTGCGTACAATTCTTTTTTTGGAGCCCTCACATGCGCCTGCTCGGTAAAGCGCTCACCTTCGACGATGTGTTGCTGGTGCCCGCCTACTCAAATGTCCTGCCCAAGGACACGTCTCTTGCGACCCGCTTCTCTCGTCGCATCACCCTCAACCTGCCGCTGGTGTCTGCCGCCATGGACACCGTGACCGAGTCGCGCCTGGCCATTGCCATTGCCCAGGAAGGCGGCATCGGGGTCATTCACAAAAACCTCACCGCCCAGCAGCAAGCTGCCGAGGTGGCCCGCGTCAAACGCTACGAGAGCGGTGTGCTGCGTGACCCGGTGGTCATCACCCCGCAGCACACGGTGCGCGCCGTCATGGCCTTGTCCGAGCAACTCGGCGTGTCCGGCTTCCCCGTCTGCGACGGCGGCAAGGTGGTGGGCATCGTCACCGGCCGTGATCTGCGCT
This sequence comes from Comamonadaceae bacterium, assembly GCA_947448375.1. GTDB lineage: Bacteria > Pseudomonadota > Gammaproteobacteria > Burkholderiales > Burkholderiaceae_C > Limnohabitans. The sequence goes on along the minus strand of CANFMY010000078.1, from coordinate 6,513 downwards.
TCGAAACCCGCTACGACGTGCCGGTGAGCGACATCATGACGCCGCAAGATCGCCTGATCACAGTGCCCGAAGGGACCACCCCCGAACAGGCCAAGGCGCTTTTGAACAAGTTCAAGCTCGAGCGCTTGCTGGTGGTGAGCGACGATTTCGTCCTGAAGGGCCTGATTACCGTCAAGGACATCACCAAACAGACCAGTTTCCCCAATGCTGCCCGTGACGAGGCTGGCCGACTGCGCGTGGCAGCCGCCGTGGGCGTGGGCGAGGGCACGGAAGAGCGTGTGGCCGCGTTGGTGGCCGCCGGGGTGGACGCCATCGTGGTCGACACCGCTCACGGGCACAGCTCAGGCGTGATCGAGCGCGTGCGCTGGGTCAAGCAGAACTATCCGCAGGTGGACGTGGTGGGCGGCAATATCGCCACCGGCGCAGCCGCCCTGGCGCTGGCTGAAGCCGGGGCCGACGCGGTCAAGGTGGGCATCGGGCCCGGCTCGATCTGCACCACCCGCATCGTGGCGGGGGTGGGGGTGCCCCAGATCATGGCGATCGACAACGTGGCCACCGCCTTGCGTGGCAGTGGCATTCCGCTGATTGCCGATGGCGGTATCCGCTACAGCGGCGACATTGCCAAAGCCATCGCCGCCGGTGCCTCGTCGGTGATGATGGGCGGAGTATTTGCCGGCACCGAGGAAGCCCCGGGCGAGGTCATCCTCTACCAGGGCCGCAGCTACAAGAGCTACCGGGGCATGGGCAGTATCGGCGCCATGCAGCAGGGCAGTGCTGACCGTTACTTCCAGGAGTCCAGCACGGGCAACCCCAACGCTGACAAGCTGGTGCCCGAAGGCATCGAAGGCCGGGTGCCCTATAAAGGCTCCATGGTGTCCATCGTCTACCAGATGGCCGGTGGCGTGCGTGCCAGCATGGGGTATTGCGGCTGCGGCACCATCGACGACATGAAGTCCAAGGCCGAATTCGTGGAGATCACGGCAGCCGGCATCCGCGAAAGCCACGTCCACGACGTTCAGATCACCAAGGAAGCCCCCAATTACCGGGCGGAATAAAGGGTCGAGTTTTTGCGACAATAGGGGCCAGGGCACATCTGGCCCCTTTTTCATTTATGCAGCACCAGAAAATCCTCATTCTCGATTTCGGCTCCCAGGTCACCCAGCTGATCGCACGACGCGTGCGCGAAGCCCACGTGTACTGCGAGGTTCATCCCTGCGATGTGACGGATGAGTGGGTGCGCGAGTTTGCTGCCGATGGGCAGCTCAAGGGCGTGATCCTCTCGGGCAGCCATGCTAGCGTCTATGAAGAGTCCACCGATCATGCTCCCGAGGCCGTGTTTCAGCTGGGTGTACCCGTTCTGGGCATTTGCTACGGCATGCAAACCATGGCCCAGCAGCTGGGTGGCAAGGTGGAAAGCGGGCATCAGCGCGAATTCGGCTATGCCGAGGTGCGCGCCCACGGGCACACCTCGTTGCTCAAGGACCTGGCTGACTTCACCACGGCCGAGGGACACGGCATGCTCAAAGTCTGGATGAGCCACGGCGACAAGGTCACCGAAATGCCAGCCGGCTTCAAGCTCATGGCCAGCACCCCCAGTTGCCCCATCGCCGGCATGGCGGATGAAACACGTCACTTTTATGCGGTGCAGTTTCACCCGGAAGTCACCCACACCGTGCAGGGCAAGGCCATGCTCGAGCGCTTTGTGCTGCACATTTGCCAAACGCGTCCGGACTGGATCATGCGCGACCACATTGCCGAGGCGGTGGCCGCGATTCGCCAGCAGGTGGGCGACGAAGAGGTCATCCTCGGTTTGTCGGGTGGCGTCGATTCCTCCGTGGCAGCTGCCTTGATCCACCGCGCCATCGGCGACCAGCTCACCTGCGTGTTTGTCGATCATGGCCTGTTGCGTCTGAATGAAGGCGACATGGTGATGGACATGTTTGCGGGCAAGCTGCACGCCAAGGTCATCCGTGTCGACGCGAGCGACATGTTCCTGGGCAAGCTGGCCGGAGTCTCGGAGCCCGAGGCCAAGCGCAAGATCATTGGCGGCCTGTTTGTGGACGTTTTCAAGGCCGAAGCGGCCAAGCTCAAGGCGGGAGCAGGGGGCCACAAAGGCGCCACCTTCCTGGCCCAGGGCACCATTTACCCGGACGTGATCGAAAGCGGCGGCGCCAAGAGCAAGAAGGCCGTCACCATCAAGAGCCACCACAACGTGGGCGGACTGCCCGAGCAACTGGGGCTGAAGCTGCTCGAACCCTTGCGCGACCTTTTCAAGGACGAAGTGCGCGAACTCGGCGTGGCGTTGGGACTCCCGCCCGAGATGGTGTACCGCCACCCGTTCCCCGGTCCTGGCCTGGGCGTGCGCATTTTGGGTGAAGTGAAGAAAGAGTACGCCGACTTGTTGCGCCGCGCCGACCACATCTTCATCGAGGAACTGCGCCATTTCCGCGACGACGCGACCGGCAAGTCCTGGTACGACCTGACCAGCCAGGCCTTCACCGTGTTTCTGCCGGTCAAGAGCGTGGGCGTGATGGGCGATGGCCGCACCTACGACTACGTGGTGGCCTTGCGCGCCGTGCAGACCAGCGACTTCATGACGGCGGATTGGGCAGAGTTGCCCTATGCACTGCTCAAGAAGGTGTCCTCGCGCATCATCAATGAGGTGCGAGGCATCAACCGCGTGACTTATGACGTGAGCTCGAAGCCGCCGGCAACGATTGAGTGGGAATAAGCGCTTTTCTGGAATTTCGCCAGGCAGGTTCGCGCTTGCTTCAGTTCTCGACTCAGCTTGCAGTCCACTACACGACAACGTCTCAGGGTTTGCCACAGTCTCCTGAGGGCTCAACTGCGGTTTGAATGTCCACCATCACTTGACTGGAGGCTTTCATGACCCATCCACACCACTACGTCAGCAACTGTGCCTGCCACCGTGGCCCCTCACGCCGCGGATTTCTGCAATCCCTGGGGGGACTGGGGGCCATGGGCGCCTTGGCGGGCACCGGATGCGCCTCCATGGGCGAACCCGCCAAACCGCATCGCATTGATGTCCACCACCACATCTCGCCGCCGGCCTGGGTCAGTGCCCTGAAAAAGTCCCGGCTCGACACACCGCCCGTCACCCAATGGACGGTGGAGCAGTCGCTGGACGACATGAACAAGGCGGGCATTGCCACCTCGATGACGTCGCCCACGCTGCCTGCCGTCGGTTTCCTGCCCGCGGCGGAAGCTGCGGCCGTGGCGCGTGCCTCCAATGAATACGCCCGCAAGCTCGCGGACCAGCACCCGGGTCGTTTTGGCCTCTTTGCCTTGCTGCCCATGCCGCATGTGGACGAGACCCTGCGTGAAATTGAATACGCCTTTGACGTGCTGAAGGCCGATGGCGTGGCTTTCATGACCAGCTACGGCGACAAGTATCTGGGCGACAAGGCCTTCGAGCCGGTGATGAATGAACTCAACCGCCGCAAGGCCACGGCCTACACGCACCCCAACGAACCGGCGTGCTGCCGCAACCTCAACACGGGCGTGCCGTCGGTCATCATCGAATACGGCACCGACACCACCCGCACCATTTCCAGCCTGATCTACTCGGGCACCGGAGCGCGCTGCCCCAACATCAACTTCATCTTCTCGCATGCGGGCGGCACCGTCACGGCACTGACCGAGCGATTCAACATCCAGGCGGTGCGTTTCCCGCACATCAAGGATCGTGGCTTCAACTACGACACCGTGATGGCTCAGTTGCAACGCTTCTACTACGACACAGCCCAGGCCTCCAACCCCATCGCCATGGCCTCGCTCACCAAGCTGGTGAATGTCTCGCAGATCGTGTTCGGCACCGACTATCCGTACCGCACCGGCATCGAACACGTCACGGGGTTGGCACCTTTGTTCAGCGCCAGCGACTTGCGTGCGATTGACCGAGACAACGCCTTGCGAATCCTGCCGGCCCGCTGGCGCGCCTGACCTGCGTTGACCCTGCGGGTTTGATACATTCACACCATGTATCTGCCCAAGCAATTCAACCACCCCGAGCATGCGGGCACCATCATGCGCGAACACCCGTTCGCGAGCCTGGTGACCACGGATGACTCGGGGTTTCCGTTTGTCACCCACTTGCCGCTCAAATTGATGGAGGAGGGCGGGCAAGCCACCCAGTTGCTGGGTCACTGTGCGCGCGGCAACCCCTTGTGGGGCTATTTGCAGCAACGTCCCATGGCCCTGGCGAGTTTCATGGGGCCGCAAGCCTACATGTCGCCGCAGGTGTACCCGGACACCATGCGTGTGCCCACCTGGTGCTACCTGGCCGTGCAAGCGCGCGTCCAAGCCCGCCTGCTCAGCGGCCACGAGGCCAAAGACGCCTTGCTCAAGCAACTGATTGCAGACCATGAGCCGCCCTATGCCTCGCAGTGGCGCGGACTGCCAGAAGACTACACCGACAAGATGCTGCAAGGCATCACGGCGTTCGAACTGCGCGTGGTGGGTCTGCAGTGTTCGGTCAAACTCAATCAGCATCGCCCGGAGGCGCATGCGGCCATGCACGCCGCCTATGCAGCCGGCAACGACCATGAACAATTGCTGGCGAGTTGGATGAAACGGCTGGGACTGGTGTGAGCCACGACGACCCGCATTGGATGCGACTGGCACTCGACCAAGCCCATGAGGCCGCGCGCGAGGGCGAAGTCCCGGTCGGTGCGGTGGTGGTGAAGGACGGCCACTTGATCGCCACCGGTCGCAATGCCCCCATCGCCAGCCACGACCCCACAGCGCATGCCGAGATCGTGGCGCTGCGTGAGGCAGCGCGCAAGCTCGGGAACTACCGTCTGGATGGCTGCACCCTGTATGTCACCCTGGAACCTTGCGCCATGTGCTCGGGGGCGATGCTGCATGCTCGAGTGGCTCGGGTGGTGTTTGGCGCTGCAGACCCGAAAACCGGTGCGGCCGGGTCTGTGCTCAACTTGTTTGATCAGCCCGAGCTCAACCACCAGACGCAGGTCACGGCAGGGGTGTTGCACGATGCGTGTGGCCAATTGTTGCAATCGTTTTTCACAGAGCGTCGACAGGCGCAGGGAAGGAGTCGCATGCCGCTCAAAGAAGACGCACTTCGCACGCCAGACGATCGCTTTAACGGTCTGCCTGACTATCCATGGCAAGCGCACTATCTGAAAGACTTGCCCAGCCTGAATGGGTTGCGTCTGCACTATCTCGATGAAGGTCCACACGATGCCCCGATCACCTGGCTGTGTCTGCACGGCAATCCGGCCTGGAGCTATCTGTACCGCAAGATGATTCCGGTCTGGTTACAAGCGGGGCATCGCGTGGTGGCGCCCGACCTGATAGGTTTCGGCAAGAGCGACAAACCCAAGCGGGTGGAATTTCATCGCTTTGATCAGCACCGGCAAGTGTTGCTGGAGTTGGTGGAACGACTGGATTTGCAGCGTGTGGCCTTGGTGGTGCAGGACTGGGGCGGCATTTTGGGCTTGACGATTCCGATGGCAGCGCCTCAGCGCTATGGCCATCTGCTGGTGATGAACACCTACCTGGCCACGGCTGATGCGCCGCTGTCGGATGGCTTCAAGGCGTGGCGTGAGATGTGCGCCAACAAGCCCCAGTTTGAAGTCAGCCGTCTCTTCGCCCGAGGCAACCCGCACATGACACCCGCAGAATGCGCCGCCTATGACGCGCCGTTTCCGGATGCCGGCCATCGTGCGGCATTGCGGGCATTTCCACCCATGGTGCCCGAACATCCCGGTGATGAAGGCGTGTCCTGGAGTCGCGAAGCGAAGGCGTTCTGGGAATCCACCTGGACGGGGAAAAGCTTGATGGCCATTGGTCAACAAGACCCGGTGTTGGGTGAACCGGTCATGAGCGAGTTGGGACGCCACATCCGCCACCTGCCGGAGCCTCTCCTGTTGCCCCAGGCCGGGCATTTTGTCCAGGAACATGGCGAGGAGATTGCGCGTTGGGCGTTGGCGCAGTGGTCTTGAACCCGCGTGTGATGCTCATTCCCCCACGTCCTTGAACGCCCAATCCACATCAACAGTTCAGTTAGCCCGCTAGAAGCGATTCAGTTCCATGAGTTCCATTTATCTCTATTCCCCCTCAGGTGCCGTGCGCGACCGAGCCGCCTTCAAACGCGGACTTCAACGTTTGCGCACCCTGGGACATGACGTCGTTGTCGATGAAGGTGCACTGCGCAGCCACCAACGCTTTGCCGGCACGGATGCCGAACGGGTGCAAGCCATCGAACGCGCCTGTGCCAGCCAGGCTGATGTGGCTCTTATCTCACGCGGCGGCTACGGGTTGACGCGCATCCTCCCTGCGCTCAACTACAAGCGCATTGCCAAGGCCATCGACGGCGGCACACGTTTCATGGGGCTGAGTGATTTCACGGCGTTTCAATCGGCGGTTCTGGCCAAGACAGGCGCCTCCACCTGGGCGGGTCCGGCGCTGGGGGAAGACTTCGGCGCAGAAGATCCCGATGAGATCATGCAAGCCTGTTTTGATGACGTGCTG
>CANFMY010000077.1 GCA_947448375.1 Comamonadaceae bacterium | reverse complement strand
TGCGCGACATGCCATCAGGACATCCGCGCCAGCGCCGCACAGACCAAGACAGAAAATGTTCGGGATTTTGTGAAAGACCACCCCGAATTCCGAGTCCAGATCACCCACCCCGACAAGCCCCAAGAACTGATCCGCACGCGGATGCAAGGCGCCACCCCCTTGCGCAGTGACGGCGGGCTGAAGTTTCCGCACGATGTGCACCTCGACACCCAGGGGGTCGACAGTCCCGACGGCAAGGTGAAGGTCACGTGCCAGGACTGTCATCGCAGCTCCAAGGACCAGTCCACCTTCGAGCCCGTGCGCTTTCAGCAGCATTGCCGCTCGTGCCATGAAATGCGGTTTGACCCCGCTGTGGCCAATCGCGAAATACCCCATGGGTCTGTCGATCAGGTGCTCTCCACGCTGCGCGAGTTTTATGGGTTCATGAAATCCCGCCCCCCCATACCCGTGCAAGATCAAGACAGGTCGCCCCTGGCGCTGACGCGGCCAGGCAAGGCCGAGTCTGCGATTCGCTCATATGTTCACTTGAACTCCAATGATTTGCTGACCGCCAGCGCGGCCGCAACCGCCGTGTTTGAAAAAACCACCTGCGTCGTGTGTCACGAACCTCGCCGCGTGGCGGGACCGGGCCGCGCAGGCACCACCGGGCAAGATATGCCGCAATGGACGATCCCAAGCGTGGCACCTGCACACGCCTGGATGCCGCAATCCCGATTCGACCACCGCACCCATCAGCTGACAGAGTGCAAGACCTGTCATGCCGCTGATAAATCCTCCAAAGCGTCCGACGTGCTGATGCCCGGCATTGCGATTTGCCGCGACTGTCATGCGCCCACATCACCGGCGGCCCAGCGCGCCTCGTCTGATTGCGGCACGTGTCACCGCTTTCACACAGCCGCGAAAGCGCCTCTGATCCAGGTCAAGCCATGAATCCTGGCTGGATTTGCGCGCTCTGCCTTTTTGTCCTCGGTGCTTGCTCGGGAGGAGGCAGTGGCGCCGATCTGGCGGCCAGCTGTGCCCCGACCATTTCCAGTCAGCCCCAGTCGCTGACCACCGCCGATGTTGAGGCCTTGCTGGCGCGCGCTGTGGACGTGTCCAGCCAACTCGGGGAGTCCGCCACCATCGCCGTGGTTGACCGGGTGGGCAATGTGTTGGGTGTGTATCGCATGGCCGACAGCGGTGGAGGCAATGCCGAGTTCAATGTGACCGTGCGATCGGGCCTGCTGGGCACAACTATGCTCGGCCTGGAAAACCAAGTCGTCCCCTCTGCGCTGGTGGCCGTCACCAAGGCGATCACCGGCGCCTACCTGTCCTCGAGTGGCAACGCCTTTTCAACCCGCACGGCCAATTTCATCATTCAGGAACATTTCCCTCCGGGCATACAAAACACGGGATCAGGCCCGCTGTATGGCGTGCAATTCAGCCAACTCCCCTGCGGCGATCTGGTTCAAAAGGGTGATACCACGGGCATAGGGCCGCGGCGCTCTCCGCTCGGACTGGCGGCTGATGCCGGTGGCTTCCCGCTTTACAAAGGTGGCAAAGTCGTGGGAGGCATTGGAGTGGCGACACGGTCCAAGCCTCTTTACGGCATTGACCGCGACGTCATCAACCTCGACGCCGATGCCAACGAACGCATTGCGCAATCAGCCGCCTCGATTTACGCCCCGTCAGACTGTATCCGTGCGGACAAGATATCCGCGGGCGGGGTCTCTCTGCGGTATTCAGATTCCGATGGGGCCTTGTTGAGCTCCACACAGACCACACTGCCCGCAGGCACAGCCAGCGGTGAACTGCAGGCAGTCGCCGGCTATCGAGCCAGTGCTGCGATTGTGGCAGGAACGGCCTTCGGCGAAGCAGCCTCGGGCTTCATGCCGGACGGTGGTGCTTGGGCCAGCAAGTCTGCCGTATTGGGCGTGAGCGCAGGCGCCGCCAACCGATTTCCCGCCACCGCCTCCTCTAGCCTCAACGGGTTGACCGCTTTGGAGGTTTCACGACTTCTGGGTCATGGCCTGGATGTTGCCAACGCGGCACGCGCACAAATCCGCCGTCCGGTCGGCTCGGCAGCCCAGGTCACGCTGAGCGTGGTGGACACACAAGGCGTGCTGCTGGGCTTGGTGCGGACACTGGATGCACCGGTTTTCGGTGTCGATGTGTCCTTGCAAAAGGCCCGCACCGCCGCTGCATTTTCACGAACAGGCACGGCCACCGCACTGATCGCCGCGGGTTTGGGCTCGCCCTACCTCCAGTCGTCAACCGATCAGCGTCACGCCGGCGTGTTTTTCACCTCCTATGTTGCCGATCAGGTCTTCAATGGACGCGCCTTCACGGGACGAGCGATTGGCAACCTGCATCGCCCCTTCTTTCCCGACGGGATCCAGACACAAGCCCGAGGGCCTTTGTCAACACCCCTCAACGAGTGGAGCCCATTCAACGTGGGCCTGCAACTCGACTTGGTCAAGGCCAATGTCCTGGCCAACATCAACGCACTGCCTGCTGCCAACTCGTGCACCTCGGCATCCCTGGGCATGGACAACGGCATTCAAATTTTTCCCGGCAGCGTGCCCATTTATCGTGGCAGTCAACTGGTGGGTGCGGTAGGTGTCTCGGGGGACGGGGTCGATCAAGACGACATGATTGCCTTTTTGAGTCTCCAGCGTTTGTCCGCTGACATCGGCTCAACGCTCAACCAGGCTCCCGTCAGCCAGCGAGCCGATCAGGTTCGAACCGCGCCGGGCACCCACTTGCGGTACGTGCAATGCCCCTTCTCACCCTACCTGCAAAACTCTGACCAGGGGGTTTGCGATGGGTTTTAAGTGGACCATCCGCTTGGCCGCCTGTTGGTGCGTGTGCTTGATTCACGCCGCGCCAAGCGCTGCAGATAGTCAGGCGCCAGCGCTGGCTCTGTCGAGCGCCACCTCACAGCATCTGGTTCAAGTGGCTGCACCTCGATTGACTTTGTACGCCCTGCCCAACGAGCAAGCCGCCGTGGTGGGTCACGTGTTACGGGCCGACATGCTGACGGTGGTGGACGTGCAGTCCGACTGGTATGGGGTCGCCATGGACGCCTCGGCCGAGCGCAAGGGGTGGATCCGTCAGACATGGTCGGCAGAGGCAGGACAGTGGGCTCTGCAATCGCTCATGGGACCAGGCCCCGCACTGTTGGCCGAAGACCTCACCGGCGTTCCAGCGCCGGCCACCGACTTGTCTCGTCCTGTCTCGGTGCGGCGCCTGGTCACCCTTCCCCCTGCGGACCCGCGTCAAATTAGCGGCCCAGCAGTTCATCTGCCGCGTGAGTCGATTCCGCTGCCAGACCGCTGGCGCTTGATGCAGGCACTGGGGTTTACATTTCCGTGGTACGACCCTTACAACCAGAACGTCTACAAGGGTGACATCCCCTGGCCGAATGCACCCATCGACGACTTGTTCGTCAATATTGGCGTCGTCTCAGACAACCTGTTCGAACACCGCAGCGTGCCCACACCGGTGGCTGGCGGCATTTCCATCCGGCCGGGCGCGCAGGATATTTTTGGCGGACGCAGACAAAGCGTACAAGCCAACACGCTCTTGCTGAGCATGAGCCTCACCAAAGGCAACACCACTTTCAAGCCACCCGATTGGGAGTTCCGCATCTCGCAGGCACTGCAATACAACCGGGTCCGTGTTCAGGAAGCCGGCGCCCTCAACATCGACCCGTCCACCGGCTCTGGTCGAACCGATCACTTTGTCGGCACACAGGAGTTGTATGCCGACTACCACTTGCGCAATGTCTCGAGCCGATTCGACTTCGACAGCCTGCGGGTTGGCGTGCAACCCTTCATTTCTGATTTCCGGGGCTTCATCTTCAACGATTTGCCGGTCGGCATTCGGCTGTTTGGCAATCGTGACAACAACCAGTACCAATACAACCTGGGCGTGTTCAAACGGGTTCAAAAGGACACGAACAGCGGACTCAACGATCTTTCAAGATCGCTGCGCAATGATGACGTGTGGGTCGCCAACCTGTACCGACAAGACTTCCCCATTCCCGGGTTCACGTCTCAGTGGACGGCCCTCCATAACCGCAACGGGGAAAACACCCCTCACTACGACAACAACGGCTTTTTGGTCCGGCCTGCCTACTTGGGCGACCTGCGCGGTCATGACTACCACGTGACCTATTTGGGCTACAGCGGCGACGGCCACCTGGGATGGTTGTCCGATCGCTGGCGCCTGAACCTGAGCACGTCCACCTATTGGGCGGTGGGCCGCGACTCACGAAGCCCCCTGGCACAAAAGCCCCAAACCATCAACGCCTGGTTCCATGCGACAGAAGTATCCCGTGACTTCAGCTGGGCGCGTGCCCGTGTGCACTGGATGCTGACCTCTGGCGACAAGGATCCTTATGACAACCGGGCCACAGGCTTTGATGCCATTCAGGAGAATCCACAGTTCGCCGGTGCCGATTCAAGCTATTTCATGCGCCAGGGATTGCCCCTGATCGGGGGCGGTGGCGTATCCCTTTCAGGGCGCAATGGGCTGATTCCTTCACTCAGGTCGTCCAAGGATGAAGGGCAATCGAATTTTCAAAACCCGGGCTTGAGCCTGCTGGGCACTGGCGTGGATATCGACGTCATGCCGGAATTACGACTGCTGGCCAACGTCTCGCATCTGCGCTTCAACCAGACCAGCATGCTGAGCGCCTTGCGCAATGAAAACATACGCAGCCGGGACATTGGCATGGATTACTCCGTGGGATTCCAGTACCGGCCCTATTACAACCAGCAAGTGATCCTGACAGGATCCCTGGCGGTCTTGAAGTTCGGTGCTGGCTTGTTTCAGCTGTATGGCGCAACTCAGGATCGCCTGCACTCGCTGGCATTCAATGCCTTGTTGGCTTATTGATCGAGACGATGAGATTCGGCATGAAGTTATCCGTCAAACGCTGGTTCAGCTCACACCTGGTGCTGCCCTCCCTGGTGATCATTGGCGCGGCCAGTCTCTTGATGGAGGCGCCCTTGTTCGCTGCCCCCGACGCGACCAGTCTGGCCGGCGATGTCGAGAGGTCGGCACCCCCTGCCCCGGCATCACAGACGCGTGAGGACGCTCATCGCAAGTCTTCCGGATGTGTGTCATGCCACACCTCGACCGATCAACACACCATGCACGCCAACCCGGCGGTGATTCTGGGGTGCACCGATTGTCACGGCGGCAACGCCAGCGTCACACTGTCCAAAGCGGATGTGCAACAACCAGACAGTGCCCGCTATATCCAGGCCCGAGAAAAGGCCCATATCCTGCCCCGGCAGAAAAAGGCATGGAATTACCCTTCCTCGGCCAATCCCGTGGGCTCCTACGCCAAGCTGAACCAGGAATCACCCGCCTTCATCCGATTCATGAACCCCGGGGATCTGCGCATCGCTCGTGAATCCTGCGGTGCCTGCCATTTGCCGATCATCCAGGCTCAGGAGCGCAGCCTGATGGCCACCTCGACCATGTTGTGGGGCGGGGCGGCTTACAACAATGGCATCCTCCCCTTCAAGCGTTACATGCTCGGCGAGTCCTACACACGCGAAGGACTGGCCGCGGCCATCACCAACCCGATCGCCCCCGATGATGATCTGTTCATGCTCAAGGGCGTGCTGGGAAAGCTCTATCCGCTGCCGGCATGGGAAACCATTCCGCCAGGGGATGTGTTTCGCGTGTTCGAACGCGGCGGTCGTGTCATCGGTTCGTCCTTTCCGGAAATTGGTCAACCCAACCTGAGTGGCCAGCTGCAACGCCTGGATGAACCGGGTCGTCCTGACATCAAGCAGTCCAACCGCGGGCCAGGCACGGGTCAGCGCGTTGCGGTTCCGGTCATCAACATCACCAAAACCCGCCTGAACGACCCCCACCTGTGGCTGCTGGGCACCAACGATCATCCGGGGGACTTCCGCTCTTCCGGTTGCACGGCGTGTCATGTCATTTATGCCAACGACCGCGATCCTCGCCATTCGGGCCCCTATGCGAAATACGGTCACATGGGCACGTCTCACAGTCAGGACCCCACCCTGCCCAAAGATCGCTCGGGACATCCCATCCGTCATGAGTTCACCCGTGCCATCCCTTCGTCCCAGTGCATGGTGTGTCACATGCACCAGCCCAACATCTACGTGAACTCGTTCTACGGCTACCTCCAGTACGACTACGAACCCGATGCCGCGGCCATGTGGCCCCCCAAGCAGCGCTACCCCAGCGATGACGAGAAACGCAAAATCCTCGACCGCAACCCCGAAGGAGCCGCGGTTCGCGGCAATTGGTCCGACCCCAAGTTTTTACAAAACGTCTCCAAACTCAACCCTGGCTTGAAGGACACGCAGTTCGCCGACTACCACGGCCATGGCTGGAACTTCCGCGCGGTATTCAAGCGTGATCGCAAAGGCACGCTACTCGACCCGCTGGGCAAGGCCATCGATGACAACGATCCTGCCAAGTTCCAGAAAGCCGTGCACATGTCGTCGATCCACCTGGATGTCGGTATGCATTGCGTCGATTGCCATTTTTCGCAGGATGTCCATGGCAATGGTCATATCTACGGCGAGGTGGCTGCCGCCATTGAAATTGATTGCGCCGACTGCCACGGTACCACGCGCCAATACCCCACGCTGCGTACCAGCGGCCCAGCGGCCCGTCCCGGTGGACTGGACATGGCTTCACTCAAAACGCAGGACGGGCGTCGTCGATTCGAGTGGAAGAACGGCAAGCTGTTCCAGCGCTCTGCGCTGGACCCGAACAAGGAGTGGCAACTGAGCCTGGTGAAAGACTCGGTGAACCCCCAGCACGCCGAGTACAACGAGAAGGCCGCCCGAGCCAAACTGATGGCGGCTGGCGAGGCAGGTCGCCAGGGCAAGTGGGGGCCGGGTGTCACCGAGTTGGCGCACGACAACGAGCGCATGATGTGTTTCACTTGCCACACCGCCTGGACCACCAGTTGCGCCGGCTGCCACTTGCCGATCGAGGCCAACTGGAAAACCGAACGCTTGCACTACGAGGGTGGCGAGACTCGCAACTACGCCACCTACAACGTGCAAGTGGTTCGAGACGACATGTTTCAGCTCGGCCGTCACGGTCCCGTCAAAAACAACCGGATCGCGCCTGTGCGATCGAGTTCCGGCCTGCTCTTGTCCTCGACCAACTCCAACCGTGAACGCATTTATGTTCAGCAGCCCCCCATTGCGGCCAGCGGATTCTCGTCACAAGCCTTTGCGCCTCACTTTGCGCACACGGTCAGAAAAACAGAAACCAAAACCTGTTCAGACTGTCACGTATCCACCCAGAACGACAACAACGCCATCATGGCGCAGTTGCTGCTTCAGGGCACCAACTTTGTGAACTTTGTCGGTCACTATGCGTGGCTAGGCAGCGAACAGCATGTCGAGGCTGTCGCCGTGACCGAGTGGGAAGAGCCGCAAGCGGTCCTGGGTAGCTACCTGCATCGTTTCGCTTACCCCGATTTTTTCCAAAAGCACCGTGCGGGTGGCGATCAGTTGCGCGAGTCGCACACGGCTTCCACTGACGGACAGGCCCAGTGCCTGCAGATGCGCGGCGAGTATCTCTACGTGGCTGAAGGCGTGGGCGGCTTTCGCGTGTATGACATCGCCAACATTGGCAACAAGGGGGTGAGCCAACGCATTATTCGTGCGCCTTATTCGCCGCAGGGGCATCAAGCGCATGTGAAAACCACCAACGCAACCTGTATGGCCCTGGCGACCAACCAGCCCGTGGCACCGCAGCGCAACAGTGGCGACCTGATGCGCAAGACCAACCTGGAGCAAGCAGCACATCCCATCTACCACTACGCCTTCATCGTGGACGCCAGCGAAGGACTGGTGGTGGTCAACATCGACACGCTGTCTGACGGAAACGCACAAAACAATTTCCTCAACCGGTCCCTGACCTGGAATCCACAGAGTGCACTGTCCGGTGCCTCCCACATTGTGCTGGGCGGGTATTACGCCTATGTGGCCACTCCCCAAGGCATCCAGATCGTCAACCTGGAGGACCCACTCAAACCGCGCCTGGGCCCCCTGATTCCGATTGCCGGTGCTCGTGCCAGCGCGTTGCAATTTCGCTATCTCTTTGTCACCAGCCCGAAAGGTCTGGAGGTGGTGGACATCTCGAGCACCGAGCGCCCCGTCGTGCTGCCGCAGACAGTGCCCCTCTCCGATGCCCGGCGCGTCTATCTGGCGCGGACTTACGCCTACGTCGCCGCAGGACGTGACGGACTCGCCATCATCGACATCGAGAAACCCCACCAGCCACAACTGTTCCGCCTGTTCAACGCCGATGGCGCCATCAACGACGCGCGTGATGTGATCGTGGGGTCGACCAATGCCTCGTTGTTTGCCTATCTGGCGGATGGACGCAATGGTTTGAAAATCGTTCAGCTGACTTCGCCAGAAACACAGCCGAAGTTTTATGGCTTCTCGCCCGAGCCCGTGCCGCAACTGATTGCCTGGCGTAAGACCCGCTCTCCCGCCATGGCCTTGTCCAAAGGCTTGGATCGGGACCGCGCAGTCGACGAGACGGGCGGGCAAATCGCCATCTTTGGCCGCCTGGGCTCGCGGCCCTTCAATCGCAACGAAATGGACAAACTCTATCTGACGCCAACCCAGAACGTTTGGACTGTTGAAGATGTCGGCAAAGCCACCGATTTTGTTCCGTTCATCCTGCCCAGGAAGTAACGACCCATCCACTTCTGAATCCACTATGCAACTGCGCACATTTTTGACAGGGATCCTGTGGGGCTTGGTGATGACAACCGCCGTGGCACACGCCCAAACGCACCCGTTGCCCCATCAGGCCGCTGGCCAGAGCCTGGGCACCGTCAATTGTTCGAGCAGCACATGCCACGGTTCGGTCGTGCCCTGGAAGGCCGCCACCGTGCTCCGCAACGAGTACACCACGTGGTCAAGGCTTGACAAGCACAGTCAGGCCTACGACGTGCTGCTCAATGCCACCTCGCAACGCATCGCCAAGAATCTGGCCCTGAAGGAGCCGGCTCACGAGTCCAAACTGTGCCTGGACTGCCACGCACACTACCCGGCCCCGGCTCAACGCGGCAACCGATTTTTGTTCAAAGAGGGCGTGACTTGTGAAGCGTGCCATGGCCCAGCCGGCCCGTGGATAGAAGGTCACGTTGAAAAGGGTGCCACCCACGTGCGCAATATGTCGCACGGCCTGTACCCCCTGTCCAAACCCGTGGATCAGGCCAGGCTGTGCCTGTCATGCCACCTCGGCGATGCGTCGCGTTTCGTCACGCATCGCATCATGGGCGCTGGCCACCCGCGGATGTCCTTCGAACTGACCACCTTCACGGCCATGGGGCCTTCTCATTACCGCGTGGATGAGGACTACATCGCTCGCAAAGGCGCCAACGATCCGGTTCGAGTCTGGGCCATTGGACAAGTGCTGGCCGTGCAAACGCAGCTCGAAGCCCTGATGGATCCCCAACGCAACTACGACGGCGTGTTTCCCGAACTGGTGCTGTTTGACTGTCACGCCTGTCATCGACCCATGGCCGAGCAGCGCTGGACATCGCGAACCGGGACGCCGCCAGGCGTCATTCGCCTGAACCATGGCCATCTCGTCATGCTCAAGACCTTGGTCGCCACATTTGCCGCTCAGTTCAATGGCGAATTGGATCAGGCCTTGAGCCAACTGAATCACGCACTTTATTCACGAGCAGCAGGCGAAAACCTGTCCTGGCAAAACGCCGCGAAACAGCTGCACACCTTCGCCGGCAAGATGTTGCCCGTGCTGGAGAAGGTGACGCTTGATCGAAGCGCAAGAATGAAAATCCTGCTCACCCTGATCGATGAGAGCCGACTCCACGGCTATGCCGACTATGCCAATGCCGAGCAGGCTTACATGGCGATTGCCGGTGTCAGCAACGGTCTGATTCAGGATGGCAGCTTCAAGCTCACCCCAGACATTCGAACGACACTGGCCGAGCTCAAATCGAGTTTGGCCCATGATGAGAAATACCAGGCCAAGGTCTTTGAACAGCGCCTGGGCTTGTTGCGTCATCAGCTGGCATTACAGACAGGAGTGGCACGGTGACCATGACTACCCCCTCAGCGACCGATACCCGCGAGTCTGCCGACTTCGACATTGTCATCGTGGGCTCCGGCCCCGGCGGACTGGCGGCGGCTTCGCGCGCACAGGCCTTGAACAACAAGTATGTCCTGCTCGAAGCCACAGACCATTTGTCCGACACCATCTTCAAGTACCAAAAGGGCAAGCACGTCATGGCCGAGCCCAGCATCTTGCCGCTTCGCGATGGCATGCCGTTCTTGGCGGGTAAACGGGAGGACATTCTGGGACGCTGGGAACAAGAGGTTGCACAGCAAGCCTTGATGGTTCACTACAAGAAGCGTGTCTCGGGCATTCAACGAGATGCCAGCTCGGGCGTTTTCGCCCTGACCTGCGAAGACGGATCCCGCTACCACGCCCGCCATGTCGTGCTCGGCATTGGGCTGCAAGGCAATGTCCGCAAGATGGGCGTTTCGGGTGATGACCATCCGCGGGTGCAATACACGCTATCGGATCCGGATGAGTTCAGCGGCGAAACCATCATGGTCATTGGCAGCGGCGACGCGGGCATTGAAAACGCCCTGGCCTTGTGCAAGCAAAACACCGTCTTGCTGATGAACCGTTCGGAAGAGTTCAACAGTTGCAAAGACGGCAACCGTGACCTCATCCTGGCAGCCGAGAAAGCCGGCAAGATGGCCATCCTGTACCAAACCACATCGGTCGAACTTCGCCATCACACGACGAACAAGCCGCTGGAGTTGGTGATAGATGGTCGAAACGGCAGAGAGTCCATTCACTGCGATCGCATCATCGCGCGATTGGGTGCCACGCCACCACGAAAACTGATTGAAGGGTTTGGCATCGAGTTCCCCAACAATCACCCGGCCTCGCTGCCCATCCTGTCGGAAAACTTCGAATCCAACGTGCCCGGCATGTTCATTGTCGGCGCACTCGGTGGCTATCCGCTGATCAAGCAGGCGATGAACCAGGGCCACGAGGTGATCGACACGATCAACGGCCTGCCCGTCACACGAATGGACGAGCCCCTGTTGCGCACCCGACTGAATGGGTGGCGTGCCGAGCAATCCATTGCTGAAATTCTGGACTACATCATCGAACACGTCAGCCTGCTGTCGTCTCTCACCAAGTTACAGGCGCGGGAACTTCTCATGGATTCCCAGATTCACGTGCTCAAGCCAGGTGATGTCATTTTCCAGAAGCTGGACTACAGCAACACCATTTTCAACATCCTGTCAGGATCGGTAGACATTCATGTGGTCGACAAGCACCACAACAAGCAGGTGATTCACTCCGGGCAAGGCAATTTTTTCGGCGAAATGGGCCTGATTTCAGGCCGACGCCGCACGGCGTCAATTTATGCAGGTCCGCAATGCGTGGTGATGGAAACTTCCCGTCGTGCCATCCTCAAGCTGTTGTCCATCAATGAAGAGGTTCATCGAAAAATTGATGCCGCTTTTGTCCGTAACGCCCTGTACAACTATGTGGGGCCTGTATTTACCGACGAGCAATTCGAGCGGATCATGGCCTCGGGTGTGCAGTTCAGAAGCTTTAACCCCCACACACCCATTTTCTCGGAAGGCGATGCCTCCGATGGCCTGTACCTGATTCGCCGCGGCTCGGTCACGGTGACCAAAAAAATTCAAGGCGTTGATCGAATCCTCTCGTATGTAGCGGCAGGGAATTACGTCGGGGAAATGGGGTTGTTGGACAACAGCCCTCGAATGGCCTCGGTGTCCACTGCCGTGCTCACCGAGGTCTTGATCGTCAAACAGGATATCTTCCAAGCCGTCCTGGCCGAGAACGATGCACTTCAGGCCATGATGCAGAAGAAGTCTCTTGAGCGGGCTCGCCAGAACATCACGACCGAGCTCGAAGGATTCGACAGCAGTGACATGGCGCAGTTCTTCCTGGCGCAGGGTCTGGGCGCAGCCTCGGATGCGCTGGTCATCGACGAAAGCAAATGCGTGCAATGCAACAACTGCGAAGTGGCTTGCGCAGAAACCCACCAGGGGGTTTCCCGCTTGAAACGTCAGGCAGGGGCGACGTTTGCCAAAATTCACGTCCCCGTGGCCTGCCGGCACTGCGAGCACCCCATGTGCATGAAAGACTGCCCGCCAGATGCGTTGACTCGCGGCGTGACGGGTGAAATCACGATCAGCGACGCCTGCATTGGCTGTGGCAATTGCGAGCGCAACTGCAACTACGGCGTCATTCAACTGGCGGTGGACAAGCCTGCCAAGCGTGGAGGGGGTTTGTCCTGGTTGCTGTTTGGATGGGGCGCGGCTCCTGGCGAACGCTCACCCGACTACGACCCCGACAGTCGCAAGCGTGCCGTCAAGTGCGATATGTGCACGAATTTGCCAGCAGGTCCCGCATGCGTGCGCGCCTGCCCCACAGGCGCCGCGGCGCGTTTGTCGCCAGAAAAGCTGATGCGTCAGTTGGCCGTCACCAAACTTTGAGCCACGACCCAGGGGGCCTCAGGCTTGCAGTCGCCGTTGCAGGAAATCCAGGCGGTCCTGGCCCCAGAAAATTTCGCCCTCGACCACATAACTCGGGGCGCCAAACACCCCGGCGTCAATGGCTTGCAGGGTGTACTGCTCATAGCGCTCCTGCACTTCCTGGCTTTGCGCCTTGTCCAGGACCTGGTGGGACAACCCCTGCTCGCTCAACAACTGGCCTAACACCGCGGGATCGGCAATGTTGCGTTCCTGCGCCCACACCGCCGCCAGAATCGCGCCCGCCATGTCCATCGCCGCCTCGGCACCGTGCAGGAGATCGGTGGCGATGATCACCCTGGACGCATCGTCCCCCCCGACCGGGAAATAGCGCGGGTGCAAGTTCAAGGGGGCGTTCAAGTGCTCGCTGAAACGCCTGAGCTCGACCAGCCGGTACGCCTGGCGCTGCGGGGCGCGCTGGCCAAGCGGCAGCCCGCCCGAAATGGGAAACACCTTGCCCCCCAGATCCACCGGCAGGATCCGCACAGAGGCGCCTGCCGCCTGCGCGACATCCCGCAAGCGCTGATGCCCCAAATAAGCCCACGGACTTTGAGGGGCGAAGTAATAATCAACGGTCTGGGGCATGG
>CANFMY010000076.1 GCA_947448375.1 Comamonadaceae bacterium | reverse complement strand
GGGCATCAACAACGGGGCCAACATGGGGGACGACACCATCTACTCCGGCACCGTGGGGGCGGCCATGGAAGGCTATCTGATGGGCATCCCGGCCATCGCCTTCTCGCAGGTCGATAAAGGCTGGAAGCACCTGGACGCGGCCGCTGCGGTGGCACGCCAACTGGTGCAGTCCCTCATGGCCCAGCGACAAGAGGGATCCTCGCCCTGGTTGCTCAACGTCAATGTGCCGTGCCTGCCGACAGCGTCGCTCAAGCCGGTCAAGGTGTGCCGACTGGGACGACGGCATCCGGCCGAACGCGTCATCACCCAGGAGAATCCACGGGGTGACACCATGTACTGGATTGGCAGCGCCGGCGCCGCCAAGGACGATGTGGACGGCACCGACTTTCACGCCACCTTCACCGGCCACGTCTCGCTCACGCCCCTGCAGGTGGATCTCACCGAGCACACCGCCTTGGCCGACTGGGGTCGCGTGGCACAGTCGCTGCCCGGGGCCTGAGCGCGTTCATTGCGCTGCGTCATGAAAAAACGTCCCGCCTTTCCTGCGCAACTCGACCTGGGCCAGGACCATCCTGCGCCCACGCCGCGCATGGCGGTCACCCGCGTGCAAGCCTCGGGTCAGGCCGGCAAAGGAGCCGTTGCGCCAGCCAGGCCACCCCCGGTCGTCCCGTCTCGACCACCGCGCGTGCCCCCTGCCGCGGCAACGAAGGTCGATGCGGTGCCCACCGGCCTGGGACTGGACTCTGCGCAGGTGCGCTCCCGCATGGTGCGCAAACTGCTCGAGCAAGGCATTGAGGACGCCGTGGTGCTCAAGGCCATGGAAACCATCGAGCGGCACCGGTTTGTCGACAGTGCCCTGGTCAACCAGGCCTACGAAGACACCAGCCTGCCGATCGGTTTGGGGCAAACCATCTCCAAGCCGAATGTGGTGGCGCGCATGCTGGCCTTGCTGCGTCAGGGGCACAACCTGCATGTCGATGGCAAGCTGGGTCGCGTGCTCGAGATTGGCACCGGTTGTGGTTACCAGGCCGCGTTGCTGAGTGCCATGTCCAAAGAGGTGTACAGCATCGAGCGTTTGCGCGGTCTGCACGAAAAAGCCCGCGAGAACTTGCGCCATCTGCGGGCCGCCAACCTGCATCTGCTGTTTGGTGACGGCATGCTGGGGTATGCCCAGGGCGCTCCCTACGGGGGCATCATCGCCGCCGCCGGCGGCGACGAGGTGCCCGATGCCTGGATCGACCAGTTGGCCGTGGGCGGACGTCTGGTGGCGCCGCTCGTGACAGCGCAGGGCCAGCAGGCCTTGCTGGTGCTGGACAAGACCCCACAGGGCGTGCAACGGCAATGGCTCGAGGCGGTGCACTTTGTCCCTCTAAAATCGGGCGTTGCCTGAGAGCGAGGAATGAACATGGGCCGTCGTATGGGTTGGGGGTTGTGGTGGTGTGCGCTGGCGTGCTTGGCCGGCTGTGCGCAGGCACCCCATCGCCCCGCTCCAGTGGAAGAGCGACGCACACCGGGCGCCGCGAACTCGCGTCCCGCCCCCCCTGCGGCCAGCACGGCCGCTGCCGCTGCGCCGAGTGGCGATAACAATGGCAAGCCCGGCTACTACGCGGTTCGTCCCGGCGACACGCTCATCAAGATCGGACTCGATCACGGCCAGAACTGGCGCGATCTGGTGCGCTGGAACAACCTGGACAACCCCAATGTGATCGAAAAAGGGCAAGTGCTGCGGGTGGCACCGCCCCCGGGCGAAGAGGGCGTGGTTGTGCGACCCGTCAACCGCAACAATGCCACCTTGCCCTCGCCAGCGAGCCAGTCAACGGCCCAGCAACCCGCGCAAGCTGCAGCCGCTTCACCCCCTGCGGGCGCAGCCCCCGCCGCTGTGGAGGCGGCCGAGGAAACGCTGAATTTCATGTGGCCGTCCTCAGGTCAGGTGCTCGCCAGTTTTGATGACCCCAAAAACAAGGGCCTTGATCTGGCCGGCAAGGTCGGCGACGCGGTGATGGCGGCCGCCGATGGACGCGTGGTGTACGCAGGCTCGGGGCTGCGCGGGTATGGCAATTTGGTGATCATCAAGCACAACAATGTTTACCTCACCGCCTACGCCCACAACCAATCGCTGCTGGTGAAAGAAGACCAGGTGGTCAAGCGTGGCCAGAAGATTGCCGAAATGGGCAACACCGATGCCGACCAGGTGAAACTGCATTTCGAAATTCGCCGGCAGGGCAAGCCGGTGGACCCGGCCCGTTACCTGCCCGCCACGCGCTGACAAGGCGCGGGGAACGTCACGCATGGCCTGGCCAGTACTGGTCTTCGACCTGGAAACCATTCCGGATGTGGCGGGCCTGCGCTTGCTGCGCAACGCAGCTGCCGAGCAGTCGGACGCCGAGGTCCTGGCCGCTTGGGTGCAAGAGCGGCAGGCCGCCGGGCAAAGCGATTTTTTGCCGCACTACTTGCAACGTGTGCTCACCATCAGCTGTGTGTTTCGCAACGCGCAGGGCTTGCGTGTGCACTCCTGGGTGGACCGGGACGGGCACAGCGAAGGCAGCATGATCCAGGCGTTCTTTCACAGCCTGGACAAGCACGTGCCACAACTGGTGAGCTGGAATGGCGGCGGATTCGATTTGCCCGTGTTGCACTACCGCGGCCTGCAGCATGGAGTGGTGGCCGACAAATACTGGGACCTGGGCGAGGACGATCGCGACTTCAAGTGGAACAACTACATCAGCCGCTACCACCATCGTCACCTGGACTTGATGGACTTGCTGGCGCTGTACCAGTCGCGCGCCAATGCCCCGCTGGATGCCATGGCCAAGCTGTGCGGATTTCCCGGCAAGCTGGGCATGGATGGTTCTGCCGTGTACGAGGCCTACCGCAAAGGTCAACTGGAAGACATCCGTCGCTACTGTGAAACAGACGTGATGAACACCTACTTGCTCTACTGCCGTTACCAACTCATGCGCGGCGGATTTCGCCCCGAGGAATACCAGCAGGAAATGCGTACCGTGCGTGAATCCCTGCGTGTGCTGGTGGACACCGAGCCCCACTGGCATGATTACCTGGCCGCCTGGCCTGAACCCACCCCACCCGACCATGTCTGACACCTCCACTTGGCCTGAGCAGGCCCTCACCATCGAATCGCTCGACCTGGAAGCGCAAGGGGTGGCGCATCGTCCTGACGGCAAGGTGGTGTTTGTCGAAGGGGCCCTGCCTTTCGAGGTGGTGGAGGTGCAAGTCCATCGCAAGAAAAACCAGTGGGAAGCCGGTACCCTCAAGGTGCTGCACCGCGAGTCCTCGCAACGCGTTCGACCCGCGTGTCCCAACTTTGGTTTGCATGCCGGGGCCTGTGGTGGTTGCAAGATGCAGCATCTGCACCCGAGCGCGCAACTCGCCATCAAGCAACGTGTGCTGGAAGACAACCTCTGGCACCTGGGCAAGGTCAAGGCCGAGACCCTGTTGCGACCCATTCAGGGGCCCGACTGGGGCTATCGCTATCGCGCTCGCCTGTCGGTGCGCTACGTGCACAAGAAGGGCACGGTGCTGGTGGGCTTTCATGAACGCAAAAGCCGCTATGTGGCGGACATGACCCACTGCCCGGTCCTGCCGCCTCATGTGGAGGCCTTGCTGTTGCCTTTGCGGGCCCTCATCGGCAGCCTGCAGGCCCGCGAGACCTGTCCGCAAATCGAGCTCGCGTGCGGTGACTCGGTGGTGGCCCTGGTGCTCAGGCATCTGGAGCCCCTGAGCGAGTCCGATCAGCAACGGCTGCGCGATTTTGCGTTGCAGCATCAGGTGCAGTGGTGGTTGCAACCCAAGGGGCCCAGCACCGTGCACCTGTTGCCGATGGGGGAAGCACCACCGACCGTGTTGTCCTATGCCTTGTCCGAGTTCGGCATCCACATGCCTTTTTTGCCGACCGATTTCACCCAGGTCAATCCGCACATCAACCGCGTGCTGGTGGGGCGCGCCGTGCGCCTCTTGCAGGTGCAGCCGCCGGAGCGCGTGATCGACTGGTTTTGTGGCCTGGGCAATTTCACGCTGCCGCTGGCCACGCAGGCCCGCGAGGTGCTGGGCATCGAGGGCAGCGAGGCGCTGGTTCAGCGTTCAGGCGAGAACCTGGCGCACAACCAGTCGCTGCGCCAGCGCGAGGGGTCTGCGCCCTTGGCGCCCACGGGTTTCGTGGCCCGCAATCTGTTCGAGATGACGCCCGAGTTGTTGTGCCAGGATGGCGTGGCCGACAAGTGGCTGGTCGATCCCCCACGAGAAGGCGCCTTTGCGCTGGTCAAGGCGTTGGCGGACTTGCACCAGACGCCCGAGTTGCGCCAGGGATGGACGCCGCCCCGGCGCATCGTCTATGTCAGCTGCAACCCGGCCACGCTGGCACGTGATGCCGGCTTGCTGGTGCATCAGGCGGGCTACCGCTGCGAGAGTGCGGGCGTGGTGAACATGTTCCCGCATACCGCGCACGTGGAGAGCGTGGCGGTGTTCACGCTGGCTTGAGAGGACAACAAAAAGGGGCCCGTGTGGGCCCCCGATGCAGGAAGTGAAAAGGATCAGTCCTTCTCGCCGCCCATGATGCCCAACAGGGCCAGCAAACTCTGGAACACATTGATGATGTCCAGATACAGGGCCAGGGTGGCGCTGATGTAGTTGGTTTCGCCGCCGTCAATGATCTGCTTGAGGTCGTAGAGCATGTAGGCACTGAAGATGCCGATGGCCAGCATCGAGAGGGCCATCATGCCGGCGGTGGAGCCGACAAACACGTTGATGATGCCGCCCACCATCAACACGATGGCGCCGACAAACAACCACTTGCCCATGCCTGACAGGTCACGCTTGATGACGGTGGACAGACTGGCCATGGCGAAGAACACACCGGCGGTACCGCCAAAGGCCGTCATCACCAACTCGGCGCCGTTTTTGAAGCCCAGCACCATGGCAATCATGCGTGAGAGCATGAGTCCCATGAAGAACGTGAAGCCCAAGAGCACCCACACGCCGGTGGACGACTCCTTGGTTTTCTCGATGGCATAAATGAAGCCGAAGGCGCCGGCCAGGAACACCACCAGCCCCAGGCCACCGCTGAGGGCCAGGGTCAGGCCTGTGGCCACGCCAATCCAGGCGCCCAGCACCGTGGGGATCATGCTCAGAGCCAGCAACACATACGTGTTGCGCAACACGCGGTTGCGCTCGGCTGCACTGGTAGGGGCGTAACCGTACTCGAAAGTTTGCATTTGGTCGCTCATCCATCACTCCTTGTAAAGATGATTGAAGCTGCGGACCATTGTAGGGGGATTCAAGATCTTCCTACAATGCCCCCCAAAACCCCCACTTACACAAGGTGCATGTCCCATGAAAAACAAAGCCGTCCTCGAACTGTCCGACCTGAAAGCCATTGCTGCTGCTGCCGAGGCCGAGGCCCTGCGCAACCAGTGGGCGGTGACGATCGCCATCGTCGACGATGGGGGCCACCTGCTGTGGCTGCAGCGTCTGGACGGCGCCGCACCCATCTCGGCCCACATCGCCCCGGCCAAGGCCCACACCGCCGCCACCGGCCGCCGCGAAACCAAGGTCTACGAAGACATCATCAACAATGGCCGTTATGCCTTCATCACCGCGCCCACCATCGAGGGTTTGCTCGAGGGTGGCGTGCCTATCCTCAAGGATGGGCAGGTGATCGGTGCGGTGGGCGTGAGCGGCGTGAAGTCGATCGAAGACGCACAAATCGCCAAGGCCGGCATCGCAGCCCTGGGCTGATGCCGGTCCCCCACAGCCCGTCGTGTCGACGGGGTGTGGCTCAATACGTCAGCCGCTCCGGGCGGATTTCCTGCAGGATGGTGGTGGCGATTTCCTCGATGCTTTTGGTGGTCGTGGACAGCCACCGGATACCCGAGCGGCGCATCATCGCCTCGGCTTCGTTCACCTCGCGCCGACAGTTGTCCAGGCTGGCGTAGCGCGAGTTCGGCCGCCTTTCATTGCGTATTTCGCTCAGGCGATCGGGCTGGATGGTGAGGCCAAAGATCTTTTTGAGATGCGGCACCAGGGCCGGGGGGAGTTGCTGGCGATCGAAGTCCTCGGGGATGAGCGGGTAGTTGGCCGCCTTGAGGCCGTATTGCATCGCCAGGTAGAGGCTGGTGGGGGTTTTGCCACTGCGGCTCACCCCGATCAGGATGACGTCCGATAACTCCAGGTCGCGGTTGAGCTGACCGTCATCGTGCGCCAGACTGAAGTTGATCGCTTCAATCCGGTCGTGGTATTCCTTGCTTTTGCTCACATCCGAGAACCGGCCGATGCGGTGGTTGGACGTGATGCCCAGCTCCTGCTCGAGTGGATTCACAAAGGTGCCGAACATGTCCAGCAGCATGCCCTTGCAGCCTTGCTGGATGACGCCCAGCACCTCCTCGTTGACCAGCGTGGTGAAGACGATGGGGCGACGACCCTCCACCTCGGCGGTGTGGTTGATTTGTCGGACCGCCTGATGCGCTTTGTCCACCGAGTCGATGAAGGGCAGTCGTATATGGCGTGGCCGCATCTCGAACTGGGCCAGGATGGCGTTGCCAAACGTCTCGGCGGTGATACCGGTGCCGTCCGAAATGAAAAAAACCGTGCGTTGGGGCATGAGCGCGTCCAGAGTCAAAATCCTGCGGCAGGCCCGGCGTGGGGCGGGCTTGCCCTCTACAATCTGGCCATTATCCGAATTTCTCCATGCTGACCCTGCTGCTGCCTTTGCCGCTGATGCTGGCCTTCTGCCAGTGGGTGAGCGTGCGCATGCCCGGGCGGGCTTTGACAAGCCCCGTGCTCCACCCCCGGCAAGCCAGACCGCTTTTAACTTCCGGAGCTTCCCCATGTCTGCACGCTTTAGCCCGACCGCCCTGGTCGTACCGTTTGAGCACCTGAGAATGTCCGACGTCGAGGTGGTGGGCGGTAAAAACGCCAGCCTCGGCGAGATGATCTCGCAACTGCCCCAGGGCGTGCGAGTGCCCACGGGCTTTGCCACCACCGCCCACGCGTTTCGCGAATTTCTCCAGCACGGCGGATTGAACGACCGGATCCAGGCCCGCCTCTCCAGCCTGAACACCGACGATGTGCGCGCCCTGGCCGAAACCGGTGCCGAAATCCGTGCCTGGGTCGAAGCCCAGCCGTTTCCCGCCGATCTGGAGCAGGCCATCCGGGCCGCCTATGCCGAGCTGAGCGCCGGGCAGCCCCAGGCCTCCTTTGCCGTGCGTTCGTCGGCCACCGCCGAGGACCTGCCCGATGCCTCCTTTGCCGGCCAACAAGAGACCTTCCTCAACGTGGTGGGTATCGAGCAGGTGCTGCACAAGATGAAAGAGGTGTTCGCCTCGCTCTACAACGACCGCGCCATCAGCTACCGCGTGCACAAGGGCTTTGCCCACGCCGATGTGGCCTTGTCAGCCGGTGTGCAGCGCATGGTGCGCTCCGACCTCGGGGCGGCCGGTGTGATGTTCACGCTCGACACCGAATCGGGTTTTGAGGACGTGGTGTTCATCACCTCGAGCTATGGCCTGGGTGAAACGGTCGTGCAAGGGGCCGTCAACCCCGACGAGTTCTATGTGCACAAACCCATGCTGCAAGCGGGCAAGCGGGCACTCATTCGACGCAACCTGGGATCCAAGATGATCCAGATGGTGTTTGCGTCCGAGGCCGACCGCGCCGCCGGCAGCCGTCTGGTCAAGACCGTCGACGTGCCCACCGAGCAGCGCAATCGCTATTCGCTCACCGATGCCGACGTCGAGCAACTCGCGCGGTATGCCCTCATCATTGAAGCGCATTACGGCCGCCCGATGGACATCGAGTGGGGCAAGGACGGCACCGATGGCCAGCTCTACATCCTGCAAGCGCGACCCGAGACGGTCAAGAGCCAGCAAAAAGGGCAGGCCGAACAACGCTTCACCCTCAAGGCCCGGGGTGCTGTGCTGGCCGAGGGCCGTGCCATTGGCCAGAAAATCGGAGCCGGCCCGGTGCGTCTGGTGCACAACATCAGCGAGATGGACCGGGTGCAAGCCGGTGACGTGCTGGTGACCGACATGACCGACCCGAACTGGGAGCCGGTGATGAAGCGCGCCAGCGCCATCGTCACCAACCGCGGCGGGCGTACCTGTCACGCCGCCATCATCGCGCGCGAACTGGGCATTCCCGCCGTGGTGGGCTGCGGCGACGCCACCGAGAAACTGAGCGATGGAGCCTTGGTGACCGTGAGTTGCGCCGAGGGCGACACGGGCCACATCTACGATGGCTTGCTGGAAACCGAAGTGACCGAGGTGGAGCGCGGCACCATGCCCCGGATTCCCACCAAGATCATGATGAACGTGGGCAACCCGCAACTGGCGTTTGATTTTGCGCAACTCCCCAATGAGGGCGTGGGTCTGGCGCGGCTTGAGTTCATCATCAACAACAACATTGGCGTGCACCCCAAGGCCATCCTGGACTACCCGGCGGTGGACGCCGATCTGAAAAAGGCCGTGGAGTCGGTGGCCCGTGGCCACGCATCCCCGCGTGCCTTCTACGTGGACAAGGTGGCCGAAGGCGTGGCCACCATTGCCGCTGCGTTCTGGCCCAAGCCTGTCATCGTGCGCCTGTCCGATTTCAAATCGAACGAGTACCGCAAACTCATCGGCGGCAGTCGCTACGAGCCCGAGGAAGAAAACCCGATGCTGGGCTTTCGCGGCGCCGCGCGTTACCTGAGTGCCGACTTCGGCGAAGCCTTTGCCATGGAGTGCGAAGCCCTGTGCCGCGTGCGTGGCGAGATGGGCCTCACCAACGTGCAGGTGATGGTGCCCTTTGTGCGCACCCTGGGGCAGGCCGAGCGTGTGACGGCACTCCTGGCGCACCACGGACTGCGCCGGGGCGAGAACGATCTGAAAGTGATCATGATGTGCGAGGTGCCCAGCAACGCCATCCTGGCCGAGCGTTTCTTGCAGTTCTTTGATGGCTTTTCGATTGGCTCCAACGACCTCACCCAACTCACCCTGGGACTGGACCGCGACTCCGGCCTCGAATTGCTGGCGGCCGATTTTGATGAACGAGACCCAGCCGTGCAGGCGATGTTGCTCAAAGCCATCGACGCCTGCCGTGCGCAAGGCAAGTACGTGGGCATTTGCGGACAAGGGCCCAGCGACCACCCCGACTTTGCCCGCTGGCTGTGCGATGCCGGCATCGCCTCGATTTCGCTCAACCCCGACAGCGTGGTACAAACCTGGAAGATGCTGGCGACTTGATCGGTTCACCCCATGACTCAGCCTGACACGGCACCCGACAACTCGCGCTCGCGAACGCGTGCGCGCATTGGCGTGCTGTTGCTGACGATCATCACCGTGACGGGGTTGTGCGGAGCCTGGTGGTGGCCCGAACGCACCGAGTGGCACTTCTTGCTGGTGACGCAGTGCATTCCCTTGTGCTACGTGGCACTGGCCTGGTGGGTGGCACGCCGACGACCCGACGAGGTTGACGATGCCTAGGCGCTGGGGGCTGGTGCTGATTGGGTTGATGAGCGTGGTGGGCTTGTCGCTCTGCCTGTGGCTGGCTGACTTGATGGGTGTCTCCAAGGGCTACATCAACACCTTCTTTTTGCTGGTGTCCATCGTCGGCTACGCCATCATTGGCATGTTTTGTCGCACCACGCAGCCAGAAGAGTATTTCGTCGCCGGGCGACGCATCACCGCTCCCTTCAATGGCATGGCCACCGCCGCGGACTGGATGTCGGCCGCCAGTTTCATCGGCCTGACCGGACTGTTGCTCAACGAGGGGTACATCGGGGACGGTCTTCATGCGGGTGGGCTGGCCTATGTGCTGGGGTGGACGGGTGGCTTTTGCCTGCTCTGCTTTTTGTTTGCGGCCAAACTTCAGCAGGCGCAAGCCATCACCATTCCCGACATGCTGGGCAACCTGTTTGGCAGCACGGCGGTGCGCTGGTTCAGCGCCTGGGGCGCCATCCTGTGTTCCAGCATCTACCTGGTGGCGCAGATCTATGGCATTGGTCTGGTCACGTCCATGCTGTCGGGGCTGACCTTCGAGCTGGGCATGTTCCTGGCCTTGGGGGGCATCCTGCTGTGTTCCTTCCTGGGGGGGATGCGTGCCATCACCTGGACCCAGGTGGTGCAATGCGTGGTGATCGTGGCGTCCATGGTGGCGCTGGCCGTGGCGGTGTCGTGGCGCGAGCAGGGGCATCCGGTGGTGCCGGTGGCGGCCTGGCAGGACATGCTGCAAGTCAACGAGCGCGCGCAGCAGATTGCCTTGGACACCGACGTGCACACCACCACCCTGGCCATGGAGCAACGGTTACGGCATCTGGACGAAAAGATCGCCGACCCTGTGGGCGCGCGCGAGGTCGAGCGGCAGCTCCTGGCGAGGCAACTGGCTCGCCTCAAGGCAGAGAACGCGTCGCTCGGCGATATCCAGCGACTGGAGTCCAACCCAGCCTGGCGTGACATCGGCGAAGAGCGCCTGGTGGAGGCCTGGAGGCAGGAGCGCGACCGCATTCAACAGATCATGAACCGCCCGGTGGGCTTCAAGGGCGTGCAGACGCCGGGCGCCAATCGAGGGCTGTTCAACACCCTGGCCCTCGTGTTTTGTCTGATGCTGGGCAGCGCGGCTTTGCCGCACATCCTGGTGCGTTCTTTTTCGGCGGCCAGCCCGCGACACGCCGAGTTGTCGCTGGTCTGGGCGTTGTTGTTCATTGCGGCCGTGTACTTGTGCGCCTCGTCGCTGGCGGTCATGCTCAAGCACTCGGTGTTGACCGAATTGGTGGGTGCGCGGCTCGATCAATTGCCGGACTGGGCCGAGCAGCTCAAATTGCGACGCCTGCCGCTGCTGTTTCTCAACGACTGGAATCGCGATGGCATCGTGCAGTTCGGTGACATACGCATTGCCAATGATTACCTGATGCTGGCGGTACCCGACATCATGCGCATCTCACCCGTGTTCACCGGCCTGATCGCTGCGGGCGCGCTGGCGGCCGCGCTGTCCACCGCCGATGGCCTGCTGCTGACCATCGCCAACGCGCTGTCGCACGACCTGTATTTCCAGACGGTCAGGCCCGAGGCCTCGGCCGTGCGACGGGTGATGCTGTCCAAGGTGCTGCTGATGCTGGTCGCTCTGACTGCGACGTGGGTGGCCACTAACCAGCCCGTTGATATTCTGTTCTGGGTGGCCTGTGCGTTCTCGCTGGCAGCGTCCACCTTCTTCCCGGTGTTGTTGCTGGGCTTGCACTGGTCTGGCATGAGCCGAACAGGCGCACTGGCCGCCATGGTGGCGGGCATGGGCGTCTCCTTGTACTACATAGTGGTTAATTACCACGGCGTTCAAAAATATTTCGGACTGGTGCCCGAACAGACCCTCTGGCTGGGGCTGGAACCTTTCAGTGCGGGGGTGTTTGGGGTGCCGGCCGGGCTGATGTGCGGGGTGCTGTTCAGCTGGCTCAGACCGGGCCGCGGTTAACGCTATAATCGTGGGCTTTTCACCTTGCTGCACCCCGACAGACGCTGGGGGCGGCTTCATCCACAAGGAGAGTCCATGCGTCATTATGAAATCATCCTGCTGATCCATCCCGATCAGAGCGAGCAGGTTCCCGCTATGCTCGAGCGCTACAAGAGCATGATCACCACCGCCGGTGGTGCCGTGCACCGTGTTGAAGACTGGGGCCGTCGTCAACTGGCCTACATGATCAACAAGCTGGCCAAGGCGCACTACCTGTGCATCAACATTGAAGCCGACCAGGCCATCATGGCTGAACTCGAGCACGCTTTCCGCTTCAACGACGCTGTGCTGCGTCACCTCACCGTGCAGAAGAAGAAGGCCGAGACCGGTCCTTCCCTGATGATGAAGACGGTTGAGCGTGAAGAGGCCCGCAAGGCCCAGCAAGCCGAGCTGCAGCAAGCCTGAGTGACGTGACCCCCGAGGGTGCCAACCGCGTTGTCCTGACAGCCCGTATTGCAGAGCGAACTGCGCTGCGATACACACCGGCCGGACTGCCCGCCTTGGACCTGCGACTCGAACACGAGTCCATGGTCGATGAAGCCGGACAACCCCGCCAAGTGAACGCCAGTCTCAAGACGATTGCCCTGGGCACGCTGGCCGAACGACTCGACCGGCAACCTCTGGACCACACACTTCGGTTTCTAGGCTTTTTGGCGACCCCGCGCAACGGCAAAGGCGTCGTCTTTCATTTGCAAGAGTTTCAGCATATTTCATAGGAGGCCCGAACCATGGCCACGTTTAAAAAATTCAACAAGGACAAGCGTCCCAAGCGCAACACCCAATCGCTGCTGTTCAAGCGCAAGCGTTTCTGCCGCTTCACGGTGGCCGGCGTTGTGGAAATCGACTACAAAGACGTCGATACCCTGCGTGACTTCATCGCCGAAAACGGCAAGATCATTCCCGCGCGTCTGACCGGCACCCGTGCCATCTATCAGCGCCAACTCAACACCGCGATCAAGCGCGCTCGCTTCCTGGCCATGCTGCCGTACAGCGACCAGCACAAGATCTGAGGAGAACATCCATGCAAATCATTCTGCTCGACAAGGTTGTCAACCTCGGTAATCTCGGTGAAGTCGTCCGCGTGAAGGACGGCTACGCTCGCAACTTCCTGATCCCCTCTGGCCGCGCCCGTCGCGCCACGGAGACCGCGATCAAGGAATTCGAAGCCCGCCGCGCCGAACTCGAAAAAGCCGCCGCCGACAAACTGTCTGCTGCCCAAGCCCAAGGCGAGAAGCTCAACGGTTCCACCGTCAAGCTGACCCAGAAGGCCGGCGTGGACGGCCGCCTGTTCGGCTCCGTGACCAACTTCGATATTGCCGAAGAACTCGGCAAGATGGGGTTCCCCGTGGTGAAGGCCCAGGTGCGCATGCCCACCGGCCCGATCAAGCTCGTGGGTGATTCCACGGTCAGCGTTGCACTGCATACCGACGTGGTGGTGGAGATCAACGTGTCGGTCTACGGCGAAACTGCCTGATCGTTGCGCGGCACCTGCGGGTGCTGTTGCCCAAAGCCGCCTCTTCTGGGGCGGCTTTTTTTTAGGCCTTGCGGATTGCTGACCTTTGGTATTGGCGTTGGCGTTACACGGCCCGCGCTTCGGGGCAGACCTGTCCGCCTCAGACGGCGAGCCGATTCGTTGGTCAGGTCCACCCCGAATCACGTGCCTTGGGTGAGGGTGAGATGTCGCTCGGTGCTGGTTGGGCGTTGGCGTTACACGGCCCGCGCTTCGGGGCAGACCTGCCCGCCTCAGACGGCGAGCCGATTCGTTGGTCAGGTCCACCCCGAATCGCGTGCCTTGGGTGAGGGTGAGATGTCGCTCGGTGCTGGTTGGGCGTTGGCGTTACACGGCCCGCGCTT
>CANFMY010000075.1 GCA_947448375.1 Comamonadaceae bacterium | reverse complement strand
GCATTTCACGCGAGCAACTCCAGGTCAACATCGAGGATGCCGTGGTGCGCATCGACACCGTGACCGACGCGCCGCGTCAATACCGCGCTGCCTATGAAATGCCCCAGGCGATCGACACCACCGCCAGCACAGCCACGCTGGAAAACGGTGTGCTGACGTTGCAGTTGGTGAAGTTGCAACCCGTGAGCCGGGCCGTCAACCTCACGGTGCAGTGAGTCCCTCATCCACTTGATCGAGCGGCCAGCGCGGCCGCACATCAAATGCATAGTCGTCGTGCGCCTGTGATCGCCCCGATTGCAGGCGCATGGCCGCCGACAGCGCAATCATGGCGCCGTTGTCGGTGCACAAGGCCAGTTCGGGGTAGTGCACGCGAACACCACGCTGCTGGCAAGCGGCATTCAACTGCTCGCGCAAAGCCCGATTGGCGCCCACGCCACCGGCGACGACCAGGCGACGCATGCCTGTGGCGTCCAGGGCCTGCATCGATTTGCGCACCAGCACATCCACAATCGCCGCCTGCGTGGAGGCCGCCAGATCGGCGCGGCGAGCGGGCAAGTCCTCGCCCAGCTTGCGCGCCTGCGTCATCACGGCTGTCTTGAGGCCGGCAAAAGAAAAATCCAGATCCCCGCTGTGCAACAGCGGACGCGGCAATTTGAACGCCGTCGGGTT
This sequence comes from Comamonadaceae bacterium, assembly GCA_947448375.1. Lineage (GTDB taxonomy): Bacteria > Pseudomonadota > Gammaproteobacteria > Burkholderiales > Burkholderiaceae_C > Limnohabitans. Next base: position 12,737 of record CANFMY010000075.1, on the reverse strand, counting down.
GCCGCTCTCGGCCAAACGCGACAGGGCGGGTCCACCCGGATAGCCCAGGCCCAGCAGTTTGGCGCTCTTGTCAAACGCCTCCCCCGCCGCATCATCAATGGTTTCGCCCAGCACTCGGTAGTCGCCCACGGCGTTGACCTGCATCAGCTGTGTATGTCCGCCCGAGACCAACAGGGCCACAAACGGAAATTGCGGCGGATCCTGACTGAGAAACGGGGACAACAAATGGCCCTCCAGGTGATGCACCCCAAGCACCGGGCGCTGCAAGGCGGCCCCCAATGCACACGCCACCCCGGCCCCCACCAGCAAGGCACCCGCGAGTCCGGGTCCGCGCGTGAAGGCCACCACATCAATATCCTGTAGCGTGCGTTGCGCCTCCTGCAACACGTCCTCGGTGAGCGGCAATACACGCCGGATGTGATCGCGGCTGGCCAGCTCGGGCACCACGCCCCCATACGCCTCGTGCATCGCCACCTGGCTGTACAGTGCATGCGCCAGCAAACGGGGCACTTGCTCTGGTGGCGCGGACTCGTCCCACGCCACCAGGGCCACCCCGGTTTCGTCGCAGGAAGATTCGATGCCCAAGATCAACATGCGGACAGTTTAGCGGGCACGGTCTCACAACCAGCTTGACCAGGGCCGCAGGACGCGCCAACTCGGTGCATCGCGCCCCGTCCTTGTGCACGCCTGCCACCCCGGCGTTATTCGCCATATAACGACAAGTCATCTGAGATGCCGGACAATTCACCCATGGGCATCGCCAGCTACCTCAAAGACATTGGCCGCGGCAAGGACGGGGCGCGCTCGCTCACGCGCGACCAGGCGTGCGACCTGATGGGCCAACTGCTCGACGGTCAGCTGAGCGATCTGGAAATTGGTGCGTTCTGCCTGGCCATGCGCGTCAAAGGCGAAACACCCGAAGAGATGGCGGGGCTCCTGGACGCCACCGAGGCCCGTTTGCAGCACTGGCCTGTGCAAGCGGACGTGCCCGTGGTGGTGCTTCCCAGTTACAACGGCGCGCGTCGATTGCCGCTGCTCACCCCCCTGCTGGCCCACTTGATCGCCCGCGAAGGCCTGGCCGTGCTGGTGCATGGTGCCCGCACGGAAACGGCACGCATCACCAGCGATCAAGTCTTTGAAGCCCTGAATCCGCCCCTTCTGACCACGCCACGAGCCCTGCATGCCGGGGAAGTGGCCTATGCGTCCACCCAGCAACTCCACGCCGGCCTGCATCGCCTGCTGGAAGTGCGCCGGGTGGTGGGCCTGCGCAACTCGGGCCACAGCCTGGTGAAACTGATGAACCCCATGGCGGGTCCGGCGCTGATCGTGGGCTGCTACACCCACCCTGAATATGCCGTGTCCATGGCCGAGACCTTTGCCCTGCGCGGCTCGCTCGCTGTCTTGCTGCGCGGCACCGAAGGCGAACCCGTGGCCGACCCGCGCCGCTGCCCGCTGATCGAAGGCTTGCACCAGGGTCAACGGCATGTGCTGCAACCCGCCCAAGAGGGGTCACTCAGCGCCCTCCCCGACTTGCCCAACGGCCAGGACATCCCGGCCACGGTGCGCTACACCCAGGCTGTGCTGGCAGGCCAGCAACCCATCCCCGAGCCCCTGCGCGTGCAAGTCGACCGCATTGCCACCCTGGCACGGACTTCGCTTGGCTGAATCACCATGACTGCCTCTTATTCGTCCTCCACCCGACCCTGCGTGCGCCTGGTCGGGGCCGGCCCCGGCGACCCGGATTTGCTCACCCTCAAGGCCCTGAAAGCCTTGCAGTCGGCCACCGTGGTGTTGGTGGACGACCTGGTGAGCGACGGCGTGCTGCAACTCATCCCGGCCGGGGTGCGCGTGGTGCAAGTGGGCAAGCGGGGCGGCTGCCAATCCACACCCCAAGCCTTCATCCACAAACTCATGGTGCAAGCGGCCTTTGAAGGCGAACAAGTGGTGCGGCTCAAGGGTGGCGACCCCTTTCTCTTTGGCCGTGGCGGCGAGGAGGTGGACTACCTGCATTCGCAAGGCATCGAGGTCGAGGTGATCAATGGCATCACCGCCGGACTGGCCGGTGTGACCTCGCTGGGTGTGGCGCTGACGCACCGCGAACATGCTCACGGCGTCGTGTTTGTCACCGGACACGCCAAACCCGGCGACAGCGGCACGGACTGGGTGGCCCTGGCCCACACGGCCCGCCAGGCCCGCCTCACCCTGGTGATCTACATGGGCGTGAAGCTGGCCGAACAGATTCAACAACAACTGCTGCAGGGCTTGCCCGCTGACACGCCAGTGGCCATCGTGCAACACGTGAGCCTGCCGCAACAACGCCAGGTGGTCACCCGGCTGGATGCGCTGAGCCAGACCCTGGTGGAGCGCCAACTCGGCAGCCCCAGCATCATCGTGGTGGGCGACGTGATACGGGGCGTCGCGCTGGCCGCAGACTGGCCCGACGTGCGGCAAGCCGCTCAAGCCTGAGCCGGCCGGCCGGCGGGCTGGCGCCGTGCGAAAATGGCGAACTTTGTCATTTATTTTGGACACGCACGCCATGGACGCAGAACGCATCAACCTCATCGGGACCCAACTGCAGGACCTGAACCTGCGAACCCTCGACTTACGGGGGTATCTTTGACTACGATGCCAAATCGGAACGTCTGAGAACCGTCAACGCATCGCTCGAAGACCCCACGGTCTGGAACGACCCCAAGAAAGCCCAGGAGCTGGGCAAAGAAAAAAAATCCCTGGACGACATCGTCCTGGTGCTCGACCGTCTGAGCACTGAAATCGCCGACAACCTCGAGCTCTATGAGATGAGCAAGGCCGACAGCGACGAGTCCGGCCTGATGGTGCTGTCCGACGAGGCGGCCAAGCTCGAGGCCGACATCCAAAAGCTTGAGTTCCGCCGCATGTTCAACAACCCGGCCGACCCGAGCAATGCGTTCCTCGACATCCAGGCCGGCGCCGGCGGTACCGAGGCCTGCGACTGGGCCAGCATGCTGCTGCGCCAGTACCTGAAGTACGCCGAACGCAAGGGCTTCAAAGCCGCGGTGGAAGATGAATCGCCTGGCGACGTGGCCGGCATCAAAAGCGCCACCATCAAGATCGACGGCGACTACGCCTTCGGCCTGCTGCGCACCGAAACCGGCGTGCACCGCCTGGTGCGCAAGTCGCCGTTCGACTCCTCGGGCGGGCGCCACACCAGCTTTGCCAGCGTGTTTGTCTATCCGGAAATTGACGACTCGATCGAGATCGAGATCAATCCTTCTGACGTGCGAACCGACACCTACCGGGCCAGTGGCGCGGGGGGTCAGCACATCAACAAGACCGACTCGGCCGTGCGACTGACCCACATCCCCACCGGCATCGTGGTGCAGTGCCAGGACGGACGCAGCCAGCACAGCAACCGCGACGTGGCGTGGAAGCGCCTGCGCAGCCGCCTGTACGACTTTGAAATGCGCAAGCGCATGGAAGAGCAGCAAAAGCTTGAAGACACCAAGACCGACGTGGGCTGGGGTCATCAGATCCGCTCGTATGTGCTGGACCAAAGCCGCATCAAGGATTTGCGCACCAACGTGGAAATCTCCAACACGCAAAAAGTGCTGGACGGCGACCTCGACACGTTCATCGAAGCCTCACTCAAGCAAGGCGTGTGATCGACATCGATCGCCCCTTCACCCGCATCACTTACCAGGAGACCTCTCATGTCAGGAGACGCCCAGGCCACCGCGCCGATCCGCCGCCAGGACTACCAGGCCACCCCCTTCTTCATCGACACCGTCGACCTCAGCTTCGACCTCGATCCGACCAAGACGCGTGTCCTCAACAAAATGCGCGTGCGCCGCAACCCCGACGTGCCCGCGCAAACCTTGCGGCTCGACGGCTCGGAGCTCAACCTCTCGCGTGTGCTGGTGAATGGCCAGGGCACCTCGTTCAAGATGGACGGCGAGCGACTGGTGCTGGAACAACTGCCCGACGGCCCTGAGCCGTTCGAGCTGGAGATTTTCACCACCTGCAACCCATCCAAAAACAGCCAGCTCATGGGGCTGTATGTCAGCAATGGTTCCTTCTTCACGCAGTGCGAGGCCGAAGGGTTCCGTCGCATCACCTACTTCCTGGACCGGCCCGATGTGATGTCAAGCTACAGCGTGACGCTGCGTGCAGACCGTGCACAGTTTCCGGTGTTGCTGTCCAATGGCAACCTGGTGGAGCAAGGCGAGTTGCCCGAGGGCCGTCACTTTGCACGCTGGGTCGATCCGCACAAAAAACCCAGCTACCTGTTTGCACTGGTGGCGGGCCTGCTGGTGTGCCGCGAGCAGCGCATCCGTGCGCGCTCCGGCAGCGAGCATGTGCTGCAGGTCTATGTGCGCCCCGGCGACCTCGACAAGACGGAGCACGCCATGAACTCGCTCATGGCGAGCATTGCCTGGGATGAAGCCCGCTTTGGTCTGAGCCTCGACCTCGAGCGCTTCATGATTGTGGCCACCAGCGACTTCAACATGGGCGCCATGGAGAACAAGGGCCTCAATATTTTCAACACCAAGTATGTGCTGGCCAATCAGGCCACCGCCACCGATGTCGATTACGGCAACATCGAGAGCGTGGTGGGCCACGAGTACTTCCACAACTGGAGCGGCAACCGCGTGACCTGTCGCGACTGGTTCCAGCTCTCCCTGAAAGAAGGCCTCACCGTCTTCCGCGATCAGGAATTCAGCCAGGACCTGGCCGGTAGCGACTCGGCGCGGGCCGTCAAGCGAATTGAAGATGTGCGCGTGCTGCGCACCGCCCAGTTCGCCGAAGATGCCGGCCCCATGTCGCATCCCGTGCGACCCGACCAGTATCTGGAAATCAACAACTTCTACACCGTCACCATTTACGAAAAAGGCGCCGAGGTGGTCCGCATGATGCAGACCCTGGTGGGCCGTGAGGGGTTCGCCAAAGGCATGACGCTGTACTTCCAGCGCCACGACGGACAGGCCGTGACGTGTGACGATTTCGCACAAGCCATTGCCGACGCCAACCCGGGCTCGGCACTGGCGCAGCATCTCGAGGCCTTCAAGCGTTGGTACAGCCAGGCCGGCACGCCGCGTGTGCACGCGCAAGGTCACTACGATGCAGCCGCCCAGCGCTACACCCTGACGCTGCGTCAAAGCTGTCCGGCCACCCCGGGGCAAGCGCAGAAGCAGCCTTTTGTCATCCCGCTCGCGCTCGGTCTGCTGTCCCCCAGCGGCCACGAACTCGTGGCTTCACGCCTCGAAGTGTTGACCCAGGCCGAACACACGGTGGTGTTTGAAGGAGTCAGCGAGGCGCCCGTGCCCTCGCTGCTGCGTGGCTTCAGCGCGCCGGTGATCCTGAATACCGAACTCACCGATGCCGACTGGCTCACCCTGCTGGCCCACGACACCGACCCGTTCAACCGCTGGGAAGCCTCGCAACGTCTGTGCATGAACGCCGCGCTCAAGGCGTTGGATCACCCCACCCACGCGCCCGACGTGCTCTCGGCCGACGTGATCGAAGCCCTGCGCTCGGTGCTGCACCACCCCACCCTGGACGCAGCCTTCAAGGAACTGGTGCTGACCCTGCCGAGCGAAACCTACATCGCCGAGCAGTTGCAGGTGGTCGAGCCGCAGCGCGTGCACTCGGTGCGCGAGGCCATGCGCGCTCAACTGGCGCATGAATTGCACGCCGACTGGGCCGTGATTCACACCCACACCCTCGACAACGGCGGCTACAGCCCCGACCCGGTCAGCAGTGGCCGTCGTGCACTGGCCGGACTGGCGCTGTCGCAACTGTGCCTGCAAGCGGTCAAGACCGGAGACCCCGTCTGGCCCGGCAAGGTGTACCAGCTGTTCAAGGACGCCCGCAACATGACCGACCGCTTCAACGCCTTGTCGGCGCTGGTCACGAGCGGTCACGAGTTGGCCACCCCGGCACTGGAGAAATTCCACGCCCTGTTTGCACAAGAGCCGCTGGTCATCGACAAGTGGTTCGCGTTGCAGGCCAGCGCTCCGGATCGTCAGGGCCACGTGCTGCCCCTGGTGCGCAAGCTCATGCACCACCCGGACTTCTCCCTGCGCAACCCCAACCGTGCGCGCAGCCTGATCTTCAGCTACTGCGTGGCCAACCCGGGGGCTTTCCACCGCGCCGACGCATCGGGTTATGTGTTCTGGTCCGAACGCGTGCTCGAGCTCGATGGCTTCAACCCGCAAGTAGCCGCCCGTCTGGCGCGCGCGCTGGACCGCTGGCGTCATCTGGACGAGCCTTACCGCACCGCCGCTCGCGAGGCCCTCTCGCGCGTGGCCGCCAAACAGGACTTGAGCAACGATGTGCGTGAGGTGGTGTCACGCGCTCTGGCTGAAACGGAGTAACCCATGTCGATTTCCCTCTCCCGCTATCTGGTTGAACAGCAACGCGCCAAGGGGCTCATCCCGCCCGAGCTGCGCCTGCTGCTCGAAGTGGTGGCCCGCGCCTGCAAGAGCATCAGCCAGGCCGTCAACAAAGGGGCGCTGGGTGGTGTGCTGGGCAGTGCTGGCAGCGAAAACGTGCAAGGTGAAGTGCAGAAAAAGCTCGACATCATCGCCAACGAAGTGCTGATTGAAGCCAACGAATGGGGCGGTCACCTGGCCGCCATGGCCTCGGAGGAAATGGACGGCATCTACCTGGTGCCCAACCGCTACCCCATGGGCGAATACCTGCTGCTGTTCGACCCCCTCGATGGATCAAGCAACATCGACGTCAACGTCAGCATCGGCACCATCTTCAGCGTGCTCAAAAAGCCAGAAGGTGCCGAAGGCGTGAGCGAGAAAGACTTTTTGCAACCCGGGCGCAAGCAAGTAGCGGCGGGTTACTGCGTCTATGGTCCGCAAACCACCCTGGTGCTCACCGTGGGCGACGGCGTGGTCATGTTCACGCTGGACCGCGAACAAGGCTCCTTCGTGCTGACGCAAGAGGCGGTGCAGATTCCGGCTGACACCAAAGAGTTCGCCATCAACATGAGCAACATGCGCCACTGGGACGCCCCGGTCAAGCGCTACATCGACGAGTGCCTCCAAGGCAAGGAAGGTCCGCGCGGCAAGGACTTCAACATGCGCTGGATAGCCTCCATGGTGGCCGATGTGCACCGCATTCTGACCCGCGGCGGTATTTTCATGTACCCCTGGGACAAACGCGAACCCAACAAGCCCGGCAAGCTGCGCCTGATGTACGAAGCCAACCCCATGAGCTGGCTGGTCGAGCAAGCCGGCGGCGCGGCCACCAACGGCAAACAACCCATACTGGACGTGCAGCCCTCACAACTGCACGAGCGCGTGAGCGTCATTCTGGGCTCCAAGCACGAGGTGGAGCGGGTGACGACCTATCACCTGGAGCGGACCGCGTAAATCGGTCGAGTTGCGTGATGACAGGGCCTGAATCTTCAGGCCCTTTTTCTTGTCCGGGGTCCGGCCGGCGCAGTCATTGGATTATCCGGCCGCCCACATGAAACAGCCCCAACTCGGACGAGTTGAGGCTGTTGTTTGGAAACCATGGTGCCGGAGACATGAATCGAACACGCGACCTTCTCATTACGAATGAGCTGCTCTACCGACTGAGCTACACCGGCACTGCATGCATTTTAGCGAATTTTTTGTCGCGTTCCGTCTTGTGGCATGCTAGAGCCATGAAATGGCTGCTTCGATTCTTGTTGGTGGTCCTGGCCAGCGCGTGCAACGCTGTGGGGGCCGCCGACTTCCCCACCAAGCCCATCCGCGTCGTCATCGGCTTTCCCGCCGGCGGACCACTCGATCAACATGCCCGCTTGCTGGCCGACCGATTGCAGCAGGTGCTGGGTCAGCCCATTCTGATCGACTACAAGGCCGGAGCAGGCGGCACGGTGGGGGCACAGGAGGTCATGAAGTCACCCGCCGATGGCTACACGCTCATGTTGGCCAACACGGGCGTGATGGTGATCAACCCGGCCCTGTACACGCGACTGCCCTACCAGACCCTGCGCGACTTCACGCCCATTGCACGCACGGCCATGCAGCCCTTGGCCCTGCTGGTCAACCCGCAAGTGCCCGTCACCACCCTGCCCCAGTTCATCGAGTACGCGCGCGCCCGTCCCGGGCAGATCAACTACGGCTCAGCGGGCAATGGCGGCATCAGCCACCTCGTGCCGGAAATGTTCAAGACCGCCACGGGGCTCTTCATGGTGCACATTCCCTACCGGGGCAGTGCACCCGCCTTCACCGACTTGATGGCCGGTCAGGTGCAGTTCATGGCCGAAAGCGTGCCGCAGGCTTCGGTCTATCACAAGCAAGGCAAAGTGCGGGCTCTGGCCGTCACGGGGCGCGAACGCAGCCCTGCCTTGCCGGACATTCCCACCGTGGCTGAGGCAGGCATCAAAGCGTTTGAGGTGGTGGGCTTTTACGGATTTCTGGCGCCTGTCGGCACGCCAGCAGAGGTGGTCAACACCTTGAGCCAGGCCTTCAAGACCGTGCTCTCGCAAGCGGACGTGCGCCAGCGCATGGTGAGCCAGGGGGCTGACCCCGCCTTCCTGGGTGCGGCCGATTTCCATCGGCACCTGACGCAAGAAATGCCGCGTTGGGCGGAGGCGGTGAAGCAGTCGGGAGCGCGGCTGGACTGAGCCCGCCATCACAACCCCAAATACGCCTTGCGTATCTCCGGCCGATGGGCCAGTTCATCCGACTCACCCTGGGCAATCACGCGCCCGTTCTCCAGCACATAGGTGCGAGACGAGATGGCCAGTGCGCGACTGACGTTTTGCTCGACCAGCATCACCGCCGTGCCGGCCCGGTGGATGGATTGAATCACGCGGAACATGTCGGACACGATGGTGGGCGCCAGCCCGAGCGAGGGCTCATCGAGCAAGAGCACGCGGGGCAGCGCCATGAGGGCGCGGCCAATGGCCACCATTTGTTGCTGCCCCCCGGACAAGGTACCCGAGACTTGCGACAACTTCTGTCGCACCGCCGGAAACAGGTCGCACACCCGCTCGAGTGAATCGGCGCGGCGCTTCTTCGCGGCCGGGTGCATGGCCCCGAGCTCGAGGTTTTCGCGCACCGTCATGCCGGTGAAGAGGCGACGACTTTCGGGCACCAGGGCCAGGCCGCGTTCGCACAGACGGCTGGGCGGCAAGCTGGAGATCAACTCCCCGTCCCAGCTGATGGTGCCGCCACTCAACCGGTTGAGCCCCATGATGGCATGGATCAGCGTGGTCTTGCCGGCGCCATTGGGCCCAATGACCGAGACCAGTTCGCCTGCGCGCACTTCCAGGTCAATGCCCCACAAGGCCGGGGCGGCGCCGTAGTTCACTTGAACGTTGTGCAGTTGCAGCATGATCAGCCCACCATCCGTTCGTCGCCCAGGTAGGCACGCACCACCACGTCGCGGCTCATCACGTCCTGCGGCAAACCTTCAGCAATCACCCGCCCCTGATCGAGCACCACCAGTCGGTCAGACAGCGCCATCACCGCACTCATCACATGCTCAACAAACACGATGGAGGTGCCCGCATCGCGGATGCGTTGGATGGTGTTGACCGCGGTGGCGATTTCCGAGGGCGTGAGGCCTGAGAGCACTTCATCGAGCAGCAACACCTGGGGACGTGCCGCCAGGGCTCGTGCAAGTTCCAGAAACTTGCGTTGATGCAGGTTGAGTTCTTCCGGCAGGTGATCGGCCTTGTCCTGCAAGCCGGTGAAGGCCAGCCACTCGCGCGCGCTGGCCTCGGCCTGTTCGGTGCTGATACCTTGAACACCATACTGCGCGGATAGGCTCACGTTTTGCAGCACAGTCAAACCACCGAAGGGGCGAGGAATCTGGTAGGTGCGAGAGACACCACGCCGGCGGATCGCGTGCGCCGGCAAGCCGGCCGACTCCTGACCCAGGATACGGACGGAACCGGCGCTGGGCAGAAAGTGTCCGGTCACCACGTTGATGAAGGTGGACTTGCCTGACCCATTGGGGCCCAGCAAGCCCAGGATCTCGCCTGCGCGCACCTGCAGATCGAGGTTGCTCAGCGCCTGGATGCCCGCGAAGTTCTTGCCCAGGCCGCGCACCTCGAGTACCACGGGGACGTTCGGGTCGTAGGTGCGGGGTTTTGCGAGGGCTGACGCCGCAGAGCTGTCCTCATGAGATGCACCGCCATGCGCCACCTCAGCAGGCGAGCCGTCAACCACTGCAACCTGCGCCAGCCAACGCCGCCGCTGCCGAACCATCCAGGTGCCCAGAATGCCCTGCGGCATGACGAGCACCGCCACAAAGAGCACTGCCCCGATGATGATCTTGCCCACCAGCGCACTGTTGCCTTCGGTGAACGCATTGAGCAACAGGGTGATGAGAATGCCCCCCAGCATCGGGCCGGCCCAATGACGGCTGCCGCCCAGCACACTCATGAGCACCACTGTGAGCGGCACCGTGATGCTGAAGGTTTCACCCACCGTCACATACGACACATACAGGGCATGCACCGCCCCCATCAGCCCGGCAAAGAAACTCGACAACGCGAAGGCCTGCATCTTCAAACCGAAGGTGGCCACCCCATGCACCTCGGCCACATCCTCGTCATCGTGAATAGCCAACAGCCCCAGGCCAGCACGCGACTGCAACAGACGTCTTGCCACCCACACACAGATCACCGCCAGCACCAGGCCCAGGTAGTAGAAAGTGGACGCCGGCGCAGGCCCGAGGGTGGGTATATCCAGACCCATCAGGTAAACACCGGGCCCCCCATCGATGGGGGTGTTGACAATGAGCGTGGCCAGCACAAACGTCACGGCCAGCGTGATCAAGGCAAAGGCCTCGCCTCGAATGGCCCGCAACCGAAACACCACGGCACCGATGCCCAGGGCCAGGCACGAGGCCGCCACGCCAGAGGCCAGCAGCGACGCCCACAGCGACCACTCGAGTTTGGTGGCAAAGGTGGCCATGCCATACATGCCCACGCCAAAGAAGGCGCCATGACCAAACGAGAAATACCCCGAGTAGCCCGACAGCATGTTCCAGCTGGTGGCCAATGTCACCCAGAAAAACAGCACATACAGCAGCGACTGCACGTGCACCGGCAAGCCCAGGTAAGGGGCGGCCACCAGCAAGATCAACAGACCCGACACACCCATCCAGCGCAGTCGATCAGTCATGGCCGCGCCTCGTGATCAGGATCAGAATGAGCAAGGTGAACGACACCAGCGGCGCCCAGGTGGGGGCCGTGAGCGCCATCGTGAGCGCCTCACTCAGGCCGATGAACAACCCGGCCAGCAAGGGCACCCAGGCCGAGCCCAGACGTCCCATCATGACGGTGGCAAACACCACGCCCACCCACGAATAAATTTGCGAGGGCGCCAGGGTGAAGGTCAGGGCCACGCACACACCGGCACACGCGGCCAGGGCCGCACAGGCGCCTGACAACCCCAGCGCCAGCCGGTGCGCGTCAATGCCAAAGGCCGTGGCAATGGCTGCATCCTCGGCACTGGCGCGGATGGACTTGCCCAGGTCGGTGCGGTAGAGCATCCACCACACGGCCAGGCCCATCAACCAGGCCAGTGCAATGGTGACCACCTCGGAATACGTCACCACCATGGGGCCCAGCCGCAGCTTGAGCTCGTCGTAATGCGAGGCCATGCGGCGGAAATCGGCACTCCAGATCAATTGCAGGAAAGCCTCCACGGCCACCGTCAACCCGAACGTGGCGAGCAAGGAATTGAAGGGCGTGATGGCAAAGCGTGCCAGCAAGGCCTGCATGGCCACCCCCAGCAACGCAAACAGTGGCACCAGCCCGATCAGCGAAACCAGTGGGTCAATGCCCAGACGGGTTTTGAGCTCGTAGGTGATGTAGGCCGCCAGGAACACCCATGCAAAATGTGCCAGGTTGATCAGCCGCAACAACCCCCAGCCCAGCCCCAGGCCCAGGCCAATCAGGCCATACAAGGCGCCAATGAAGACACCCGAGGCCAAGGATTGCAACAGAAGGGAAGCACTGGGCATGCACATTCAGGCGCGCCCTGCCAGCAGGCAGGGCTGACGCTCAGTCCACTGAAAACACCGACAAGCGAAACGGATCAGACGACAGGGTTAAACCGCCAGACGCGAGCCCGGGAGCGCCACATCCTTGGGATGGATAACGACCCATTTGCCGTTTTGCAGTTGCTTGATGCGGTTCAGGTCGTCACCATAATTGTTGGGGCCATCAAAGCGCAGCTTGCCCACCAGGGTGTCGATCTTGTTGGCCTTGAGCCAGTCGGCAATCTTGCGATCGTCCAGGCTGTTGGAGCCCTTGACACCGGCTTCCAGAATTTGCCAACCGTTCACCGCGTTGGCGGCCTGCAGTTCAAAGGCCGTGTCGGGCAAGCCCGCCTTGCCGGCTCGCTCGTTGTAGATCTTGATGATCTCGCCTACCCCGGTCACGTTGGTGAACGGGGCGTGTTGCTCGAAGGTGGTGACGGTGAGCACGTTGGCCGCCAGGGGCGACTGGGCCAGCGGACCCGGCGTGGGATAGAGGTGAAATTGCAGCTTGGGCCGATAGTCGATCTTGTTCATGGCCTCGAGCAACTGGATGCTTTCGGGACCGATGGAGCCAATCCAGACCAGGTCGGCGTTGGCCTCTTTGAGGCGCGCGGCAATGGGGCCGTACTCCTTGTTGCCGAACTCCCACTCGAGCCAGAGTTTTTCTTGCAGACCGCGCTTTTTGAACACCTCGCGGGCACCGTGCGACATGAACACCACCGATGGGAACTTGCTGGTGACCATGGCCACCGACT
>CANFMY010000074.1 GCA_947448375.1 Comamonadaceae bacterium | reverse complement strand
TCGCGGATCATGCCGATCATTTCGGTCAGCACGTCTTTCACATCGCCCACGATGGGAATGTCCACTTTCACGCGTTTGGAGATGCTGGAGGGGTCAATGTCGATGTGGATGATCTTGCGCTCGTTTTGGGCGAAGTGCTTGGGGTTGCCAATCACGCGGTCGTCAAAGCGAGCCCCCACGGCCAGCAGCACGTCACAGTGCTGCATGACGTTGTTGGCTTCGATGGTGCCGTGCATGCCCAGCATGCCCAGGAATTTTCGGTCCGATGAGGGGTAAGCACCCAGTCCCATCAAGGTGTTGGTGCAGGGATAGCCCAGCATGTCCACCAGGGTGCGCAGTTCGGGCGAGGCGTTGCTCAGCAACACGCCGCCACCGGTGTAAATATAAGGACGCTTGGCGTTGAGCAGCAACTGCATGGCCTTGCGGATCTGACCGCCGTGGCCTTTGCGCACCGGGTTGTAGGAACGCATCGCCACCTGCTCGGGGTAGCCGGTGAACGCAATCTTCTTGAAGGACACGTCCTTGGGGATGTCCACCACCACCGGGCCGGGACGGCCACTGCGGGCAATGTGGAAGGCCTTTTTGAGCGTGACGGCCAGGTCCCGCACATCCTTGACCAGGAAGTTGTGTTTGACGATCGGACGCGTGATGCCCACGGTGTCGCACTCCTGGAAGGCGTCCAGACCGATGGCCGCGGTGGGCACCTGGCCAGCGATGATCACCATGGGGATGCTGTCCATGTAGGCGGTGGCAATCCCGGTGACCGCATTGGTCAGGCCAGGGCCGGAGGTGACCAGGGCCACGCCCACATCGCCAGTGGCACGGGCATAGCCATCAGCCGCATGCACTGCTGCCTGTTCGTGACGCACCAAAATGTGCTGGATGCTCTCCTGCTTGTAGAGGGCATCGTAAATATAGAGAACGGCTCCGCCGGGGTAGCCCCAGACGTACTGAACCTGCTCGGCCTGCATGGCGCGAACCAGAATTTCTGCACCGTTGAGATCTTCGGGATGGGAGGGAGTGGCTTGCGCTGCAGCAGCAGACTGCATTTCCGCCTTGGAAATTTCCATGATGAACCTGAGTGAATTTCGGACACGAAAAACCTGGGGTGCCCCTTGGCGCCTTCTCGTGGACGCGCCGCGGAACTTAGGATATGAGGCCATGGACGACACGCGTCCGACTTCAATCCGTTTGCCTGGTGTGAAGAGGGGGGATTATGTCACCATTTTGGCGGGCTTCCGCGTTATTGAAGGGGATGCATGGGCAATGACATAATTCAAGCCCTCGACGACCTGCCCGTCCACCTCTCTTTGCGGCAACCTTGGCCTCCGACTCCGAACTCTCCGACTTCCTCAAAAGCGTGGAAAAGCGTGCCTTCAAGCGCTCGCTCTACCACGTTCGGGACGAGGACGCCGCGCTGGACATCGTGCAAGACAGCATGATGAAGCTGGCCGAGCACTACGGCGACAAGCCTGCCAACGAATTGCCGATGCTGTTCCAGCGCATCCTCTCCAACACCACGCTGGACTGGTTTCGTCGGCAAAAGACCAAAAACGCCCTCTTTTCCAATTTCAGTCAATTTGAATCCGACGATAGTACGGAAGAATTCAATTTACTGGAAACTCACCAGATCAGCGAAGGCAACCAGCAGGTCGAAAGCGCTCAACGCACCGTTGAACGACACCAATCCATCCAGGAAATTGAAAACGAAATCCAGAAACTGCCAGCGCGTCAACGGGAAGCCTTCCTGCTGCGTTATTGGGAGGAACTGGACGTCGCCGAAACCGCTGCCGTGATGGGCTGCTCGGAGGGAAGTGTGAAAACACACTGCTCGCGAGCGGTTCAGGCATTGGACAAGGCACTGAAAGCCAAGGGACTCACACCATGAACACCACCGAATACCTCTCAGACGTCCAAGCCGACCACCTGGCCCGCCAGGTGGCCGCTCAGCTCGACCAGGGGTTGCGTGAGTTGCCGCACGATATCAGCGAGCGTCTGCGGGCTGCGCGCACCCGTGCGGTGGCGGCACGCCGTCAACCCGCCCTGGTGTTGGCCACCGGCGCACGGGTCCAAAAGGGCACCCTGGTACTGGAAGGTGGTCCCGAGAAGATGCGTTTTTGGGGCTGGATGGGCAGCATCATCCCGTTAGTGGCCCTGGTGCTGGGTCTGTTTGTCATCCATTCCCTGCAAAACGACTGGCGGGCTGATGAACTGGCCAGTGTGGACACGGCCCTGCTGACCGACGAGTTGCCGACCACCGCCTACACCGATCCGGGGTTTTTGCGCTTCATCCGTGCCGGCTCGACCGAGACCGCCACTTCCAGCGCTTCCGCTGACTGAGCCTGCGCAAAGGTCCCCGCTCGGTGACGGCTGCATTGCCGGTCGTACACTGGGCTCCTGCACATGAATAGCCACACGGTCATTTCCCTCCTGTTCTCGCGTGCCATTTGGCCCGCGGTGGTGGCAGGCTTGTGCCTGGGTCATGCAGCAGTTCAGGCCCAGACGGCCAGCAGCAGTCCAACCAGTTCGGGGGCCGTTGCCTCAGCAACCGACACGTCGGCCAGTTCCCAGGGGACTGCCTCGACAGCGCCGATGCAGCCTGCTGCCGCTCCTTCTTTCACCCCTGCGCCCCCCCCTCAGACCATTTCTCCATCTGCCCAGTCTGCCGCCCCAACGACCTCACCTGCTGCCGCCAGTCTCGCCAAACCCCACGCTCCCGCACACAAGCCAACCGGTTCGCGCGATACACGCCCCACCTGGGCTGAACTGTCCCGCACCCAGCAAGAGGCCCTGCGGCCTCTCGCCCAGATCTGGCCCAACCTGAGCGAACTGCACAAGCGCAAGTGGTTGGTGCTGTCGCAAAACTACGACGAGTTCAGCCCCCAGGAACAGCACAAGCTCCAACAGCGCATGAGCGACTGGGCCAGTCTGACGGCTCGCGAACGGGCCCAGGCGCGTTTGCACTTTGCCGAAGTCCAGCAGTTGCCGGGCGACGAGCGACGCGCCAAGTGGGAGGCTTACCAGGCGCTGAGTGACGAGCAGCGTCGCAAACTGGCCGACGACATCCTGCTGGCGCCCCCGCGCGGTGCGGCTGTGGCCAGCCGTCCCGTGACGCCCGGCAAGCTCACCCAACCCCCTGCCCCCAAGCCCGATCAGGTCCTGCAACCCCGCATCGACACCGATCAGGTCCAGCCCAAAACCTTGCTGCCGCACTTTCTGCAAGGCACCTCGACCCGATGACCCCCAGTCTTCGACGCCGTATGGCCTGCTGGCTGTACGAAGGCTTGCTGCTGTTTGGGGTGGTCTTCATCAGCGGCTACCTCTTCAGCACCCTGAGCCAGACCCGCAACGCCCTGGACAACCGCCACGGGCTGCAGGCCTTCATCTTCCTGGTGTTCGGCATCTATTTCACCTGGTTCTGGCATAAAGGCCAGACCCTGGCCATGAAAACCTGGCACATCCGTGTCGTGGACCGTGAGGGTCAAGCCCTCACGCAGGCCCGTGCCTTGGGGCGCTATGTGCTCAGCTGGGTGTGGTTTGTGCCACCGCTGGCCCTGGTGTACCCCTTACACCTGCCCGCTGGCGAATCGGCCGTGTTGGTGCTGGGTTGGGTGCTGGTGTGGGCACTGCTCAGCCGCTTTCGGCCCGATCGCCAGTTCTGGCACGATGTCTGGGCCGGCACCCGACTCATCCACGTTCCCCCGCAATCCTGAGCGCCATCTTGGGGTGCACACACGGGTTCAGCCAGTTGTCATCCAAGCGAGCGAGAATCCGGGTATGGACTCTCCTCCCGTCAATCCGCAAAAACAACGCCGCGGTCTCAACCGCATCCTGCATGCCGCAGGCTATTCCGTGCAAGGTCTGCGTGCCGCCTGGCACGAGACGGCCTTTCGGCAGGAGTTTGTGCTGTCGTTGATCTTGCTGCCCGTCGGCCTCTGGCTGGCCAACAACTGGATCGAGGCGGCCTTGCTGCTGGGCTCGTTGATGCTGGTGCTGATTGTGGAGTTGCTCAACACCGGCATTGAATCGGCCATCGATCGCGTTGGTCTCGAATGGCACGATTTGTCCAAGCGCGCCAAGGACATGGGCAGCGCCGCCGTGCTGCTGAGCTTGCTGCTGTGTGTGGGTATCTGGGGCAATGCTGTGTGGCACAAGGTCCTGTCATGACGCCCCACTTTTCCTTGTGCGTGTACTGCGGTTCACGCCCGGGTGCAGACCCGCGCTTTGCCCTGGCCGCCCGCGAGGTGGGTGAATGGATCGGTCGCCATGGCGGACAACTGGTGTACGGAGGCGGACACAACGGGTTGATGGGCATCGTGGCCGACGCCACGACCGCTGCCGGCGGGTCGGTGGTGGGCATCATCCCGCAGTTCATGGTGGAACGCGAATGGGCTCGTCCCAGCTGCGACGAGTTGCACATCGTGGGCACCATGCACGAGCGCAAACAGATGATGGTGGACCGCGCCGATGCCTTTGTGGCCTTGCCGGGCGGCATCGGCACCTTTGAAGAATTTTTCGAGGCCTGGACCTGGCGTCAACTGGGCTACCACAACAAGCCAGTGGGGCTACTCAACCTGGCCGGCTACTACGACGACCTGCTGAAGTTTCTGTCGGGTAGCGTGTCGCAGGGCTTCATGCAGGACAGCCACCTGGAGCTCATCACCAGCGGGTCAGCCGTGGCGCCGCTGCTCTCAACCCTGATTGAATCGGCCGGGTTTTCTTCCGCAGCCTTTGCGCGCGAGTTGTAAACCCCTGCGCTCAGTTGTGCCACGGGGCGGGTGCAGGTTCAGACGCACGATTGCGTCTGAACGTCAAATGGCCGTGTCGTCCAACTCGCCCGTGCGGATGCGAACCACCCGCTCCACCGCGGTGACAAAGATTTTGCCGTCACCAATCTTGCCCGTGCGAGCGGCACGCACGATGGCGTCCACGCAGTGGTCCACATCAGCGGACTTCACCACCACTTCAACCTTCACCTTGGGCAGAAAGTCCACCACATATTCGGCGCCGCGGTACAACTCGGTGTGACCCTTTTGACGGCCAAACCCCTTGACCTCGGTGACGGTCAGGCCGGTCACGCCACAGTCGGCCAGCGCTTCTCGCACTTCCTCGAGCTTGAACGGTTTGACGATGGCGGTGATTTGCTTCATGGATATTCCTGAAAAAAAAGCCAGGCCTCAGGCCCTGTATTTGCTGGTAATAGGATAACGCCAATCCTTGCCAAAACTGCGGTGCGTCACGCGAATGCCCACCGGCGCCTGGCGGCGTTTGTATTCGTTGAGGCGGATCAGACGGGTCACCTTGTCCACGTCCTCTTGCCGATAGCCGGCGGCCACAATGTCAGCAGCACTGTGATCGTCCTCCATGTAACTCGAGAGGATGGCATCGAGCACCTCATAAGGCGGCAGGCTGTCCTGGTCTTTCTGGTCGGGCCTGAGCTCGGCGCTGGGAGGGCGGGTGATGATGCGCTCGGGGATGGGCTCGATGCCGGTCCCGTAAGGGTCGTGGCGGTTGCGCCAGGCGGCCAGGCGGTACACCACCGTCTTGGCCACATCCTTGATGACGGCAAAGCCGCCGGCCATGTCGCCATACAGTGTGCAGTACCCGGTGGCCATCTCGCTCTTGTTGCCGGTGGTCAGCACCAGCGAGCCAAACTTGTTGGACAAGGCCATGAGCAGCGTGCCGCGAATGCGGGCCTGGATGTTCTCCTCGGTGGCATCCAGGGCCTTGCCCTTGAAGTCATCGGCAAGAGACGCCAGGAAGGCCTCGAACTCGGGCACGATGGAAATCTCGTCGTAGCGCACCTTCATGCGCTGGGCCATCTCGCGCGCATCGATCCAGCTGATGTCGGCGGTGTAAGGCGACGGCATCATGACGGTGCGCACGCGGTCGGCGCCCAGGGCGTCCACGGCAATGGCCAGCACCAGGGCCGAATCGATCCCACCGGACAAGCCGATGATCGCGCCCGGAAATCCATTCTTGCCGATGTAGTCGCGCACCCCCAGCACCAGGGCATGCCACAAATCGCCCTCCTCGGTACCCTCGGGTTCAATCGACGCCTGCAGGCGCAAACCCTGCGGCCCGCGCTGCACCTGCACATCAAACAAGGACTCCTGAAACGACGGCGCGCGCGCGGCCAGCGTGGCGTCGGACTGCAACGCAAACGAGCGCCCCTCGAACACCACTTCATCTTGCCCACCCACGAGGTGCGCGTACACCAGCGGCAAGCCGCAATCACGCACACGATCGGCCATGGTGTGTTCCCGCTCGCCCCCCTTGCCGATGTGGAAGGGAGATGCGTTGATGACGGCCAGCAGTTCGGCGCCGGCAGCGCGCGTCTCGCGCGCAGGTTGTTCAAACCAGGCGTCCTCGCACACCAGCAGGCCCACTTTCACCCCTTGCACCTCAAACACGCACGGCTGGTCACCCGGTGTGAAGTAGCGTCGCTCGTCAAACACCTGGTAATTGGGCAGCTCACGCTTGGCATAACGCGCCACCACCTGTCCCTCGCACAACACGCTGGCCAGGTTGTAGCGGCGCGGGACCGACACCGAGCGGCTGCGCTCGTCACCGCCCGAGGGATGCCCCACCACCACATGCAGGTCTTTCAGACCGGCCAGCGCCGTGGCAATCGAATTCAGGGCATCATCACAGGCCCTGATGAAGGAAGGCCGCAGGAACAGATCCTCGGCAGCGTAACCACACAGTGACAATTCGGGCGTGAGCACCAGGCGCACACCCCGGGCGTACGCGGACTTGGCGGCATCGATGATGCGCTGGGCATTGCCCGCCATGTCGCCGACGACAAAGTCGAGTTGAGCCACGCAAAGTTGGAGAGTCATAACAGGCATGCAGGAAAACGTCAGCAATTATGTCATCCGCACCGGGTTGCAACCGTGCGATGTCAGCCCGTCCGAGTGGGACGCGCTGTTGGCCGTCCAGGATCAGCCCACCCCGTTCATGCGGCATGCTTACCTGCAGGCGCTGCACGAGAGCGGCAGCGCGTGCACCGAAACCGGGTGGCAACCCGCGTTCGTGGGGCTGTGGCAGGGCAACTCTCTGGTGGCCGCCTGCCCGCTGTATCTGAAAGCGCATTCCTATGGCGAATACGTGTTTGACTGGGCCTGGGCCGATGCCTACCAGCGTCACGGCCTGCGTTACTACCCCAAGGCCTTGATCGCAGTGCCGTTCACGCCGGTACCCGGGAGTCGGTTGCTGGCCCGGGACGAAGCCACTCGACAACGCCTGCTGCAAGCCGTGATCGAGTGGTGCGAAGCACAACAACTCTCCTCGCTGCACCTGCTGTTTGCCAGCGACGCAGACCTGCAGGCCACCCAGGCCCTGGGACTGATGCAACGCCACACCGTGCAATTTCACTGGGAACGCCAGGGACAACACGATTTCGATCAGTACCTGTCTGGGCTCAACCAGGAGAAACGTAAAAAAATCCGCCAGGAGCGACGCCGGGTGGCGCAGGCCGGGGTGACCTTCCGTCATGCGCGTGGTCAGGCCATCTCGGCCAGTGACTGGGCGTTTTTTTACCAATGCTACGAGCGCACCTACCTGGAGCATGGCAACCGCCCGTACCTTCAACCGGCCTTCTTTGACGACATGGCTCGCCACCTGCCAGACAACTGGTTGCTGTTCATCGCACAACGCGAGGGACGGAACATGGCTTGCAGCCTGATCGGCCTGCATGACGAGCCAGGCCAGCCTCGGGTGGCCTATGGCCGCTACTGGGGGGCGCTGGAGCGGGTTGACTGCCTGCACTTCGAGGCCTGTTACTACCAGCCCCTGAACTGGTGCCTGACCCACGGCTTCGACCGTTTCGAGGGCGGAGCACAAGGCGAACACAAAATGGCCCGAGCCCTGATGCCGGTGAGCACGCACAGCGCGCATTGGCTGGCGCACCCGGGATTTGCCCAGGCGGTGGAAGACTTTTTGCAGCGCGAAGGCACCGGGGTCTCGCGCTACCTGGAGCATTTGCAGGAGCGCTCGCCGTTGCGGCAAGGCTGACGACCGAGGACGCACGGTGGCGTCCTCTGGCCCCACCTGTCAGGCTTATTTGAGCGACGCGGCGTAGTTGGCCATGCCCTCAAGCACTTCCTGCTTGGCAGCCTCCGGGCCGTCCCAGCCCAGCACCTTGACCCATTTGTTGGGCTCCAGGTCTTTGTAGTGCTCGAAGAAGTGGGCAATGGTCTTGAGCCGCAGGGGGTTCAGGTCCTCGGGCTTTTGCCACTGGGTATAGATGGCCAGAACCTTGTCGATCGGCACCGCCAGCACCTTGCCGTCCATGCCGGCCTCGTCTTCCATGCGCAGGATGCCCAAGGGGCGGCAAGTCACGACGACGCCGGGAATGAGGGGCACGGGGGTGATGACCAGCACGTCCACGGGATCGCCGTCACCACTGATGGTTTGCGGCACATACCCGTAGTTGGTCGGGTAATGCATGGAGGTGCTCATGAAACGGTCAACGAAGATGGCACCGGTTTCCTTGTCCACTTCATATTTGACCGGGTCGGCGTTCATCGGGATTTCGATGATGACGTTGAAGGTGTCGGGAGCGTTCTTGCCAGGCGTGACGTTGTACAGAGCCATGATGAATGAGTGAAGAAAGATGAAAAGGTGGGCGATCCGTCAGGATTAACCCTTATTTTACTTTCACAAGCCTTGCTGGCGACGGTCAAAACAGGTTGATTTGACGTACATTTCGCCCGTTGGCCAATCTGCCTACGGCATCGCCCGGGTTGGAGGAAGCAACGCAGCGGTGGTGCGATTCAACCCGTTGACGTTGCACCACCCGAAGAGAAACCACTCAAGGAGATGCTATGTCTGGCAATTCGGCGCTCATGTTTGCGCTAGCGTGCGGGGTCATCGCCGTCATTTACGGCTTTTGGGCTCGCTCATCCATCCTGTCTCTCAGTCCGGGCAATGCCCGCATGCAGGAGATCGCAGGGGCCATCCAGCAAGGTGCGGCGGCCTACCTGGCCCGTCAGTACCGGACCATTGCCCTGGTGGGCGTGATCCTGGCGGTGCTGATCGGCATCTTCCTCGGCACCACCACCGCCATCGGCTTTATCGTCGGTGCCGTCCTCTCCGGGGCTTGCGGCTTCATCGGCATGAACGTCTCGGTGCGCGCCAACGTGCGCACCGCGCAGGCGGCCACGCAAGGCATTGGCCCGGCGCTGGATGTCGCCTTCAAGGGCGGCGCCATCACCGGGATGCTGGTGGTGGGCCTCGGTCTGCTCGGCGTGGGCTTGTTCCTGCTGTGGATCGGCGGCGTCGCCAACCCCGACACGGCCACCTTGAAGCCGCTGCTGGGTCTGGCCTTTGGCTCCTCGCTCATCTCCATCTTTGCCCGTCTGGGCGGTGGCATCTTCACCAAGGGCGCCGACGTCGGTGCCGATCTGGTGGGCAAGGTCGAGGCGGGCATCCCCGAAGATGATCCGCGCAATCCGGCCGTGATCGCCGACAACGTGGGTGACAACGTGGGCGACTGCGCCGGCATGGCCGCCGACCTGTTCGAGACCTACGCCGTGACGCTGATCGCCACCATGGCCCTGGGCACCCTGATGGTGGTGGGTGGTGGCGCGAACGCCGTCCTCTACCCGCTGATGCTGGGTGGCGTGTCCATCATCGCCTCCATCATCGGTTGCGGCTTTGTGAAGGCCAGCCCCGGTATGAAGAACGTCATGCCCGCCCTGTACAAAGGGCTGGTGGTGGCCGGCGTGCTCTCGCTGATCGCCTTTTACTTTGTCACCACCCTGATGTTCCCCAACGGGGTGGAACTCGCCGGAGGCGCCAAGGCTTCAGCCATGGCCCTCTTTGGCTCCTGCGTGGTGGGCCTGGTGCTGACCGCAGCCATGGTGTGGATCACCGAGTACTACACCGGCACCGATTACGCGCCGGTCAAGCACGTGGCGCAGTCGTGCACCACGGGTCACGCCACCAACATCATCGCCGGCATCGGCGTGTCGATGAAGTCCACCGCCTGGCCGGTGATCTTCGTGTGCCTGGCCATCCTGGCCTCCTACGGCCTGGCTGGTTTGTACGGCATCGCCATCGCCGCCACCGCCATGCTGAGCATGGCCGGCATCATCGTGGCCCTGGACGCCTATGGTCCCATCACCGACAACGCCGGCGGCATTGCCGAGATGGCCGAACTGCCGGACAGCGTGCGCGATGTGACCGACCCGCTGGATGCGGTGGGCAACACCACCAAGGCCGTGACCAAGGGCTACGCCATCGGCTCCGCCGGTCTGGCCGCCCTGGTGCTGTTCGCTGACTACACGCACTCGCTGGAAGCGCGTGGCATCACGGCTTCCTTCGACCTGAGCAACCCCAAGGTCATCGTCGGCCTCTTCATCGGCGGTCTGATTCCCTACCTCTTCGGTGCCATGGCCATGGAAGCCGTGGGCCGTGCTGCCGGTTCGGTGGTAGAGGAAGTGCGTCGCCAGTTCCGCGAGATCAAGGGCATCATGGAAGGCACGAGCAAGCCCGAGTACGGCCGTGCTGTGGACATGCTGACCAGTGCCGCCATCAAGGAGATGATGATCCCCTCGCTGCTGCCCGTCATCGTGCCGATCGTGGTCGGTCTGGTGCTGGGGGCTGAAGCCCTAGGCGGTCTGCTGATGGGTACGATCGTGACGGGTCTTTTTGTGGCCATCTCCATGTGTACCGGCGGTGGTGCCTGGGACAACGCCAAGAAATACATCGAAGACGGTCATCACGGCGGCAAGGGCAGCGATGCCCACAAGGCGGCCGTGACAGGCGACACGGTGGGTGACCCCTACAAGGACACAGCAGGTCCTGCCGTGAACCCGCTGATCAAGATCATCAACATCGTGGCACTGCTGATCGTGCCGCTGCTGCCGGCCGGCACGTCCACCAAGGCGGCTGCGGCGCATGGGGCCACGCCCCCGGCGGTGGTGGCACCGGCTGCGGCTGATGCGGCTGCGCCTGCGGCCACCGCACCGGCAGCACCTGCGGCTGCCGAGGCGGCTGCGGCACCGGCTGCGGCCAAGTAATCCGTCGCTGACGGTTGACAAGCCCGCTTCGGCGGGCTTTTTTATTTCCGCTGGGTGGGTTGCATTCTGGGGATTCTTCTACCGGGGAGAAGCGCCAATTGGGGTGAAGCCCCCATGGCTCAACAAACCCACCGACCCAGGCAAAATAGAGCCCATGTCCGAACGCATCATCCCCCTCCTCGACCAGCGTCACCAAGGCCTGGCGATGAAGGTCCCGACAAACCCCATGACCGGGGACGGCGTGTTGCGCGACCAACGCCATCGTCCGCTGCACGACCTGCGCATCAGCGTGACCGACCGCTGCAACTTCCGCTGCAACTACTGCATGCCCAAGGAAGTGTTTGACTCGCACTACACCTACCTGCCCCACAGCGACCTGCTGAGCTTTGAGGAGATCACCCGCGTGGCTCGCGTGTTTGTGGGACTGGGTGTGCGCAAGCTGCGCCTGACGGGTGGCGAGCCGCTGTTGCGCAAAAACCTGGAAGTGCTGATTGAGCAACTGTCTGCGCTCAAAACGCCGCAGGGGAAGCCCCTGGACCTCACCCTGACCACCAACGGGTCCCTCCTCAAACGCAAAGCCCAGGACCTGCGCCGTGCCGGCTTGCAGCGCGTGACCGTGAGCCTGGACGGCATCGATGACGCCGTGTTCCGTGCCATGAACGATGTGGATTTTCCGGTGGCCGATGTGCTCGATGGCATCGAGGCTGCCCGCGCTGCCGGCCTGGGGCTCGATGCACACGGGCGCTTCAGCGGCCTGAAAATCAACATGGTGGTCAAGCGAACCACCAACCTGGACCAGATCCTGCCCATGGCCCGGCACTTTCGCGGTTCGGGCATGACGCTTCGTTTCATCGAATACATGGACGTGGGCACGACCAACGGCTGGCGCATGGATGATGTCCTGCCTTCCGCCGAGGTGATCCGCCTGTTGCAAACCGAGTTTGCGCTGGTGCCGCTCGAGCCATCTGCCCCGGGCGAAACCGCGCAACGCTGGGGCTATGCCGATACCCAGGGCCGGCATGATCCGGCACTGGGTGAAGTGGGCGTGATCAGCAGCGTGACCCAGGCGTTCTGCCACGACTGCAACCGCGCCCGACTCTCCACCGAGGGCAAGCTCTATCTGTGTCTTTTCGCAGGACAGGGACACGATCTGCGTGGCCTGCTGCGCCAGGACGCCAGCGACGAGCAGTTGGCCGCTGCCATCGGCCAGGTCTGGCAACAGCGCGATGACCGTTACTCCGAGTTGCGCGGGCAACAAACCCCGGGCCAGCCTGCACCACGTCGCGTGGAAATGAGCTACATCGGAGGCTGAACGCAGATGACCGCACCTGCGCTGGCCCGGCACGACATCACCGGATTGATTCTGGCGGGCGGGCGCGGCACACGCATGGGAGGGGTGGACAAGGGTCTGCAACCGCTCTCGGGGCAACCCCTGGTGTGGCACGCCTTGCAGCGACTGCAGCCCCAGGTCGGGACGGTGATCATCAACGCCAACCGACATTTGACGGCGTATCAGCAACTGGGCGTGGCGGTCCATCCCGACCCGCTGGAGGACTTTCAGGGTCCCATGGCCGGTTTTCTGGTGGGTCTGCAAGAAGCTCGCACGCCTTACCTGCTGACGGTGCCGTGTGACTCGCCACGCTTCCCGCTCAACCTGGTCGCACGCCTGGTCACAGCCTTGCAGAATGAAGCGGCCGACATTGCCATGGCGAGTGCCCCGGAGATAGACCGCCAGGGCATGCCGGTGATGCGAGCCCAGCCCGTGTTTTGTCTGCTGTCGGTGCACCTGCTGGCTTCGTTGCAAGCCTCTCTGACAGCGGGCGAGCGCAAAATCGACCGCTGGACCGCCCAACACCACACCGTGCTGGTACCCTTTGACCAGGCGCAGGACGACCCGACCGCCTTTGCCAATATCAACACCCTGGCCGAACTCAACGCCCTC
Source organism: Comamonadaceae bacterium (assembly GCA_947448375.1). Taxonomy (GTDB): domain Bacteria; phylum Pseudomonadota; class Gammaproteobacteria; order Burkholderiales; family Burkholderiaceae_C; genus Limnohabitans. The sequence goes on along the minus strand of CANFMY010000074.1, from coordinate 669 downwards.
CCCGTTGCCTCGTGACCCCATGAAGCCTCTGGACGATATCGCCGCAGCCCTGCAAGGCTATGACCCGCAAGCCCTGAGCGTGCCCCATGTGCTCGCGTTTCTGGACGAGCTGATCACGCCCCTGCCGTCGATAGACGATCAGGCGTTGCCCATCCCGCAGGCGTTGGGGCGTGTGCTGGCCTGCGATGCCATTTCGCCGGTGGACGTACCCCCTCACGACAACTCGGCCATGGATGGATTTGCCCTCCAGGGAGCTGCGCTGACCGCGTCGCACCCCCTGACCTTGCGCGTGGTGGGCACTGCCCTGGCTGGTGCGGCCTGGCAAGGCCAGGTGAAGACAGGCGAGTGCGTGCGCATCATGACCGGCGCCATCATGCCGCAGGGGCTCGACACCGTCGCTCCCCAGGAACTGGTGCAGGTGGAGGGCGACACCATCACGCTGCCGGCGGGCCGACTGCACACCGGCGATAACCGACGTCTGCGCGGCGAGGACATTCGTGCGGCCAGCGCCGCGCTGACGGCAGGTCAACGCCTCACACCCGCGGCCCTGGGCCTGATTGCCAGCCTGGGCGTGCCCACGGTGCGCGTCAAACGCCGGCTGCGGGTGGCGTATTTCTCCACCGGCAACGAAATCCTGAGCCTGGGCGAATCGCCACGCGAAGGTGCGGT
>CANFMY010000073.1 GCA_947448375.1 Comamonadaceae bacterium | reverse complement strand
CTTGCGTGGGTTGGGTCAATCCGGCGATCAGGTTGAGCAGAGTGGACTTGCCGCAACCCGAGTGACCGATGAGGGCCACGAATTCGCCCTGGGCCACATTCAGATCAATGTCGCGCAGCGCCGGGAAGTCACCTTTGGCGGTGCGGAAGGTTTGTGCCACCCCCTCGACTTGCAGGTATTTGCTCGGGGAGTTCATGTGCGCACCTCTTCGAAGGTGAAGGCCGTGGCAAGCCGGATCAGGGCATGCTCGAGCACCAGACCCACGATGCCAATGACGAAAATGGCGATGATGATGTTGCGCACATTCAGGTTGTTCCATTCGTCCCATACCCAAAAGCCGATGCCCACGCCGCCGGTCAGCATTTCCGCGGCCACGATCACCAGCCAGGCGGTGCCCACTGCGAGCCGAACGCCCGTGAGCATGTAGGGCAACACCGCGGGGAAGAGAATCTTGGTGAAGATTTTCCATTCGGACAGATTGAGCACCCGGGCCACATTCATGTAGTCCTGCGGCACGCGTTGCACGCCCACCGCGGTGTTGATGACCATGGGCCAGATGGAGCAAATGAAGATGGTCCAGATGGCCGCCGGGTTGGCCCCTTTGAACACCAGCAGCCCGATGGGCAGCCAGGCCAGGGGCGAGACCGGCCGCAACAGGCTGATGATGGGATTGATCATCCGAGACAGCAATTCAAAGCGTCCGATGATGAACCCCAGAGGAATCCCCACCAGGGCAGCCAGCCCAAAGCCCAGGGCCACACGCTTGAGCGAACTCAGCACATTCCAGCCCACGCCTTGATCGTTGGGTCCATTGCTGTAAAACGGATCGCTGAACACGGTGACGGCCTGCTTCCAGGTATCCAGCGGCGTGGGCAGGCCGTTGCCGTTGCCCATCGCCACCAGCGACCAGATCAGCAGCAGCAGTGCGAAGCCCGCCAGTGGGGGCAACACCAGTGCCAGCCAAGGTTTCACACGAATCGTGAGGGGATGGGCCATGCTCTGCCTCAGGCGTGAATCTTGAAACTGTCCGCGTACTTGCGGGGGTCCTTGCCATCCCACACCACGCCATCCATCATCTTGCTGGTGCGCATGTCCTGCTTGGGCAAGGGTGTCTTGCTGGCGGTGGCAGCCTGCTTGTACAGGTCGATCTGGTTGACCTCCTTGGCCACCTTCAGGTAGTCAGGATGCTCTTTGATCAGGCCCCAACGCTTGTGCTGGGTCAGGAACCACATGCCGTCGGAGAGGTAGGGGTAGTTGACCAGACCATCGTTGTAAAACTTCATGTGGTTGGGGTCGTCCCAGGTCTTGCCCAGTCCATTCTGGTAACGACCCAGGATGCGCTGGTTGATCACGTCCACGCTGGTGTTGACGTAGGCCTTGTCGGCGATGGTTTCAGCCATCTTCATTTTGTTGGACAAGCCGGCATCGATCCACTTGCCGGCCTCGAGAATCGCCGCCGTCACGGCGCGTGCGGTGTTGGGGTATTTCTTCACGAACTCGGACGTCGTGCCCAGCACCTTTTCGGGGTGATCGGTCCAGATGTCTTGCGTCGTCGTGGCCGTGATGCCAATGCCGTCAGCAATCGCGCGGTGTCCCCAGGGTTCGCCCACGCAGTAACCGTCCATGTTGCCCACCCGCATGTTGGCCACCATTTGCGGCGGCGGCACCGTGATGACCTTGGCATCCTTCAAGGGGTTGATGCCGGCGCTGGCCAGCCAGTAGTACAGCCACATGGCGTGGGTGCCGGTCGGGAAGGTCTGTGCGAAGGTGTATTCGCGCTTTTCCGTGGCCATCAATTTGGCCAGTCCCTGCACATCCACTGCCCCTTTCTCGGCGAGTTTTTTCGACAGGGTGATGGCCTGCCCGTTGTGGTTCAGGTTCATCAGCACGGCCATGTCTTTCTTCGGGCCGGCGGTGCCCAGGTGCACGCCATAAATGAGGCCGTACAGCACGTGTGCCATGTCCAGTTCGCCGTTGACCAGTTTGTCACGCACTCCGGCCCAGCTGGCTTCCTTGGTGGGGACGATCTTCACGCCATATTTCTTGTCGATGCCCAGCACCGACGCCATGACAATGCTGGCGCAATCGGTGAGCGGGATGAACCCGATCCGGACTTCTTCTTTTTCCGGCTTGTCCGAGCCCTGGGCATACACGGCGGCGCGCAGCGCCGGGTCAATGGTGAGGGCCGTGGCGGCAGCGGTAGTCAGCACTTGGCGGCGGGTCATGGTCTTGTCCGGCAGTTGGGTCATGGCAAAGGTCCTTACAGCAACATCAATCTCTTCAAACGACAAAGGCGTCCATGCCACCATGCACAGGGCATGGGACATGGACGCCTTTGTCCGGGAACCTTCGTTGGTTCTGGGGGGTATTTAGCAATGCGTATGCCAAGTTCCCTGAGGATTTATGCGGGCTGCATGCCCCAATCTGGCGCAGAGGTGGCGTGCACGCACCAAAGTCGAGCGGCCGTGCCCCGCGGGCGATCAGGACAGCAAGTCGGTGACGTCCAGCATGCGCTGAGCAATTTCGCCAATGCGCAAGCCCTTGTTCATGGCGACTTTGCGCAGCTTGTCGTAGGCCTGCTGCTCACTCAGGTCTTGCTGGCGCATGAGCAAGGCCTTGGCGCGATCCACTGCCGAGCGCTCTTTCAGGGCCAGGCGGGCGTCGTCGCGTTCCAGGCGCAGGCTTTCCTCGTACTGGAAGCGGGCCATCGCCACCTCCAGGATGGGCCGTATGCGCCGGCTCGACAGGCCGTTGACGATATAGGCCGAGACGCCCACGGCCACCGCGTCTTGCACATGGGAGGTGTCGTCGTCGTCGGTGAACAGCACGATGGGACGGCGTGTGTCGCGTGTGGACATCACCACGTGCTCGAGTGCATCGCGTGCATCCGATTCGGCGTCCACGATGACCAGGTCGGGTTGCAGTTGGTCGATGCGTTCAGCCAGGAACACATCCGCCGGCAAAGTGGCGACCAGGTTGAATCCGCCTTCCAGCAGGCCGATACGCAAGGCGCGCGAGCGTTGCGCCAGTTGCAGCGCCTCATCGTCATCGGGGTCCGCGATCACGAGATCGGGCGCCACCACCACGATGCGCAGGGGTTCGGTCGATTTGGACGAGCGCATCGGAGAAACAGCCATACCGCTTCAACGGCGCAAATACCATGCCATGCATCGACGCCGCCGTCGTGAGTGAGGGGGAAAGGCCCCGGCACAGGGGATGCGTCAGTTCAGCGGGGGGAGGCCAAGCCGCTGCCGCGCCCGCTCGCAGGCATCGCTGCCTTCGCTGAATTCGCGACACGGACTCGGGCGCCATTCATAGATGCCGCACACGACCTGATCGCCCACTCGGCCGGTGAGGGCGGCGCAGCGCATGGGCACGTGGTCGGTGCCACGCATGCGCCAGGTGCTGGCGTTGACCTCGACGGCCAGGCCACTGGGCACATGACCGCCCTCGTCATCCAGTTCGAACACAGAGAAGTCGACGCGGAAAGCTGCGCAACACGCCCCGCAGGTCTGACAGGCCGACATCACTGACGGCCCAGCAGCAGGTACTCCATGAGGGCTTTTTGCACGTGCAGGCGGTTCTCGGCTTCGTCCCAGACCACCGATTGCGGACCGTCGATGACGTCGGCGTCCACCTCTTCGCCGCGGTGAGCGGGCAAGCAGTGCATGAACAGGGCGTCGGGTTTGGCTTTGGCCATCATGGCTGCACTCACGCGCCAATTGGCAAAAGCTTTCAGACGGGCCTCGTTTTCCGCTTCATAGCCCATGCTGGTCCACACATCGGTGGTGACCAGGTCGGCGCCTTGGCAGGCCTCGAGGGGGTTGTCGAACACCCGGTAGCCATCCGCAGAGCGCAAGCCCGCCACGGCCTGGTCCACCTCGTAACCACTGGGCGTGCTGACGTGAACGGTGAAACCCAGCAATTCCGCCGCTTGCAACCAGGTATTGGCCATGTTGTTGCCGTCTCCCACCCAGGCCACCACCTTGCCACGCAGGCAGGCCAGCGGGTCTTTGGCATCGCCGCGGTGTTCGATGAAGGTGAACAGGTCCGCCAGGATCTGGCAGGGGTGAAATTCGTTGGTCAGGCCATTGATGACGGGCACGCGCGAGTGGTGCGCAAAGCGTTCGATCTTGTCCTGGCCGTAGGTGCGGATCATGACCAGATCGACCATGCGGCTGATGACCTTGGCGCTGTCTTCGATGGGCTCGGCTCGGCCGAGCTGGCTGTCGCCCGTGGTGAGGTGCACCACCGAGCCGCCCAGCTGGTACATGCCGGCCTCAAAGCTCACACGCGTGCGCGTGGAGGCTTTCTCGAAAATCATGGCCAGGGTGCGATCCGACAGCGGCTGGTGCTTTTCATAGGCCTTGAACTTGCCCTTGATGAGCGCGGCGCGCTGAAACAGGTAGCTGTACTCGGCCGCATCGAGATCGGCGAATTGCAGATAGTGCTTCATGGCTGACTCAGAAACTGCTGCACGATCGGCGCGAGGATGGACACGATTTCATCGGCCTCGGCGGTGGTGATGATGAGCGGGGGCACGAGTCGGATGACACTGTCGGCGGTGACGCTCAGCAGCAGACCCGCGTCCAGCGCCTGTTGCATGATGGCGCCGCAGGGCCGGTCGAGCTCGATGCCGATCATCAGCCCGTAGCCGCGCACTTCTTTGACGCCCGTGACGCTGCCCAAGGTTTCTTGCAAGCGAGCTTTGAGATGCGCACCCACGTGCGAAGCGTTCTCGAGCAGGCCGTCCTCTTCCATGATGCGAATGGTTTCAACACCGGCTCGGCACGCCAGCGGGTTGCCACCAAAGGTGGTGCCATGGCTACCCGGCTGAAAGATGTTGGCGGCGCGTGGGCCTGCCACCACCGCGCCAATGGGCACGCCCGAGCCCAGGCCCTTGGCCAGCGGCATGACGTCGGGCTGGATGCCTGCCCACTGGTGGGCAAACCACTTGCCGGTTCGGCCCATGCCGCATTGCACTTCATCGATCATCATCAGCCAGTCGCGCTGATCGCACAGGGCGCGCACGTCCTTGAGATAGTCCCAGCGCATCGGGTTGATGCCGCCTTCGCCCTGGATGGTTTCAAAGAACACGGCCACCACATTGGGGTTGTCGGCCGTGGCGCGCTTGAGGGCGTCGATGTCGTTGAGCGGCACGCGCAGAAAGCCTTCCACCAGCGGACCAAACCCCTTCTGGATTTTTTCGTTGCCGGTGGCGCTCAGGGTGGCGATGGAGCGACCATGGAAGGATTTTTCGTAGACCACGATGACCGGGCGCTCGATGCCCTTGTCGTGCCCGAATTTGCGCGCCAGTTTGATGGCGGCTTCGTTGGCCTCCAGACCGGTGGAGCAGAAGAAGGCATTGGTCAGGCCCGAGAGTTCCACCAGCTTGGCCGCCAGGCGTTCCTGATCCGGGATATGGTAGTAGTTGCAGCAGTGGATCATCTTGGCCACCTGGTCCTGCAAGGCCGGCACCAATTTGGGGTGACCATGGCCCAGGGTGTTCACCGCAATGCCGGCCAGACCGTCGAGATAGCACTTGCCGTTGGTGTCCCACACTCGCAGGCCGCGACCATGGGACATGGCCACGGGCAGGCGGCCATAGGTGTTCATGGTGTGTGCGGAACTGGGGATCGGGGCAGTCATCTCAACTCCTTCAATGAGAACGGACCAATGAAATCGGCTCAACAACGAGGATCGGGTGTTGAGCCGTTGAGACGCAATTCTAGGTGTTTACCAGGGGCTCGCGTGCCATAATTGTGACCCATGGTTTCCCCCGCTGCCAACGAAGTCATCATTCTGGGGTTGACCCGTGAGGGCAAGCCCTTCAGACCCAGTGATTGGGCCGAGCGCCTGGCGGGCGTCATGAGTCAATTCCGACCCGGTGGTGCCGTGGCCGGCAGCCACCTCAGCTATTCACCCTGGTGTGTGCCCAACAGCCTGGACGGCGTCAAATGCGTCATCGTCCACACCGATCTGCTGCAGGCCGAACCCATGGCCTGGGATTTCGTCATGAATTTCGCTCGCGACAACGAGCTGCAGATCACCCCGGATCCGTCTCGTTAGGCAACACCCCCAGCGCCTCGATCAAGTCCTGCCGGCGTATCGGCTTGACCAGCACGCTGTCGAAACCCGCATCCTGCAGTTCCTGAATTTCGTGCGGCATGGCATGGGCCGTGTACGCAATGATGCGAAGCGAGCGTCCCGCAGATTGTTGACGCGCCAGACGGCAGACTTCCAGGCCGCTGATGCGCGGCAATGAAATGTCCAGCAGCACATGGGTGTAGGTGCCCAACTGCAACTGTGCCAGGGCTTGCTCGCCAGAGTCACAGGCCACAATGCGGTACCCCTCCTTGCGCAGCAGCAAACCAGGCAGCAGGCGGTTGGCGGGGTTGTCATCGACCACCAGCAGATGGACCGGGTTCATGCGGTGTGTCCTGATGCCGTGTGTTCAGCACCGTCCGGCTTGCAGGGGAGGGTGAAATAAAACGTGCTGCCGTGTTGCGGGCGCGAATGAAATCCGATCTGGCCACCCATGCGGTCCACCAGCCGCTTGCACAGCGTGAGCCCCAGCCCCGTGCCGGCACTGCGTCGGGTGATGAAGGCCTCGTGCTGCCAGAATTTTTCAAACACCAGCGGTTGCATGTCCTCGGCGATGCCTTCGCCAGTGTCGGTCACTTCAAAGTGCAGCCTGTGCGAGGCTTTGAGTGCGCTCACGCGCACCGTGATGCGCCCTGCGGCCGGGGTGAACTTGATGGCGTTGTCCAGCAGGTTGCTGAGCACCTGTTTGAGCCTGACGGGGTCGAGCTCGCAGTGCTCGGGCAGTGCAGGGTCCCAGTCCAGATCGAGCGAGATGTCGTGGTCCCCCAGGCGGGATCGATGCCAGTTGCACACATCCTCGACCAGAGGGCGCAGGGCCACCCGTCGGGGTGAGAGCTCGATCTTGCCGGCCTCGATCTTGGTCAGGTCCAGGATCGAGTTCACCAAGGTCAGCAGATGCGTGCTGCTGTCGTGAATGACCGTGCTGGCCCAGTGCAACTCGGGATCCTGCAATTCCGATTGCAGGTGCTCCGAGTAGCCGATGATGCCGTTGAGGGGGGTGCGCAACTCGTGCGACATCGCGGCCAGAAATTCACTTTTGTGTCGATTGGCTACATCGGCCTGCTGACGGCTGGCCTCCAGCTCCTGGTGAATGCGCTGCGCACGCCGCAGCAAATACAGCGATGTCCCGGCAAAGAGACCAATGATCAGGCTGATGATGGTGCCGAACTGGAAGTAGGTGAGGTTGCGTGCCTGAAACTCCTCCAGCGCCTCCGTCTGGGCCATGCCGGTCAGCACCAGCAGGGGAAAGTCTTTCAGGTGTTCGTAGGCGTACAGGCGGGGCACACCGTCAAACAATTGGTCTGACAAGAAGCTGCCGCGTTGCTGCCCCAGGACTTCGGGGGGGAGCGCCAGCCGTTTTTGCACATAGGCCGAGTCCTGGTTGGCGTGGCCATCGCCTTGTGACAGGGTTCGGGGATAGCCGTCCAGCCCCACCAGGGCGGTCACCCCCAGCTTGCCCAGGTCAATGCCGCGGTGAAAGCGCACAAAGTAATCGGGGTCGATGGAGATGACGCTCACACCGGCAAACTGTCCATCGGGCTGGTTCAGACGCTGGGTGACCTGGATCGACCATTTGCGGCTGATGCGCCCCATCACGGGATGGCTGATGTACACCGAGGTGGGCGGGCCGTCACGATGAACCTTGAAATGCTCCCGGTCTGACAGATCGACCGGCGCTGGGCGGACCACGCTCAGATTGGACGATGCGTACACGCCGTTGGCATCGATGATGCCGATCTGGTTGTAGTAGCGCTTGTCGGGCAGTTCGTGGCTGAGGTATTCGTTCAGCACCGACAGGTCGTGGCTGCGGCGACGCTCGTACTGGTATTTCACCAGTCGCAGTGCCTGGTCGGCGTCGTTGAACGTGTTTTCCGCGTGCTCCTTGAAGGTTCGCGAGATGTTGAGCAGATGGCTGCGGGACTCCAGCAGCGACAGTCCCTGGTCGCGTTGCGATTGCAACAGCATGGCGGCCCACAACAGGCCCAGCAGCACCAGGGCGATGAGGCTCAGGCTGATGAAGGCCAGTCGAGAACGTAAAAAGGCAAGCCAGCGGGGCAGGCTAGTAGCAGACATGCAGGTAAGTATCTCAAAATTGCTAGATAAATCCTACTAAAGACCTCATTTTTCCGGCTGCAGAGCTGGCATTGACGTCACGCAGACACAAAAAAACCGCTCCGAGGAGCGGTTTTCATGCTTGCTGACAGCGCACCCGATCAAACGGCGGTTCCTGGGGAACCGGGCGGGTGCCTGAACGGATTCAGGCGGCGGCCAAGGCCTTGACCTTGGTGGACAGGCGGCTCTTGTCGCGAGCGGCCTTGTTTTTGTGGAAGATGCCCTTGTCGGCGATGGTGTCGACAACGGACTGCATGAGGGCGAACAGGTCGCTGGCCTTGGCCTTGTCACCGGCGGCGACAGCCTTCTCGACGTTCTTGACCGCGGTGCGGTACTTCGAACGCAACGAGGTGTTGGCCGAGTTCAGTTTGACGTCCTGGCGGGCGCGCTTGCGGCCAGACGCCAGACGGGGGTTCTTTTTCTTGGGCTTTCCAGATGCCATGATGGGTTTCCTTTGTGTCTGTGGATGATGTCAGCAAAGCCCTCTATTCTAGCAAAACCCGGAACTGGCCTGAAAACGCCCCATCCGTGCCCCTCACCAGGCCCCAACGCGGGACGGCGTCGAGGCTGAAGCGCCGGGTCACAGCCGCTACACTCGCCGCGTGAGTCTGATCAAATCCGCGTCCGTTGTCTCCCTCCTGACCCTGGCGTCACGCATCACCGGGCTGGCGCGGGAGTTGTTGATTGCCTCCGCCTTTGGCGCGAGCGCGATGACCGATGCGTTCAACGTCGCCTTTCGTATTCCCAATCTGTTTCGCCGGCTGTTTGCTGAAGGGGCATTCTCCCAAGCCTTTGTACCGGTGCTGGCCGCCAGTCGTGAGCAGGCCGGGGACGAGGCCACGCACCGCTTGATCGACCGGGTGGCGACGGCGCTGATCGGCGTGCTGTTGCTCACCTGCGTGGTGGGTGTGCTGGGCGCGCCCTGGCTGGTGATGGCCTTGGCCAGTGGCCTGGCTCAGAGCCCGGCATCGGAAGCCGCGGCGGTGCTCATGACGCGCTGGATGTTTCCCTACATCGCGTTCATGTCGCTGGTGTCGTTGTCGTCGGGTATTTTGAACACGTGGCGCCGCTTTGCCGTGCCGGCCGCCACCCCGGTGTTGCTCAACCTGGCCATGATTGGTGCGGCCTGGTGGGGCGCGCCGTGGTTGCAAACGCAAGGGGTGCAGCCGATCTTTGCGCTGGCTGGAGGCGTCATGCTCGGTGGCGTGCTGCAACTGGGGGTGCAGGTGCCAGCCCTGGCACGGTTGGGGGTGTTGCCCCGGCCCCGCCTGTCGTGGTCGGGTTGCCAGGCGGCGTGGCAGGACGAGGGCACGCGCCGCATCCTGCGCCTCATGGCCCCGGCCTTGCTGGGGGTGAGCGTGGCGCAGATCTCGCTGCTCATCAACACCCAGATCGCTTCCCATCTGCCGGCCGGCAGTGTGAGCTGGCTGAGTTATGCCGATCGCTTGATGGAATTTCCCACCGCCTTGCTCGGGGTGGCGCTGGGGGTGGTGCTGATGCCCCAACTGTCTGCCGCCCGTGCCGCGGGCGACGACGCCCGCTATGGCGCTTTGCTGGACACTGGCTTGCGGTTGGTGCTGCTGCTGGCCTTGCCTTGCGCCGTGGCCCTGCTGCTGTTTGCACAACCGCTGGTGGCCGTGCTGTACCACTATGGGGCGTTTCAGGTGCGTGACGTGGCTCAGACCACTTCGGCCCTGATGGGCTACGGCATGGGTCTGGTGGGGTTGGTGGCCATCAAGGTGCTGGCCCCGGGTTTTTACGCCCACCAGGACACCCGCACCCCGGTGAAGATCGCCGTGGCCGTGCTGGTGCTGACCCAACTGCTCAACCTGGTGCTGGTGCCCTGGCTCGCGCATGCCGGGCTGGCGTGGTCGATCGGGTTGGCGGCGCTGGTCAACGCGGGCTGGCTGTGGCTGGGATTGCGACGCCAGGGGCGCTACCAGCCGTCGGCCGGCTGGGGGCGTTTTGTGGTGCAAGTGGTGCTGGCGTGCGGGGTGCTGGCGGTGTGGTTGTTCTGGTGTGCCCAGGCGTGGGACTGGACGGGCCTGCAAGCCTACCCCTGGTCGCGTGTGGGCGGCATGGGCGCCGTGCTGGCGGTCAGTGCGCTGCTGTATTTCGGGACACTGCGCCTGATGGGACTGCCGTTGCGCAGCCTGTGGCGTCAATGAGCGGCTGACCATGGCACACATGAATTTCGGGCCCACCACACCCTCGGCACTCGACTACTTTGCCACGCTGGTCGGCAGCGATCAGCAGTTTCCGCTCATGGAAGCCGCCATCAGTGTGGCGCAGGACGAATACCCGCAACTCGACTTGCAGGCCGTGTTGAGCGAAGTGGACCAACTGCAATCGCGTTTGCACCGCCGCTGGCGGGGCGACCCCGATCCCTTGCGCACGCTGGAGGTGTTGAATCAGTTCTTTTTCCGGGACCTCGGGTTTGCCGGCAATGTGAACGACTATTACGACCCGGACAACAGCTTCATCCACGCGGTGTTGCGCACACGCCGCGGCATCCCCATCAGCCTGGCCGTGCTGTGGCTGGAGCTGGCCTCGTCCGTGGGCCTGCGTGTGCATGGCGTGGGTTTTCCGGGTCACTTTCTGGTCAAGGTGATGACCTCGCAGGTGCCGGGTGGGCAGATCGTGATCGATCCGTTCACGGGTCATGTGCTCGATCAGGAGACCTTGCTGGAACGGCTGGGTCCCATGCGACGCACGCCCTCGGGCATGACCGATGCGCAGCGTCAGCAGGCCTGGCTACAACGTCACCTGGAGCCGGCGCGGCCACGTCACATCATCGCGCGCATGCTGCGCAACTTGCTCGAGATTTATCACGCCCAGGGCGACGAGCCGCGCCTGCGCGCGGTGCAGCAACGGCTGGATGTCCTCGGCGATTGAGTCGGGTGTGTGAATGGTCCGAGGGCGCGGGCTCAGGCCACCGTGACAGGCGCACCGTCACCGCGTGGCGCAATCTGCCCGATGGTGAACACCTGTTCGCCTTGCTGGCGCAGGGTGGACGCACAGGCTTCGGCCTGGTCCGCAGCGATCACCACCACCATGCCGATGCCGTGGTTGAAGGTGCGGTTCATTTCCAGGTCGTCGATGCCGGCGTGGTGTTGCAACCAGGCAAAGAGCTCGGTTTGCGGCCAACTGCCCTTGACCAGGTGCGCGGCCAACCCTGAGGGCAGCACACGCGGAATGTTCTCCAGCAGCCCGCCCCCGGTGATGTGGGCCAAGGCCTTGATCGGGTGGGCCGCCAGGGCGGCCAGCACCGGTTTCACATACAAACGGGTGGGCGCCATGATGGCCTCACGGAAGGGCTGACCGTCCAGCGTGGCGGGCAACTGACCCGCTGCACGTTCGATCACCTTGCGCACCAGGGAGAAGCCGTTGGAGTGCACGCCACTGGAGGCCAGGCCCAGCACGACATCGCCGGCCTGCACGTTCTGGCCGGTGAGAATGTTGGATTTTTCAACGGCGCCGACAGCAAAACCCGCCAGGTCGTATTCGCCGTCCGGGTACATGCCCGGCATTTCGGCGGTTTCACCGCCAATGAGCGCGCAGCCGCTGAGTTCACAGCCACGGGCAATGCCGCCGACCACGCGGGCCGCCGTGTCCACATCGAGCTTGCCGCAAGCAAAGTAGTCCAGAAAGAACAAAGGCTCGGCCCCTTGCACCAGCACGTCGTTCACGCTCATGGCCACCAGATCGATGCCCACGCCGTCGTGCATGCCCCACTCAAACGCCAGCTTGAGCTTGGTGCCCACCCCGTCGGTCCCGCTGACCAGAACGGGTTCACGGTAGCGCTTGGGCACTTCAAACAGGGCCCCAAAGCCCCCGATGCCCGCCAGCACGCCCTCACGCAGGGTTTTGCGGGCCAGCGGCTTGATGCGCTCGACCAGCGCATCGCCAGCGTCGATGTCAACGCCGGCGTCTTTGTAGGAGAGGGGTGTGGTCATGGTGATAGGCGGGAAGGGGGATCCAGGGGCGCAGGCAGAGCAGGCGTCGGACACCCCGATAAAATCAGGCAATTCTACCGACCGGTCATTGACACCCTGTATGCAATTCACCCCCACCCAACAGCGCTGGCTGGCCTGGATCGGCCTGGCCGGTGTGGCGTCCTGGCTGGTGTGGTGGCTGGGGCCGGTGTTGTTGCCGTTCATGGTGGCGGCCCTGCTGGCGTACGCCTTGTCCCCGCTGGTGCGCGGCCTGGAGCGGGTCACGGCGGGCCGTTTGCCCCGCACCGTGTCCGTGGTGCTGGTGGAAGTCCTGTTTGTGCTGCTCATGATGGCCCTGGGCCTGTTGCTGGTGCCCGTCCTCGCGAAGGAGTTGCCGCAACTGCGCGAGCAACTGCCGACCGTGGTGCAGCGCCTGGACGCCTGGCTGTCGCCCTGGCTGTTGTCGTATGGCGTCGAGTTGCGGCTGGACCCGGCCAGTGTGAAGGCGTTTGTCTTCAGGCATTTCAGTGGCTCGTGGGAAGACTTGCTGGACTCGTTGCTGTCCTCGCTGCGCATCGGGGGCAGTGTGGCGCTGGCCCTGATCGGCAATGCCATTTTGATTCCCGTGGTGCTGTTCTACCTGTTGCTCGAGTGGGACGGGGTGGTCACGCGCGTGCGAGCGCTGGTGCCGCCGCGCTGGCGCACCGGGGTGGATGGGTTTTTGCTGGAGTGCGACAGCGTGCTGGGGCAGTACATGCGCGGTCAGTTGTCGGTCATGGTGGTGCTGGCGGTCTATTACGCCCTGGCGCTGCGCCTGTTCGGCCTGGACCTCGCATTGCCCATTGGCGTCTTCACCGGACTGGCGATTTGCGTGCCCTATCTGGGCTATGGCCTGGGCTTGATCCTGGCTTTGCTGGCGGGCTTGCTGCAAATGGAGCCGATGCAGGCGGGGCTGATGATTGCGGTGGTCTATGGCCTGGGGCAATTGATCGAGAGCTTCATCCTGACACCGCGACTGGTGGGGGAGCGCATCGGCTTGCATCCGCTGGCGGTGATATTTGCCTTGCTGGCGTTTGGGCAGACCCTGGGTTTTGTGGGCGTGCTGATTGCCCTGCCGGCCAGCGCCGTGCTGCTGGTGGGATGGCGCAGGTTGTGCGCCCAGTACCTGGGCAGCCGCCTGTACCTGGGGTGATCCCGCGCATGAAGCAGATCGCACTGGACATCGACCTGGGACGAGGCCCAACCCTGCACAATTTCTTGCCCGGCCCCAACAGCGAGGCATTTCAGCACCTGCGCTTGTGGGCCGGCAGCTCCGTGCGGTCCCCCGTGCCGATGTACCTCTGGGGCCCCGAGGGCAGTGGCAAAACCCATTTGCTGCGGGCCATGGCCCATGCCTTGTCCGAGCGTGGCGAAACCCTGGGCTGGCTGGATGCAGGCGTGGTCGAACCGCCGCCCTTTGATCCGCGCTGGCGCGTGATCTTGCTGGATGATGTCCAGCATTACAGCGCCGTGCAGCAGCAGGCCGCCTTCAACTGGTTCGTCAACGCT
>CANFMY010000072.1 GCA_947448375.1 Comamonadaceae bacterium | reverse complement strand
GCACGCCGCCCCTGCAGTGATCGTCCGATACCGAGGGGATGACTCACCACCGGCCCGCTGCGCTGGCCAGGATGGCCGCAAGAAATCAGGTGGCCGGGTGCGTGGCCCCGACAAATCCTTGCGCCTGCGCCATCCACTGCAGCACGGGCACCGTGCCCGGCAACACCGGCTGCACCGTCACGGGCAAGGTCTGCCAGGCAGCGGATTGGCCTTCGCGCATCTCGATCTCGCCGCGCCAGCGCGTGACCTGACAGAAATTGAGTTGCACCAGCGCGTGCGGGTAGTCAAAACGCTCGGTGCGCCAGGGGATGCAGTCCTCGATGTCGATGCCCAGCTCTTCATGCAGTTCGCGCCTCAAGGCCGCGTCCACGGTCTCGCCGTCTTCCAGTTTGCCGCCCGGAAACTCCCAGTAGCCGGCGTACACCTTGCCCTCGGGACGTGAGGTCAGCAAGAAGGATTGGCCACGCATGAGCACACCCACGGCCACTTGGACCAGCGGTCGATCGGGGCCACCCTCGCGCGCGCGCTCGGGGTTGGCCACCTGCACGGCGGGGTCAGGCCTGGCGGCCGACATAGTCGCGAGCAAACTGGTAGGCCACGCGGCCGCTGCGCGAACCGCGCTCCAGCGCCCAGACCAGCGCCTCGGGGTGTGAGGCGTCGGTCTTGCCCTCGGGAAGACCCAGCGAGCGCAACCACTGGTCCACGATGGTGAGGTACTCGTCCTGCGAGAACGGATAGAAGCTCACCCACAAACCGAAGCGCTCGGAGAGTGAAATCTTTTCTTCGATGACCTCGCCCGGATGCACCTCGCCGTCGTCGGTGTGGGTGTAGCTGAGGTTGTCCTTCATGTACTCGGGCAGCAGGTGGCGACGGTTGCTGGTGGAGTAGATCAGCACATTGGGCGTGGCCGCGGCCACCGAACCGTCCAGGATGGACTTGAGCGCCTTGTAGCCGGGCTCGCCGTCCTCGAAGCTCAAGTCGTCACAGAAGATGATGAACTTCTCGGGACGATCGCTCACCACCTCGATGATGTCGGGGAGGTCCACGAGATCAGCCTTGTCTACCTCGATCAGGCGCAGGCCGCGCGGGGCGTACTCGTTCAGACACGCCTTGATGAGTGACGATTTGCCAGTCCCTCGCGCGCCCGTCAACAGGACGTTGTTGGCCGGTACGCCCTGCACAAACTGCTCGGTGTTGCGCTGGATCTTTTCTTTTTGACCGTCGATTTCGCGCAGGTCTTGGAGCGAGAGACTGGCCACGTGGCGCACGGGCTCGAGCACGCCGTGCCCGCCCGAGCGTTTGCGGTAACGAAAGGCGATGCTGGCCGCCCAATCGGGCTGTCGCATGGGCTGCGGCAACACCGACTCGATGCGTTCAATCAGGGCTTCGGCCCGGGTGATCAGGCGTTCAAAATGTTCGTTCATACAAATCAGCTTCGGTAATCGGCGTTGATGGTCACATAGTCGTGACTGAAGTCGCACGTCCACACCGTGTCGGCGGCCTGTCCGCGACCGAGCACCACACGCACGGTGATTTCGGCCTGCTTCATGACGCGCTGGCCATCTTCCTCGCGGTAGTCGGCGCGTCGACCGCCTTGCGTGGCCACATGCACGTCGTCCAGGTACAGGTCGATTTTTGTCTGGTCGAGGTCGGTGATGCCGGCATAGCCCACGGCTGCCAGAATGCGGCCCAGGTTGGGGTCGCTGGCGAAAAACGCAGTCTTGACCAGGGGCGAGTGGGCGATGGCATAGGCCACCAGACGGCACTCCTCGGCGGTGCGTCCGCCCTCCACCCGCACGGTGATGAACTTGGTGGCGCCTTCGCCATCGCGCACGATGGCCTGTGCCAGGGTGCGCGAGACTTGCAGCATGGCGTCGCGCAGGGCACGTCCCTCGGCGCTGTCGAGCGAGGTGATGGGCGTGTGGCCGGCTTTCTGCGTGGCGATGACGACAAACGAATCGTTGGTGGAGGTGTCGCCATCCACCGTCACGCGGTTGAACGAGCCTTCGGCGAGTTCCAGCGCCAATGCCTTCATGAGCGAGGGGTCGATGCAGGCGTCGGTGGCAACATAGCCCAGCATGGTGGCCATGTTGGGGCGAATCATGCCCGCGCCCTTGGCAATGCCGGTGACACTCACCGTGCGACCGCCCAGCGTGATCTGCACGCTGCTGGCCTTGGGCACCGTGTCGGTGGTCATGATGCCTTCGGCCGCCAGCGCCCAGTTGTCGGGCTTGGCCGCAGCGATGGCGGCCGGCAGCGCCGCGATGATGCGCTCCGACGGCAGCGACTCCATGATCACGCCAGTGGAAAACGGCAGGATGCTCTCGGGGCTGACCTTCAACAGATCGGCCAGCGCCGTGCAGGTGGCGCGCGCGCGCGCCAGACCGTCCTCGCCGGTACCGGCGTTCGCGTTGCCCGTGTTGACCACGATGGCACGCACCGGAGCGCCTGCCGCCAGGTGTTCACGGCACACCTGCACCGGTGCGGCACAGAATCGGTTTTGCGTGAACACACCCGACACCGCAGCGCCTTCGTCCAGCAACACCACGGTCAAGTCCTGGCGACCCACCTTGCGCACACCGGCGCTGGTCACGCCGATGCGCACACCGACAATGGGGTGCAGGGATGCAGGAGGGGGAGGGGTCAGGTTGACAGGCATGGTCGAATTGAAAAATAGGGCTAGTGCCAGCGCTTGGCGCAACGCACGCGCCCGGATCAGCCATAAAAAGACTAGTTTATCGGATGGCCATGACCAGATGCCCAACCCGCGTTGCAGGCGGGACCGTCCAGGATGCGAACCCGCTAAACTGCTCACCATGCGACCATCACGCTTTCTTCCGGACTGGGGGCGCTTGCTCACCGACGGTCTGCTCATCAGGCCTTGAGCGCTCATGGCCAGTTCGCCCACCACCTGCCCCATCTGCCAGCGCGACAACCAGTGTGCGATGGCCCAAGGCGAGACGGCCGCGTCGTGCTGGTGTCACCACGGGTATTCATCGGCCAGCCTGATGGCCCACGTCCCCCATCACCTCAAGGGCAAGGCCTGTATCTGCCCGGCCTGTGCGCAGGCGCGCACGGCAGCGCTCAAAACCGTGTTGTCGTTGCTCGAGTCTTGAAAGCAGTTTGAGCCTCACAAGCGCGAACCCTGTGTCCGCACTCAGGGTTTGCACCAGGGCGTTGCCGCGCCCAGTCAACCACGCGACGTGAATTCGGCTTGTCGAACCGAGTACGTGTTGTCCCGCTAGGCTGGACAGCGCTTGTATGACATCATGATTGCTTCAGTTTTGATAATTTTTTCAGGAGCAGCGCATGATTCCCCTCAAGGTCAATGGCAAACAACATCGCGTGGACGTGGATCCGGCCACCCCTTTGTTGTGGGCCCTGCGTGAACAACTGGGTCTCACGGGCACCAAGTACGGCTGTGGCGTGGCCCAATGCGGCGCCTGCACCGTGATGATCAATGGACAGGCCCAGCGCTCCTGCGTGTACCCAGTGAGTGCTGTGGGCAACCAAGCGGTTGAAACCATCGAGAACCTGGAGAAAAACGGCAAGCTCACCAAGATCCAGCAAGCCTGGGTCAACAACGAAGTGCCGCAGTGCGGCTACTGCCAGTCCGGCATGATCATGGCCACCACGGCGCTGCTGAAGAAAATCCCCAAGCCCACCGACGCCGACATCGACGCCCACATCACCAACATCTGTCGTTGCGGGACCTTCCAGCAAGTCCGTGCGGCCATTCACGAAGCCGCCAAGGCCTGAAGGAGAAGCCCACCATGAACAACGCTGTCATCTCTCGTCGCGGTTTCATCCAATCTTCCACCACCCTGGGCGCGGGCCTGAGCCTGGGTATTGCCCTGCCCGGCATCGCTGCCGGTCAGGCCGCCGCCAAGACCGCACCGGCGGCTGTCGAGGTCGGTGTCTGGGTGATGATCAAGCCCGACGACACCGTCGTGATTCGCATTGCCCGCTCCGAGATGGGCCAAGGCACACTCACCGGACTGGCACAACTGGTCGCCGAAGAGCTCGAATGCGACTGGAAGAAAGTCACCACCGAGTACCCCACACCGGGTGAAAACCTCAAGCGCAAGCGCGTCTGGGGCAGCTACTCCACCGGCGGCAGCCGTGGCATTCGCGAATCGCATGAATACGTCCGACAGGGCGGAGCCGCCGCGCGCACCATGCTGATCCAGGCCGCCGCCCAGCAGTGGGGCGTGCCAGCCGAACAATGCACCGCCGCCAACAGCATCATCCGCCACGAGGCCTCCGGCCGACAGGTGAGCTTTGGCAAAGTGGCGCAGGCCGCCGCGCAATTGCCGGTGCCGGCCAAGGTGCCGCTGAAGTCGCACACCACCTGGAAGGTGGCCGGCAAGCCCATGCGTCGTCTGGACACACGGCCCAAGGTCAATGGTGCGCAGGTGTATGGCATTGACCTCAAGATGCCGGGCATGCTGGTGGCCACCGTCAAGGAGTGCCCGGTGTTTGGCGGCAAGCTGGAGAGCTTTGACGCACAAGCGGCCCTGGCCATGAAGGGCGTCAAGAAGGTGGTGAAGGTGGGCGAGACCGCCGTGGCCGTGGTGGCCGACACCTTCTGGACCGCCAAGACCGCGATGGACCGCGTGACCATCCGCTGGGACGAAGGCCCCAACGCCAGCGTCTCCAGCGCCAGCATCGAGGCCATGCTGACCGCGGGCCTGAGCGCCGAGCAGGCCTTTGTGGGCAACCAGGCCGGCAATATTCAAACCGCCAAGTCCCAGGCAGCGCGCCAATACGAGGCCTCGTATTTCTATCCGTTCCTCAACCACGCGCCGATGGAGCCGATGAACGCCACCGCGGTATGGACGCCCGAGCGCTGCGATGCCTGGGTGCCCACCCAGGACGGCGAGGCCTCGCTGGCCGCCGTGATCGAGGCGTCCGGCCTGCCCGCAGCGCAATGCGATGTGCACAAGATCAACCTGGGGGGCGGCTTTGGCCGTCGCGGCGCATTCCAGGACTACACCCGCCAAGCGGTGTTGATCGCCAAGCAACTGCCCGGCACGCCCATCAAGCTGATCTGGACGCGCGAGGAAGACATGACGCAGGGTCGTTACCACCCCGTGATGGCGTGCAAGCTGACCGGTACTTTCGACGCCAACAAGACCCTCACCGGGGTTCATGTTCGCTTGTCGGGCCAGTCCATCCTGGCGTCGGTGCGTCCTGCCGTGGTCGAGCAGCAAAAGGGGCGTGATCCCCTGGTGTTCCAGGGCCTGGCCGATGCCGGCGAGCACGGGTTTGGCTACACCTTCCCCAACCTGCTGATCGACCACGCCATGCGCAACACGCATGTGCCCCCGGGCTTCTGGCGCGGCGTCAACGCCAACCAGAACGCCGTGTTCTTTGAATGCTTCATGGATGAACTGGCCGAGGTGGCGGGCATGGACCCGCTACAGTTCCGTCGCCAGTACATGGTCAACCATCCACGCAACCTGGCCGTGCTCAATGCCGTGGCCGATCGCATCGGCTGGAACAGCCCCGCACCGGCCGGTGTGTCACGCGGCCTGGCCCAGATGAAGGCGTTTGGCAGCTTCGTGGCCGCAGCCTGTGAGGTGTCCGTGCTGGCGGGCAACAAGGTCAAGGTGCATCGCATTGTGGCCGCCACCGATCCGGGGTACGCCGTCAACCCGGCCCAGATCGAGCGCCAGGTGGCCGGCTCCTTCGTCTATGGCCTCTCGGCCTTGTTCGAGCAGGAGTGCACCGTCAAGAACGGACGCATCGAGCAAACCAACTTCGACACCTTCAACTCCATGCGCATCGCCCAGATGCCCAAGGTCGAGACCATCATCATCGAAGGGGGTGGTCAGGAGTGGGGCGGCATTGGTGAACCCACGATCTGCGTGGCCGCACCGGCCGTGCTCAATGCGATATACCGCGCCACCGGACAGCGTCTGCGCACGGTGCCGCTGAAGAAATCGGGTTTCACGCTGGTGTGATCGCATGCGGGCGGGCCATGGCATTCTCCAACTGGGCTTGGCCATGACCGCCAGCCTGGCGCTCGCCCAGTCGACACCACCGGGCGTTTCAATGAGCGTCCCCGACGCGTCCGCGCTCACCTCGCAACCGGGTGACCCCTCGCGGGGTCGTCGCCTGGTGGTGGATCGTCAACAGGGGTTTTGTCTGCTCTGCCACAGCGGACCTTTCCCTGAAGAGCGGTTCCAGGGTACGCTGGCCCCTGACTTGTCGATCCGGGCTGGGCAGCGTGTGGCCCAGGATGTCCGCGCCCAGTTGCTGGCGCCCGACCGTTTCAACCCCGACACCATCATGCCGGCTTACGGACCCCCCACGACAAAGGGGGTGCGTGTGCACCCGCAGTTTCAGGGCAAGCCTCTGTTGCAGCCTCAGGACATCGAGGACGTGGTGGCGTTTCTGATGCAGATGCCACCATGAGTCCATCACGCCGTCACCTCTTGCAATGGCTGGGGGCCACCTCGTGGGTACCCGCCACCCCAGCACTGGCCACCCCGGAGCAAGGACAAGCCGCGCTGGCGGAGTTGCTGGGGGGACAGACGGCCCGTGCGGGTCGTGTCACGCTGGAAATTCCGCCCCTGGTGGAAAACGGCAACTCGGTGGTCATGCAGGTGCGGGTGGACAGCCCCATGACCGCCGACGATCATGTGCGCGCGGTCCACATTGTGGCCGAGGGCAACCCGGTCGCACGGGTTTTGTCGGCCTACTTCACCCCCCACAGTGGCAGGGCACAACTGACTGCGCGTGTGCGACTGGGCGACAGCCAGCGCGTCTGGGCTCTGGCACAGATGAGTGATGGCAGCTTCTGGTCGGGCCATGCCGACACCCTGGTCACCACCTCGGCCTGCACGGAGGAACGATGACACTGCCTCGCACACTGCTCACCATTCCGCCCCGAGCCGCGCGGGGTGACGTGGTCACGGTGCGCGCCCTGGCGCAGCACCCCATGGAGAATGGTTTTCGTCATGATGAGCATGGCCGTCGCATTCCGCGCGACATGATCCACCAGTTCCGCTGCCAGTTCAATGGTGTGGACGTGTTCCGTGCCGACCTGATCGGGGGCATTGCTGCCAACCCGCTCATGCAGTTCACGGTTCGGGTGACCGAGAGCGGACGTTTTGACCTGACCTGGGAAGGCGACAACGGGTATGTGGCCCGCGCTTCAGCCCTGATCGTGGTGTCGTGAAACGCGTGCTCGCTCTGTGGTTCATGGTGGTGCTGTTGCCACTGAGCGCGCGCGCCGACATTCCCTTGCATGAACGCCAATCCAGCACCCTGCTGCTGTCACCCAGCAACCGGGCGATTCAGGAAGATTTGAGTCAGAACCCGGCAAGCTTCTGGTTGATGGAGGGCGAAGCCTTGTGGCAACAACCGGCGGGGCCACAGCAACGATCCTGCCGCAGCTGTCACGGTCCGGTGGAGGTCAGCATGAAGGGCGTTGCCGCGCGCTACCCGCGTCGCGTCAACCAGCAGTTGTTGAACCTGGAGGATCAGATCAACCAGTGTCGGCAGACACGCCAACAGCAAACACCCTGGAAGGCCGAGTCGTCCCCACTGCTGGCGATGTCGGTGTGGGTGGCCCATCAGTCCAAGGGGATGCCCATCGAAGCGGCAGACCACACACTGCAGCAGGATGATCTGGCCGCGGGGCGTCGGCTCTATGAGCAGCGCATGGGGCAGATCAACCTGTCCTGTGCCCAATGCCATGATCAGCGCTGGGGACAGAAACTGGCCGGCGTTGTCATTCCGCAGGCGCACCCCACGGGCTACCCGATTTACCGATTGGAGTGGCAAAGCCTGGGTTCGCTGGAGCGACGACTGCGCAACTGCATGAACGCCGTGCGCGCCGAGCCTTATGCAACGGGAGCGCTCGAGTGGCGACAGCTGGAGCTGTTTTTGAAGTGGCGCGCACGCGGCATGGCGATGGAAACGCCCGCGCTGCGGCCCTGATGCGTCTGGCGACGCACCCGGGCAGGCTTTAGCTCAAGGCACCGTGGCACTGCTTGTATTTCTTGCCACTGCCACACGGGCAGGGCTCGTTGCGCCCCACCTGCGGGACGGCCGAGGCCAAGGTGCGCGGATCCACCGTGGTCTCTGACTCGCCGGTTTCGGTCGGCGCGGTGTAGGTCACGTTGGAGATGGCTTCGGCCCGCGCCTCGATGTCCTGGGCAGCGGCATCGATCTGCGCTTGCGACTGGATCTGCACCGTCATCAACAAACGGGTGACCTCGTTGCGCACCAGGTCGAGCAGTTGGGCAAAGAGTTCGAAGGCCTCGCGCTTGTATTCCTGCTTGGGTTGTTTTTGCGCATAGCCGCGCAGGTGAATGCCCTGGCGCAAATAGTCCAGCGCCGCCAGATGCTCGCGCCAGTGCGAGTCGATGTTTTGCAGCAGCACCATGCGCATGAACGGCGTGAACTGCTCGGCCCCCACCTGGTCGAGTTTGACCTGGAAGGCCTGGTTGGCGGCCTGGATCACCATCTCGAGAATGTCCTCGTCGGTGATGGCGCTGGCGGATTGCACGGTCTGCAGCAGCGGCACGTCGATCTGCCACTCCTGCGCCAGCAGGTTTTGCAGGCCTTGCAGCTCCCATTGCTCTTCCATGGACTCGGGCGGCACGAACTGACGCACCAGGTCGGTGAAGCAACCTTCGCGCAGGGAGGCAATTTGGGCACTGAGATCGCCCGCATCGAGGATGTCGTTGCGCTGCTGGTAGATCACCTTGCGCTGGTCGTTGGAGACGTCGTCGTACTCGAGCAATTGCTTGCGAATATCGAAGTTGCGCGCTTCGACCTTGCGCTGTGCACTCTCGATGCTGCGCGTGACCATGCCGGCCTCGATGGCTTCGCCTTCGGGCATCTTGAGCCGGTCCATGATGGCCTTGACGCGCTCACCTGCGAAGATGCGCATGAGCGGATCGTCCAGACTCAGGAAGAAGCGCGATGAACCCGGGTCCCCCTGACGGCCCGAGCGGCCCCGCAGCTGGTTGTCGATACGGCGCGACTCGTGGCGCTCGGTGGCGATGATGCGCAAACCGCCTTGTGCCACCACAAACTCGTGGTCTTTCTTCCACTGCTCGCGCAGCGCGGCAATGCGCGCGTCGCGCGTGGCCGCGTCAAGGCCTTCATCGGCCTCGACGGCAGCCACGGCTTTTTCGACGTTGCCACCGAGCACGATGTCGGTGCCACGACCCGCCATGTTGGTGGCAATGGTGATGGACTTGGGTGCACCGGCCTGGGCCACGATGTCGGCTTCGCGTGCGTGCTGCTTGGCGTTGAGCACCTGGTGCGGCAATTTGGCCTGTGTGAGCAGTTGCGCGATGAGTTCGGAATTTTCGATGGAGGTGGTGCCCACCAGCACCGGTTGTCCACGTTCGTGACACTCACGAATGTCGGCAATGGCAGCGTCGTATTTTTCCTGGGTGGTCTTGTAGACGCGGTCGAGTTGGTCGTCTCGGCTGCTGGGCCGATTGGGCGGGATGATCACGGTCTCCAGACCGTAGATCTCCTGGAACTCGTAGGCCTCGGTGTCTGCCGTGCCGGTCATGCCGCCCAGCTTGCCGTACAGACGGAAGTAGTTCTGGAAGGTGATCGAGGCCATGGTCTGGTTCTCGGCCTGGATCTGCACCCCCTCTTTGGCTTCCACCGCCTGGTGCAGGCCATCACTCCAGCGGCGACCGGACATCAGACGGCCGGTGAATTCGTCGACGATGACGATCTCGCCGTTTTGCACCACATAGTGCTGGTCGCGGTGGTAGATGTTGTGCGCGCGCAGCGCCGCATACACGTGATGCATGAGGCTGATGTGCGCGGGGTCGTAGAGAGACGCGCCCTCGGGCAGCAGGCCCTGACTGGACAGCAATCGCTCGGCGGTTTCGTGGCCTTGCTCGGTGAGAAAGACCTGGTTGGATTTTTCATCCACGGTGAAGTCGCCCGGGGTGATGACGCCTTCACCGGTGCGCGGGTCGGCCTCCCCAATCTGACGGGTCAGGTGCGGCACCACCTGGTTGATGGCCATGTACATGGCCGTGTGGTCTTCGGCCTGACCGCTGATGATGAGCGGTGTGCGCGCCTCGTCGATCAGGATGGAGTCCACCTCGTCCACGATGGCGTAGGACAGCGCGCGTTGCACACGATCGGCTGGCTCGTACACCATGTTGTCGCGCAGATAGTCAAAACCGTACTCGTTGTTGGTGCCGTAGGTGATGTCACTGCGGTAGGCGGCCTGCTTGTCTTCTCGGGACATTTGCGGCAGGTTGATGCCCACGCTCAGACCCAGGAAGTTGTACAGGCGTCCCATCCACTGGGCGTCACGCTGGGCCAGATAATCGTTGACCGTCACCACGTGCACGCCGTTGCCACTCAGGGCGTTCAGGTACACCGGCAAGGTGGCGGTGAGGGTCTTGCCCTCCCCGGTGCGCATTTCGGCAATCTTGCCCTGGTGCAGGGCCATGCCGCCCATCAACTGCACGTCGAAGTGACGCATGCGCATCACCCGCTTGGAGCCTTCTCGCACCACCGCAAACGCTTCGGGCAGGAGGTCGTCGAGCGTGGCGCCCTGCGTCAGTCGCTGACGGAACGACTCGGTCTTGGCGCGCAACTCGTCGTCCGAGAGGGATTCCAGCGAGGGCTCAAGCGCGTTGATACGCTCCACCGTCTTGCGGTATTGTTTGAGCAACCGGTCATTGCGGCTACCGAAGATCTTGGTCAGGAGATTGAAGGCCATGCGAGCAGTGCGCGAGTCGGCTTCCCGTGAGGCCACGGGCCACCGCGCACAATCCTTGTGTCGAAGCCGGCGATTTTACCCGCCGGCTCACCGCATAATGAACCAATGGCCACACCGCCCCCCGTGACACCCCCGCTGCCCGACAGGCCCCCCAGCCGGGTGGGCATGAGCGCCACAGTGTCGGCCTCGGCCTCCGCTTCAGCCCCGACCACCACAGGCTCAGCCGCCACAACCTCTTCCCTCACCAGCCCGCCGCCCGTGACCGGGGCTGCACGCCATGCCACCCTGGCGGCCTACCAGGCCCTGGGTTACAACCGCCCGCCCAAGGCCAGCCGCCCTTCCATTCGCGGGCGTGCCTTGTCGCTGGAGCGTGCCGTCCTGGAAAGCAACAGTCTGGCGCAGCTGAGCGCCCTGACGCGCGAGTCGCAACTGCGCCTGAAGTCGCTACAGGGTGTGCTCCCCCCCCTGCTTTGGGCCCAGCTGAGCGCCGGCCCCATCGAGGCGGACACCTGGTGTGTGCTGGTGTCCAACAACGCCGTGGCAGCCAAGATCCGGCAGTGGGCGCCGGCCATGGCGGCGCACCTGCGAACGCACGGCTGGCCGGTGCAGACCATCCGGATCAAAGTCCGCTCCTCGCGCTAAGCCCCCGTCCTGGCCTGGTGTCGAACTGAGCGCCTGGGCCATCGGGGATGCACGTTGAGTGCCCGTTGGACTGGAAGGTCTTGGGGAGCCATGCAGACATGGGAGGTCCAAAGTAGGGGATTACCCTTGTTTTCATGCGCTGACAGGCTACCGCCTGCCGTCACAGCGCTGGGGCAGCGTCCGCCCTGACCCACAATAGAGCCTCCCACAGGAGAACTCGTGAAACCAATCCCATTCGCCCTGCCCCAGCGGGTGTCCCGATCCGGTCTGGTCAGCCTGGCCGCCGCGCTCATGTTGACCGTGAGCGCCTCAGCCCAGGACAAACCGCCTTTGAAAATTCTGGTGGGCTTTCCCCCGGGCGGCTCTGCCGATGTCATGGGGCGGTTGGTGGCGGACGCCTTGCGGCAGGACTTCAGTTCCATCGTGGTGGAGAACAAGCCCGGTGCCGGTGGCCGCATTGCCCTGGCCGCGGTGAAAGCGGCCAAGCCGGATGGTCAGACCGTCATCGTGCTGCCCAGCGGGCCCATGGTGCTGTTTCCGCATGTGTACAAAAAACTCGAGTACGACGCGGTCAAGGACTTCACGCCCATCTCGCTCATTGGCCATTTCCAGTTCAGCGTGGTCTCGGGGCCAGCCACCCAGGTCAAATCCGTGCAGGAGATGATCAGCAAAAGCAGAACCGACCCGGGCACTGCCAGCTACGGCACGCCAGGCCTGGGCACCCTGCCCCACTTCATGGGCGTGATGCTGGAGCAAGCGGCCGGCATTTCCCTGAACCATGTGCCGTTTCAAGGGGGCGGGCCGGCCAACAATGCCTTGGTGGGCGGGCACATCGGCTACAAGTTTGACGTGGTGTCGGAAACTGCCGAACTGCACCGCAGCGGCAAGGTGCGCATCATCGCGGTGACCGGCGGCAAGCGCGACACGCAAGTGCCCGAGGTCCCCACCCTGAAGGAGTCGGGGGTGCCCATGGAGGCAACGGCCTGGTTTGCCATGTACGGCCCGGCCAACCTTCCTGCCGACACGCTCAAGCGCCTGGAGTCGGCCATGGTGCGCGCCATTCAACAGCCCCAGGTGCGCGAACGCCTGATCCAGCTGGGTTACGACCCGGTGGGGTCCACCTCGGCAGAACTGGCTGCGGCTCAGCGTGCCGATCTGGCGCGGTGGGAAAAGCCGATCAAGGCCACCGGCGTGACGCTGGAGTGAGCGCATGACCCGACCCAACATCATCTTCATCGTGGCCGACGACCTCGGTTATGCCGACCTGGGCTGCTATGGTGGGCGTGAGGCCGAGTTCGGTCCCGTCTCGCCTGTGCTCGACCAACTCGCCGCCAACGGGCTTCGCCTGACCGAGGGTTATGCCAATTCCCCGGTGTGCTCGCCCACGCGGTTTGCCCTGATGACGGCACGCTACCAGTACCGCCTGCGCGGCGCGGCCGAAGAGCCCATCAACAGCAAGAGCAAGGGCAGCACCACCCTGGGACTTCCGCCCGAGCACCCCACCCTGCCCTCGCTGCTCAGACAAGCGGGCTATCACACGGCCCTCATCGGCAAATGGCACCTGGGGTATCCGCCCGCCTTCAGCCCCATCCAATCGGGTTACGACGAGTTCTTCGGCCCCATGTCGGGTGGGGTGGACTACTTCACCCACTGCAGCAACAACGGCACGCACGACCTGTACCTGAATGAGGCCGAGCACTCGCAGGAAGGCTACCTGACCGACTTGCTGTCCCAGCGCTCAGTCGATTATGTGAAGCGCATGGCCGAGCCCGCACGCAACGGCCACCCCTTCTTTCTGAGCCTGCACTACACCGCGCCGCACTGGCCGTGGGAAACACGCGACGATGGCGACCTGGCCCCGTCGGTCAAGAGCAACCTGTTTCACCTGGATGGCGGCAACATCCACACCTACCGCCGCATGATCCATCACATGGACGAAGGCATCGGGTGGGTGGTGGAGGCCCTGCGCGAGACCGGGCAACTCGACAACACCCTGATCGTCTTCACCAGCGACAACGGCGGCGAGCGCTTCAGCGACAACTGGCCCCTGGTGGGTGGCAAGATGGACCTGACCGAAGGCGGCATTCGCGTGCCCTGGATTGCCCACTGGCCGGCTGTCATCCCGGCCGGGTCGGTGAGCGCCCAGCATTGCCTCACGATGGACTGGTCCGCCACGATGCTTGATCTGGGGGGTGCCAGCCCGCCTGCCAGCCACCCGCTGGACGGGGTATCCCTGGCTGCGGTGCTGCGTGAACCCGCGAGCGCTTTCGAGCGTCCCATGTTCTGGCGCATGAACCACCGCGGACAGCGCGCCATGCGACACGGCCCATGGAAATACCTGCGGGTCGATGGCAACGACTACCT
>CANFMY010000071.1 GCA_947448375.1 Comamonadaceae bacterium | reverse complement strand
CCTGTTCATCGACCTCGAACACGACCGCATGCGAACCGATCGGCCGGTGGAGATGCTGCGTGGGGGGGATCGTTTTTCGGCCGATGCACTGGACTATGACCACGACCAGGGCGTGACGCGCCTGACAGGCCGCGTGCGCGGCCAGATTCAGCCCCGCACACCCGGGCGTTGACCATAAAAAAAGCTCCCGAAGGAGCTTTTGTCAGCCGATGAGGGGAGTGGTATCAATACTCGCCACCGCGACCACCGCCACCTTGGCGGGATGCGCCGTAGGGGCTGCGGAAGCTGCCATCGTTGCCGCCGTCACGACGACCACCGCCATAGCCACCGCCGCCTTCGCGTCGGCCACCGCCGCCACCACCACCGTAGCCACCGCCGCCACCACCACCGTAGCCACCGCCGCCACCACCACCGTAGCCACCGCCGCCACCACCACCGTAGCCGCCGCCGCCGCCACCACCGTAGCCGCCACCGCCGCCACCGCCAAACCCACCCGAACGGGGGGGACGACGCGGCTCCATGGGACGTGCCTCGTTGACCACCAGGCTACGGCCGCCCATGGGCTGTCCGTTCATGCCTTCAATCGCGGCTTGCGCTTCGGCATCGCTGCCCATTTCCACAAAACCAAAACCTTTTGAGCGACCGGTGTCGCGCTCCATCATGACCTTGGCACTGGTCACGGCACCAAATTGGCTGAAGGATTGCTCGAGATCGCCATCGCGTACCGTGTACGGCAAATTACCCACGTAAAGCTTGTTGCCCATGAAAGGGACTCCTAAGAACACAAAAACATAGCGATGGGGTCCCAGGGCACGACGCCAAACAAGAGGAAGCGGGGGCGCGAAACTGACCGATCACTGCACACACCTGACGGGGTGGCAATAAGCCACCTCGACCCAGGCCGAACCATTATGAAGCATACAACTGACAAAAAACCAAGCGTTTTCCATTAGTTGCGCGGATTTGCTCTAGAAAAGCAACCACTGTGTGCGGTCAGGCTTCCATTTCGCGCTCGGCCGTGGCACTGATGCGGTGGATGCTCAGGTCGGCGCCGTTGAATTCCTCTTCGGCATCCAGGCGCAAACCGCCGCAGACTTGTTTCACCAGCGCATAGACCACCGTGCCCCCCACCAACGCCCAGGCCACTCCCCCCACCGTGCCGATGACTTGAGCGCCGAGGTTCACGCCGCCCAGCCCACCCAGGGCGGTGGAGCCAAAAATACCGGCGGCAATGCCACCCCAGGTGCCGCACAAACCATGCAGGGGCCACACGCCCAGCACGTCATCGATCTTCCAACGGTTTTGGGTCAAGGTGAACATGAACACGAACAGGCCGCCGGCCACAGCACCCACCACCAAGGCCCCCAGCGGGTGCATGACATCGGATCCCGCGCACACCGCCACCAGGCCCGCCAGGGGGCCGTTGTGCACGAACCCCGGGTCGTTGCGTCCGAGCAACAGGGCGGCCAACGTGCCGCCCACCATGGCCAGCAAGGAGTTGACGGCCACCAGCCCGGAAATTTTGTCCAGCGTCTGCGCACTCATCACGTTGAAGCCGAACCAACCCACGATGAGGATCCAGGCGCCCAGAGCCAGGAACGGGATGCTGGAGGGCGGATGCACCGACATGCCGCCGCCCTTGCGGTAGCGGTTGAGGCGAGAGCCCAGCAGCAGCACGGCGGGCAGGGCAATCCAGCCCCCCACGGCATGCACCACCACCGAACCCGCGAAATCGTGGAACTCATCACCCGTCAGGTCCTTGATCCAGGCTTGCACGCCCAGGTTTTGGTTCCAGGCCAGTCCTTCAAAAAACGGGTAGATAAAACCCACGATCAACGCGGTGGCCAGGAGTTGCGGCCAGAACCGTGCGCGCTCGGCAACGCCGCCGGAGATGATGGCGGGGATGGCGGCGGCAAAGGTCAACAGGAAGAAGAACTTCACCAGGTCATACCCATTGCGGGCCGCCAGCGTCTCGGCGCTGACCAGAAAATGTGTGCCGTAGGCCACGCTGTAACCCACCAGAAAATACACCACGGTGGAGAGACTGAAGTCCACCAGAATCTTGACCAAGGCGTTGACCTGATTCTTCTTGCGCACAGTGCCCAGTTCCAAAAAGGCGAAACCGGCGTGCATGGCGAGCACCATGATGGCGCCCAGCAAGATAAAAAGAGTGTCTGCGCCCTGTTTGAGTGCGTCCATGAGAGCTCCTTGGAAGAAATGCTTATTTTTGGTGCAAAAAATGGGCGTTTGATGCCCATGAACCGAAATAGAGCAAGGAACGCACCAAATGTCAGCGAGCCTGGATGGGCGAGGTTGTCGTCGACGGCTATAGCGGCGCGTAGGGCGCCTGGGTCGGGCGTCAATGGCCCCTTGATATACTGCATTTCACAGCGCCGATTTCCTCGTGTTTGCGGGCGCTCTACCAAGTTCAGCTAAAGACAGGTTCCGAACCCGGACTCGTTTTTGGCGTTACCGGGTTTGTTCATGTCGTTTGTCGCCACACCGCAATTCATGCACTTTGCCGAGCCGCTGCCGCTGCAAAGTGGCGCGAGCGTGCGTGACTACACCCTGGCGTACGAGACCTACGGTCAGCTGAATGCCGACCGCTCCAATGCCGTCCTGATCTGTCATGCGCTGAATGCCTCGCATCACGTGGCGGGTGTGTACGCAGACCAGCCGCGCAGCGAAGGCTGGTGGGACAACATGGTGGGGCCTGGCAAGTCGGTCGACACGGACCGCTGGTTTGTGATCGGGGTGAACAACCTCGGCTCGTGCTTTGGCTCCACAGGACCGATGCACCGCCATCCCGACACGGGCGAGGTGTACGGTGCCGACTTTCCCGTGGTGACGGTGGAGGACTGGGTCGATGCCCAGGCCCGACTGCTCGACCGCCTGGGTGTGGCGCAGCTCGCCGCTGTGATGGGCGGCAGCCTGGGCGGCATGCAGGCGCTCAGCTGGACCTTGCGTTACCCCGACCGCGTGCGTCATGCGGTGGTGGTGGCCAGTGCCCCCAACCTCAACGCAGAAAACATTGCCTTCAACGAGGTGGCACGGCGTGCCATCGTGACCGACCCGGACTTCCATGGCGGACATTTTTATCGCCACGATGTGGTGCCCAAGCGTGGTCTGCGCATTGCGCGCATGATTGGCCACATCACGTACCTGAGCGACGACGTCATGAATGAAAAATTCGGGCGCAGCTTGCGTGATGCGGTGGGACAGGCCACGGCCAATCCGTACCGCTATACCACCCAGGATATCGAATTTCAGATCGAGAGCTACCTGCGCTACCAGGGCGACAAATTCAGCGAGTACTTTGACGCCAACACGTATTTGCTGATCACCCGCGCGCTCGATTATTTTGATCCGGCACGTCACCACGGTGGCGACCTGGCGCAGGCGCTGGCCATCACCCAGGCCAAGTTCCTGCTGGTCAGCTTCACCACCGACTGGCGCTTCTCCCCGTCTCGTAGCCGCGAGATCATGGGCGCTTTGCTGCGCAACCGCCGCGAAGTGACCTACGCGGAAATCGACGCACCGCACGGCCATGATGCCTTCTTGCTTGACGACCCGCGATACCTCTCGCTGGTGCGTTCGTATTTCGAGCGCATCGAGCTGCAGGAGGCCGCATGAGCGATGTGTCCGTGATTCGTCTGCTGGCCGAGCTGGTGCCCGAAGGCTCGCGCGTGCTCGACCTGGGCTGCGGGGACGGCGCCTTGCTGGACCATTTGCAGCGCCACCGGGGCTGCACCGGCTATGGCGTGGAGCTGGACGACCGCAATGTGCTGGCTTGCGTGCAACGCGGCGTGCAGGTGTTGCAACTCAACCTCGACCAGGGACTCAGCCTGTTCGAGGACCAGTCTTTCGATGTGGTGCTGCAGATTGATACGCTGCAACACTTGCGCAATGCGGAGACCATGTTGCGCGAGACGGCGCGTGTGGGCCGGCAAGGCGTGGTGGCGTTTCCCAACTTTGCGCACTGGCCCAACCGCTGGAGCATTGTGCGCGGCCGCATGCCGGTGACGCGGCGGCTGCCCTACCAGTGGTACGACACGCCCAATATTCGAGTCGGCACCTATGCCGATTTTGAAGTGCTCGCGCGCAAGAACCATTTGCAGATCACCGAGTCATTTGGCATCCAGGACGACCGCGTGGTTCGCTGGTGGCCCAACGCGCGGGCCGCTACCGCGGTGTTTCGTTTGCAACACCGCTGAAGCAGCGCCAACCGGTCAGCAGGCGTATTCTGACCGCAGCAAGGGGATGACGCGACCGATGGAATCCCCCAACGCTCAGCGCTATCATCCGCTGCAGTGAATGCCCTGCGATGACGACCTGTTGCAGGCGGCTGTAGTCATCACAACCCGACCCGACATCCACCCTCAAGAGGAGCACCCCATGGGACAAACTGTCCAGATCAAGGCCGCTGACGGCCACACCGTTGACGCCTACGTGGCACAACCCCAGGGCAAGCCCCGCGCAGCCCTGGTGGTGTTGCAGGAAATCTTCGGTGTCAATCACCACATCCGAGCGGTGGCCGATGGCTTTGCCATGGCGGGCTTCTTTGTGGTGGCACCGGCCACGTTCCAGCGTGCCCAGGCCGGTGTGGAACTGGGCTACACCCCCGACGACATGAACGCGGGCTTCGCGCTCAAAACGGCAATTGAAGCGCTGCCCGCACCGGGCGTGATGGCGGATGTCCAGGCGGCCGTGAACTACGCCGCCGCCACCAGTGGTGGCAAAGTGGGTGTGGTGGGCTATTGCTGGGGCGGTCTGTTGACCTGGCGTGCCGCCACCCTGCTGCAAGGGGTGAGCGCCGCGGTGCCCTACTATGGCGGCGGCGTGACCTCAGACGCGGAAGCGGCGCGCACACCCAACTGCCCGGTGATGGCCCATTTTGGCGACAAGGACCACTGGATTCCGCTCGACACCGTGGAACATTTCCGTCAAGCACAGCCCGGCGTGGACGTGCATGTGTATGCCGCCGATCACGGATTCAACTGCAACGAACGCGGCTCCTACAACGAAGCGGCGGCCAACACGGCGCTGGAGCGCACGCTGGCGTTTTTCAACCAGCACCTGGGCTGATCAGCGCTGTTCTTGCAACCACTGCGCGGTGTCGATGGCGAAATAGGTCAGCACGCCATCGGCGCCCGCGCGCTTGAAGGCCAGCAGGCTCTCGAGCATCACGGCTTGCTGGTCGAGCCAGCCATTGCGGGCTGCGGCCATGAGCATGGCGTACTCGCCTGACACCTGGTAGGCGAAGGTGGGCACCTGGAAGGTTTCCTTGACGCGCCGCACGATGTCCAGGTAGGGCATGCCAGGCTTGACCATGACCATGTCGGCCCCTTCGTCGATGTCCATGGCCACTTCGCGCAAGGCTTCATCACTGTTGCCCGGGTCCATCTGGTAGACCTTCTTGTTGCTCTTGCCCAGGTTGCTGGCAGAGCCCACGGCGTCGCGAAAGGGTCCATAGAAAGCACTGGCGTACTTTGCGCTGTAGGCCATGATGCGGGTGTGGATGTGACCCCCCGACTCCAGGGCTTGTCGAATGGCGCCGATACGTCCGTCCAT
This sequence comes from Comamonadaceae bacterium, assembly GCA_947448375.1. Lineage (GTDB taxonomy): Bacteria > Pseudomonadota > Gammaproteobacteria > Burkholderiales > Burkholderiaceae_C > Limnohabitans. Next base: position 8,244 of record CANFMY010000071.1, on the reverse strand, counting down.
CATGTCGCTGGGCGCCACGATGTCCACACCGGCATCGGCCTGCGTCATGGCTTGCCGCACCAGCACCTTCACGGTTTCGTCGTTGAGGATGTAGCCGGTGTCATCCAGCAGACCATCCTGACCGTGGCTGGTGAACGGATCGAGGGCGACATCGGTCATCACGCCGAGTTCGGGGAAATGCTGCTTGAGCGAGCGCACCACCTGGGGCACCAGGCCCTTCTCGTTGAAGGCCTCGCGCCCGTCCTCGGTTTTGCGTGACGGGTCGATCACGGGGAACAAGGCCATCACCGGAATACCCAGCGCCACACAGCGCTCAGCCACGGGCAGCAGCAAATCCAGACTCAGGCGCTCCACGCCCGGCATGGAAGCCACCGCCTCGCGCCGGCCCTGGCCCTCCAGCACGAACACCGGGTAGATCAGGTCGTTGACCGACAGGTCGTGCTCGCGCACGAGTCGACGGGTGAAGTCGTCGCGACGCAGGCGGCGGGGGCGGGTGGCGGGAAACTGAGTGGGGCGGATCATCATCAAAGCTCCAGAAAAGGTGCGCACGCGTCATCTTGACACGACAGCGCCAGCCCCGCAGGGCGCAGAAGTCCTCATTGTGACGCACGCGCCCGGATCACCCCCGGGTTTACCTGAAACGAGGCCGCCCCCGCCCTTTGCTAGATTGAGGGTGGGCGCTTGCCGCCCCCCGCTTCACTTCCCTGAGCGGGCGCTGTTGGCCTCAGGGCAGACAGCTTTTTGCCCGGCTTGGACCGGGCTTCTTTTTGTGCGTCTACACTGCGCACATGCTCTGGATCAAAACCCTTCACATCGTCTTTGTGGCCAGCTGGTTTGCGGGCCTCTTTTATCTGCCGCGTATTTTTGTCAACCTGGCCGAGGTGCCGCCCGACTCAGAGGCCGAACGGGAGCGGTTGCTGACCATGGCTCGGCGGCTCATGCGCTTCTCCCACCTGCTGATGGTGCCGGCGCTCGCGCTGGGCATCGCGCTGTGGGCCGGTTACGGCATCGGCCGGGGGCCGGGCCAGGGGTGGATGCATGTGAAATGGCTGGCGGTGGTGCTGGTGCTGGGCTACCACCACGTCTGCATGCGCATGCTCAAACGCTTCGAGCGTGGCGAGAACCGTCGCAGCGAGGGCTGGTACCGCGTCTTCAATGAAGTGCCCGTGTTGCTGATGCTCTTGATCGTTTCGCTGGTGGTGGTCAAACCCACCGACTGGGGCGTCTTTCTGACGGACTGGCTCTGGGGCCTGTTGGTGCTGGCCGTGTTCGGTCTGCTGGCGTGGTGGCGCAGACGCTGACGGGCCATGCACAAAAGCTCGGCGTGGCCCCTGGCCGGCGTGTATGCCGTGCTGATCGTTTACGCCAGTCTGTACCCGTTTGATCAGTGGCGCGACCAGGACTTGGTACCGTGGTCGTTTGTGACGCATGCCTGGACCCCATACTGGAGTGGCTTCGATGTGGTGTCCAACTGGCTGGGGTATGCGCCGCTGGGCTTTTGGGTGACCCTGGGCGCGTTGCGCAGTGGCGTGACGCGCGGCACGGTGGGGTACAGCGTGATGGCGGCGGCGGGACTGTCCTTCGTGCTGGAGAGCCTGCAGTCCTACTTGCCCGCCCGGGTTCCATCCTTGCTGGATTTTTCACTCAACAGCGCCGGGGCCCTGTGCGGGGCCAGTGCCGCCCACGCCCTGGAGCAGCTGGGTTGGCTCGACCGCTGGAGCCGCTTTCGTGCGCGCTGGTTTGTCCCGGATGCCCGCTTCAGCCTGGTGACCTTGTTTTTGTGGCCGATGGCCCTCTTGTTTCCGGCCGCTGTTCCGTTTGGGCTGGGCCAGGTGCTGGAGCGGCTGGAGGACGCGGCGGGCGCGTGGCTCAAGGACACCCCGTTTGTCGAGTGGCTGCCGCTTCGGCATGTGGAGTTGCAGCCGTTGTTGCCCGGCGCCGAGCTGTTGTGCGTGATGCTGGGCCTGCTCACGCCCTGTCTGCTGGGCTTTTCCATCATCCGGCATCAACACCAGCGGTTGCTGTCGGTGGTGGTTGTGCTGGGCGTGGGGGTGGCCGCCTCGGCCCTGTCGGCGGCCTTGAGTTTTGGTCCGCGCCACGCCTGGGTCTGGCTGCAATTGCCGACCTGGCTGGGGATGGCCTTGGGGATTGTGGTGGCCTGCATCATGAGCGTGCTCTCGGCCCGAGCCTGTCTGGCCTGCTTGTTGTGCGTGCTGGTCCTCAATCTGGCGATTCTCAACCAGGCCCCGGCCAGCGAGTACTTTGCCCAGATGTTGCAGACCTGGGAGCAGGGCCGCTTCATCCGCTTTCATGGCGTGGCCCAGTGGTTGGGCTGGTTGTGGCCTTACGCGGTGCTGGGGGTGGCGCTCTCGCGTGCCGGTCGTTCGGATGAGGGTCGAGCCTAGAATCGAGGGCATGTCAGACACCTCCTACTATCAGCACCACGTGTTCTTTTGCCTCAACGAGCGCAAAAACGGCGAAGCCTCCTGCACGCAACAAGGCGCCCAACAAGCGTTTGATCATTGCAAGTCGCGCGTCAAAGCCTTGGGCCTGTCGGGGCCTGGCGGTGTGCGGATCAACAAGGCGGGGTGTCTGGACCGCTGCGCGGGCGGCCCGGTGTTGGTCGTGTATCCGCAGGCGGTGTGGTACACATTTGTCGACCAACAGGACATGGATGACATCATCGACTCGCATCTCGTCAAAGGCCAACCGGTTGAGCGCTTGATGCTGCCCGCAGACGTGGGGCGCTGACCCATGAACCTGCAAACCCAGCGGCTGTGCTTGCGCGGCGCCTGTGGCGATATCGAGGCGTTGCGCGATGACCCCAGCGGCCCGGCCAAGGGGGTGGCCGTGATTTCGCACCCGCACCCGCTATTTGGCGGCACCATGGACAACAAGGTGGTGCAAACACTGGCGCGCGCCTTTGTGCAAAGCGGCTGGAGCGCGGTGCGTTACAACTTTCGCGGCGTGGGCAGCAGTGCCGGCCACTACGATGAAGGGCGCGGTGAAGTCGACGACGTGCTGGCCGTGGTGAGCCAACAAGCCGGGCAGGGCGCCCTCGCGCTCGCGGGCTTTTCATTTGGGGCCTTTGTCACGGCCCAGGCTGCTGCGCAACTGGCGGGGCAACGGCCCATCGAGCAACTGGTGCTGGTGGGCACCGCGGCCTCGCGGTTCCAGGTGCCTGAGGTGCCCCCTGCGTTGCACGAACGCACCCTGGTGGTTCATGGCGAGCACGACGATACCGTGCCGTTGTCTGCGGTGATGGATTGGGCCCGACCGCAGACCTTGCCGGTGCTGGTGGTGCCCGGGGGCGGGCACTTCTTTCATGGACAATTGCCGTTGTTGAAATCCCGCGTGATGCGTCATCTGGGCGTTTGAGAGTTGAGCCCTGAGCGTTGAGCTTGTCGCCCCGGGTCTTCGGGCCGGCACGGTTGTTCTCATCGTCGGCGGTGCGTCCCGCCTCCAAGGAATGTGTGTGAATTTGTCTTGTGTTGCTGTCTGGGCTCGCCGTGTCGCGGCCCTGTTGTGTGTGTCGTGGTCGGTGAGTGCCTGGGCCCAACTGCCCGCACCGCCCGAAATGGCTGCCCGCACCTATTTGCTGATCGATGTGAGCGCCGGACAGGTGTTGGCGCAGCAGCAGGCCGACGTGCCCGTCGAGCCCGCGTCCCTCACCAAACTGATGAGCGCCTACATCGTCTTTGATGCGCTCAAGTCCGGCAAGATCACCCTGCAGCAGACCTTTCCCGTGAGCCAGCGGGCCTGGAAGATGCCGGGCTCGCGCATGTTCATCGACCCCAAGATGCAGGTGCCGGTCGAGGACTTGCTCAAGGGCATGATCGTGCAGTCCGGTAACGACGCCACCATTGCCCTGGCCGAGGGCGTGGCCGGCAGCGTGGAGCGTTTCGTGCAACTCATGAACGACCAGGCCCAGGCCTTGGGCATGCGCAACACGGCCTACAAGAACCCGGAGGGATTGACCGAGCCGGGTCACACCACCACGGCGCAGGACCTGGCCATTTTGTCGCAACGCCTGTTGCGGGACTTTCCGGATTACATCGGTTACTACGCCCTCAAGAAATACCGTTACCCCGGCACGCCGGCGGCCAACGACAGCAACCGCAACCTGCTGTTGTTCCGTGACCCCAGCGTGGACGGCTTGAAGACAGGTCATACGCAAGCCGCCGGGTACTGCCTGATTGCCACCGCCAAGCGCGACATGCCAGGGCTGGCGGGTCGCCGGTTGCTCGCTGTCGTGCTGGGTGCCGCCAGCGAGAATGCCCGTGCCATCGAGTCGCAAAAATTGCTGAACTGGGGTTTCACGGCCTACGACGCGGTCAAGCTGTTTGACGGCAACCAGGCCATTTTGACCCCGCCCGTGTGGAAAAGCCGCCAGTCCACCATGCCCATTGGCCGGCCCGACCCCATCGTGGTCGCGATCCCGGCCGGCCAGCTCGGCAAGCTGAAAACCGAGGTGGCCCGACCCGACCCGCTGGTCGCCCCCTTCCAGCGCGGCCAGACTGTGGCCCAACTCAAGCTGACCCTGGGCGATCAGCCCTTGCCGGACATCCCGCTCGTCAGCCTGCAGCAGGTGGAGCAGGCTGGCGTGATCGGCCGGGCCTGGGATGCCGTGCGCCTGTGGATCAAGTGAGCGCACGCCAACGGGACAAAAATGGCTGAAAAACCAAGGGTTTGGCGCAACGTCCTCAACCTGATACACTAGAAGGCTTTTCGGAATTTATTTCCGAGAGGATTTCACGTTTGCGTTTATCGTTTTAGGGACGTTTCTCAATGCCAACCATCAACCAACTCGTGCGTCAGGGGCGGGAGGTCGAAAAGACCAAATCCAAGAGCCCCGCGATGCAAAACTCGCCTCAGCGTCGTGGCGTGTGCACCCGCGTGTACACCACGACCCCCAAGAAGCCAAACTCCGCGCTGCGTAAAGTGGCCAAGGTTCGTCTCACCAACGGGTTCGAGGTCATCTCGTACATCGGCGGTGAAGGCCACAACCTGCAGGAACACTCGGTCGTGCTCGTGCGTGGCGGTCGTGTCAAGGACTTGCCCGGTGTGCGCTACCACATCGTGCGTGGTTCGCTCGATTTGCAAGGCGTCAAGGATCGCAAGCAATCGCGCTCCAAGTACGGTGCCAAGCGTCCCAAGAAGGCCTGATCGGTTTTCTCGGTTCAGATCGTTTTCAATTTTTTCGGTGTTTCGACAGTCAGGCAGACTGTTTGAAACGAAGTGACCCCAAGCGCTATCCAGCGTGGGTCGAGTAAGTGAGAGTCAGATGGCTCTCGCGGTGTTCCGAAAGGGCACCAACTGAAGCAACAGAGGTAACAACATGCCACGTCGTCGCGAAGTCCCCAAACGTGAAATCCTGCCGGATCCCAAGTACGGCAATGTCGAGCTGTCCAAATTCATGAACGTGATCATGGAAGGCGGCAAGAAAGCAGTCGCCGAGCGCATCATTTATGGCGCGCTCGAGCAAATCGAACAGAAGTCGGGCAAGGATCCGCTCGAGCTGTTCACCCAGGCCATCAACAACGTCAAGCCCATGGTCGAGGTGAAGTCCCGCCGTGTCGGTGGTGCCAACTACCAGGTGCCCGTTGAAGTGCGCCCCGTGCGTCGTCTGGCGCTGTCCATGCGCTGGCTGAAAGAAGCCGCTCGCAAGCGCGGCGAGAAGTCCATGGCCCTGCGCCTGGCCAACGAGTTGCTGGAAGCCTCCGAAGGCCGTGGCGGCGCCATGAAAAAGCGTGACGAAGTTCACCGCATGGCCGAAGCCAACAAGGCCTTCTCGCACTTCCGTTTCTAATTCGGGCCCGCTGCTGCGGGTGCTGGCCGGCCGGGCGTTGTGCCCGGCCCACCGCCCGTGGCGCTGTCCTCTCTTTTAAAGGCTTTACATCATGGCTCGCAAGACCCCCATCGAGCGTTACCGCAACATCGGTATTTCCGCTCACATCGACGCCGGCAAGACCACCACCACCGAGCGTATCCTGTTCTACACCGGCGTGAACCACAAGATCGGTGAAGTGCACGACGGCGCTGCCACCATGGACTGGATGGAGCAGGAACAAGAGCGCGGCATCACCATCACGTCCGCGGCCACCACCTGTTTCTGGAAGGGCATGGACATGTCTTTCCCCGAACACCGCATCAACATCATCGACACCCCGGGCCACGTGGACTTCACCATCGAGGTGGAGCGTTCCATGCGCGTGCTCGACGGCGCCTGCATGGTGTACTGTGCCGTGGGCGGTGTGCAACCGCAGTCTGAAACCGTGTGGCGTCAGGCGAACAAATACCGCGTGCCGCGTCTGGCCTTCGTGAACAAGATGGACCGCACCGGTGCCAACTTCTTCAAGGTCGTGGACCAGATGAAGTTGCGCCTGAAAGCCAACCCCGTGCCCATCGTGATCCCCATCGGCGCCGAAGAAAACTTCAAGGGCGTGGTCGATCTGCGCAAGATGAAAGCCATCATCTGGGACGAAGCCTCGCAAGGCATGAAGTTCACCTTCGAAGACATCCCCGCTGACCTGATGGAAGAGGCCAAGAAGTGGCGCGAAGCCATGGTCGAGTCGGCTGCCGAGGCCAACGAAGAGCTGATGAACAAGTACCTGGAAAACGGCGACTTGACCGAAGAGGAAATCACCCTGGGTCTGCGCACCCGCACCATTGCGGGCGAAATCCAGCCCATGCTGTGTGGCACGGCGTTCAAGAACAAGGGTGTGCAGCGCATGCTCGACGCCGTGATCGAACTCATGCCCTCCCCGCTGGATATTCCTCCCGTGGCCGGCACCGATGACGACGAGAAGGAAGTTCACCGCAAGGCCGACGACGGCGAGAAGTTCTCCGCCCTCGCGTTCAAACTGATGACCGACCCCTTCGTCGGCCAGCTGACCTTTGTGCGTGTGTACTCCGGCGTGCTCTCCAAGGGCGACACCGTCTACAACCCGGTCAAGGGCAAGAAAGAACGTATCGGTCGTATCGTGCAGATGCACGCCAACAACCGCGAGGAAATCGAAGAGATCCGCGCTGGCGACATCGCCGCCTGCGTGGGCCTGAAGGACGTGACCACGGGTGAAACCCTGTGCGATCCCGACAACATCGTGATGCTGGAACGCATGATTTTCCCCGAGCCCGTGATTGCACAGGCTGTCGAGCCCAAGACCAAGGCTGACCAGGAGAAGATGGGCATCGCCCTGCAACGTCTGGCTGCCGAAGATCCTTCCTTCCGCGTCAAGACCGACGAAGAATCCGGCCAGACCATCATCTCCGGCATGGGCGAACTGCACCTCGAGATCATCGTGGACCGCATGAAGCGCGAGTTCGGCGTGGAAGCCAACGTGGGCAAGCCCCAGGTGGCCTATCGCGAAACCGTGCGCAAGCAAGTCACCGACGTCGAAGGCAAGTTCGTGCGCCAGTCGGGCGGTAAAGGCCAGTACGGTCACGTCGTGTTCACCCTCGAGCCGCAAGAGCCGGGCAAGGGCTTCGAATTCGTCGACGCCATCAAGGGCGGTGTGGTGCCGCGTGAATACATCCCCGCGGTGGAAAAAGGCGTGGTCGAGGCCCTGAACTCGGGCGTGCTCGCCGGCTACCCGGTGGTGGACGTCAAGGTCACCCTGACCTTCGGTTCGTACCATGATGTGGACTCGTCCGAACAAGCGTTCAAGATGGCCGCCATCTTCGGTTTCAAGGAAGCCGCCAAGAAGGCCAGCCCCGTCATCCTCGAGCCGATGATGGCCGTGGAAGTCGAGACGCCGGAAGACTACGCCGGCAACGTGATGGGCGACCTGTCCTCACGCCGCGGCATGGTTCAAGGCATGGACGACATGGTGGGTGGCGGCAAGGCCATCAAGGCCGAAGTGCCCCTGTCCGAGATGTTCGGTTACTCGACCACGCTGCGCTCGATGTCGCAAGGTCGTGCCACCTACACGATGGAATTCAAGCACTACGCCGAAGCACCGCGCAACGTGTCCGAAACCATCGTGGCGTCGCGCGCGAAGTAATTTTTGATTTCAGCCGGTCCGCGCAAGCGGGCCCGTCTGCGACGACACGCCGTCCCGTTACCCGTGCGGGATGACTCAGCAGTGTCGTGCAGACGTAAAACCGAAACACGGGCATAGCTCTTTGGAGAAAGACAATGGCAAAAGGCAAGTTTGAACGGACCAAGCCGCACGTGAACGTGGGCACGATCGGTCACGTGGACCATGGCAAGACGACGCTGACGGCGGCGATCACGACGATTTT
>CANFMY010000070.1 GCA_947448375.1 Comamonadaceae bacterium | reverse complement strand
GTCTGGGCGGTACCCAGAGAAGCCATTTGTGTGGTGGTCAGGCTGGCGACAAAGGCATCGCGGAGTGAGCGGACCTGGGCACTGCCGAGTGTCCTGAGATCTTCAGAGTCAAGCGCACGAACTTGCGCGCTGGACAGGACATTGAGGGATGTAGCGCCAAGAGCCGAGACCTGGCTCGACACCAGTGCGGACACCTGGGCTGTGCCCAGGGCGCCCACCTGGGTCTGGGAGAGCTGACCTACCTTGAGGCTGGACAACCCCGCGACCTGGTCGGTCGCCAACCCGGCCAGCGCCGTGCTGGAGAGGGCCGTGAGAGAGGTACTGCTGAGGGCGTTGATGAAGTCCTTTTGCAGGAGGTTCAGTTGCGCCGAAGTCAGGCCGCTGATCAGTGCCTGGGACAAGCCTACCAGTTCGGTGGTGGACAGGGACTGCAGATTGGCGCTGCTGATGGCACCAAACTGTGCACCCGTGATGGAACCCAGGCGGCCTGAGGTGAGGCTGGCAAACTGGCTCGAGGACAGCACCGCCACCTGGGCCGTGGTCATGGCCCGCAGTTGGACGTCCGTCAGTTGTGCCAGTTTTTCGCCGCTCAACGTGGCCAGGCGTGATGTGCTGAGAGCTGCCAGATCCTGCGCGTCGATGACGCGGATCTGCGAACTGTTCAAAGCCTCCAGGCTGGCGCTGCTCAGGGCCGCGACTTGACTCGACCCCAGCGACTGAACCTGAGTCTGAGAGAAGTTCGCGATCTGTTCAGTGCCCAATCCAGCGACTTGGCTGGTGACGAGATTGACGGCTTGCGTGGCCCCGAGCAAATCGGAGCTCAGGGAATTGATTTGTCCCGACGACAGCTTGCCCAGCTGCGACCCCAGCCCCTTGAGCTGATCCGCGCTGAGGCTGTTGACTTGCGAGGTTGAGAGCGCGGTGAGTTGGCCCGACGTGAGACCGGACAAGAACCCGGCACTGAGTGTTCGCACCTGCGCAGTGGAGAGCGCCGAGAGGCCTACGCTGGTCAGCGCAGCCACCTGGGCCGTGCCCAGGGTGTTGAGTTTGTCCAGCCCCAGGGAAAGCATCTGGGTGCTGTTGAGCGCCTGTACCTGTGCGGTGGTCAGCGACTGGGCCTGAACGTTGGTCAGGCTAGCGAGCGAGGCAGTACCGAGTGAGCTCACCTGATCAGTGGAGAGGCCACTCAGGGCCGAACTCGAGAGGGCGCGCAATGAAGTGCTGCTCAGGGCATTGATAACGGCCACGTCCAGTGAGCGCAATTGCCCGGAGGTGAGCGCTCCCAGCTGTACAGCGGACATCGACAGCAATTGCGAGCTGCTGATGCTGCGCAGGTTGCTGGTGCTCAGGGCTCCGACCTGGACGCTGGTCAGCGTACTCAGGCGTGAGGCGGTGAGCGCGGTGAACTGGTCGGTGGACAAGCCAGACATCTGGGGCCCCGTCAGGGCGCCCACTTGTGCGCTGGTCATCTGGGCCAGTCGCCCTGCACTCAGTGCGTTCAAGCTGGCACTGGTGATGGCCGCCACATCGCTGGCGTCGATCGCCTGCCACTGGCTGCTGCTCAATGCCTGAAGATCTGTTGAATCCAGGGAGGCGATTTGCCCCGAGGTCATGGCCTTGATTTGAGTCGAGGACAGCGAGACGATTTGCGTCGACTGCAGGGACTGCACCTGCGAGGAGCTGAACGACTGCACCTGCTGATCGTTCAATGCACGCAGTTGCTGGGTGTCCAGCTGCTGTACCTGGCCACTGGACAGGCCCTTCAGTGCATTGGCACCCAGGGCCGCCATTGTCGCCGTTTGTAAAGCGGTCAGGGTCGCCGACTCCAGCGCCCCGAGTTGTGCGGAGGTCAGCCCCGAGAGTTGGGCGGTGGTCAGTGAATTGACTTGTGTGGCGCTCAGCTTGTTCACAAACCCGGCGGATGCCTGGCCCAGGTTGACCTGGCTGATAGACCTCAACTGATCCGAACTCAGGACGGCTATGTCTTGCGACTCCATCGCACTGAGCTGTCCGTAGCTCATGCCAGCGATGAAGTTGGTTCCAACCTCGGCGTACTGGCTGGTGGTGATCGCCTGCACCTGCTGCGCACCCATGGCCGACACCTGGGTGGCGGACAAGGCATTCAGCTGGGCGGACTGCATGGCTTGCAGATCCGTGGTCTCGATCGCCCCCACCTGGGTGGCGTCCAGGCCCCCCACTTGCTGGCTGGACAGAATTCGGATTTGGTCCTCGATCAGGCCAAACACCTGCTGGACCGTGAGGTAACGAAGTTCCTGAACGGCCATGTCCTGGATGGCCGACGTCGAGATATCCTTGACGCCCACGGACGAGATAGCCCGGATTTGTGTGGCACTCAGGGCATTGATCTGGGTCGCCGAAATGGACGACACCTGCGACGAGTTCAGCTGCCCCATCTGCGTGGGGGTCAGGCCCTTGACCTGGCTGCTGGTCACACTCTTGACCTGACTGGTCGTCAGCGCCCCGACTTGGTTACCACTAAAGTACGCCATCTGAGAGCTGCTCAGATAGGTCACTTGACTGGTGGTCAACACCCGCACGTTGGAGGACGAAATCAGCGGCAGCTGGGCAGAAGTCAGCCCACCGATTGCCGATGAACTCAAATCCACGACCTGCTGTGTCGTTAAATTGACAAGGCTCTGCGTGCTCAGGGAGCTCACCTGAGTCGCTGTAAAGCCAGTCAATACGCTGGTTGGCCCGATGTTTATGGTTGCCATTGGAGTCTCTTAGACGAAGGTCACGCTTTGCTTATGCAAAATCCGGTCCAGACGATATTCGCCCATCTGTGAATCGGAACATGGCCCCCTTTCTTGAGTAACCCCAAAGTACTCTTTAGGCATTTAGGCGAAAAAAAACCGGGCCGAAGCCCGGTTTTGGAGTGCTGTGACCAGCCTTACTTGAGCAGTGCCAGGACAGACTGAGCCGACTGGTTGGCCTGAGCGAGCATGGCGGTGGCCGCCTGCTGCACGATCTGGGACTTCGCCAGGTTGGTGGTTTCCACCGCGTAGTCTGCGTCCAGGATACGGCTGCGAGACTCGGAGGTGTTACGGCTGACCTCGGTCAGGTTGGAGATGGCGCTGTCCAGACGGTTCTGCAGGGCACCAATCTTGGACTGCTGGGAGCTGACCGACTCCAGGGCGGCGTCAATGGCCTTGAGTGACGCCATGGCCCCGTCCTGGCTGCTGATATCAACGTCAGCCACCTTGAAACCGTTGCTTTCACCCCCGAAGGTACCTTCTTTGAAGCCCAGCTTTTCGAAGTTCTGGGCGTTGCCCTCGGAACCAGCGGTCAGAGAGAACTGCTTGTCAGAGGTCAGGGTGATCTTGGAGTAGGTGGTGTAGGCCGCAGCAGCGAGGGCACCCGCACCCGCGCCATCACTGACAATTGAGGTGCTCAGGCCGTACTTGGCAGCGTTGGTCCCGGCGGCCAGCGAGATATTGCGGCCGTCATCTGCTGTCAGGGTCAGGTTGGCACCGTTGTCCTTGGCCACCACGCCGGTCTGGCCGGTGTAGGCATTGATAGTGTCCACCACATCCTTACGGGTGTAGCCAGCCGTCAGGTTGAAGGCCACTGTCACGCCGTTGAGGTACAGGTTGTCCGTCAGGTTGGCAGCATTGGAGAACGACGTTGTACCGCCGGAGACGATGTTGGCGCTGACCTTGGCGGTCACCCCGGTGAGCGAGGTCGACTTGTTGATGGCTGCGGCAACAGCGATGGCGCTGGCTGAGCGGGACGATGTGTTGGTGGCGGTGATGTCACTGGCCTTGTCATCGCTGGGGTCAGAACCGGCAATGGCCACACCATTGATCTTCAGGGTACCCGAGGTCAACTCACCCGCGTCAGCGGCGTAGCCGGTGGTGGAGACCGTACGGGCACGGGTGGTGGCAGCACTCACGTTGGAAGCGTAGGTGCCCGCCGTCAAGCCGGCCTTGGAGATGTCGCCACTGGCCGTGGAACTCAGCACGATCGGCTCACCGTTGATGCTTTGGAGGCTGTAGCTGCCGGTGGTGGTCTTGGTCTCGATACCGATGTCGGTGTTGGTCAGCGTGCTGGTACCACCCGTGATGCCCACCGTGATGTTGCGGCCGTCGGCGGCCTTCAGCACCACGCCGTTGTTGGCGTCGCCACTGTCGTAGGCCAGAACGCCGGTCTGCGAGGAGACCGAGTTGATGGCGTCGACCACGTTCTTGCGAATCACACCCAGGTCCGAGCCGTATGCGTTTTGAATCAAGGTGCTGGTCGTCACACCGTTCACCACGATGTAGCCGTTGCGGGTCGCTGCGCCGTTGGCCAGAGCGGTCATCTTGTAACCTGCGGCGTAGGTTTCGTTGACCACGGCCTTGACACCCGACTGGTCCGACACCTTGTTGATGGCGGCTGCTTTGGCGATGGAGCTTGCGGCCTTGGCGTCCTTGGAGAGGCCATCGTCAATGGCTGCGCTGCCGCCAACGGTCACGCCGTTGATGATCAGGTCACCCGAACGCAGCACCGAGTTACCGGCGTAGGTAGCGTCCAGCAGGTTGGCAGCCGTGTCGGTAGTGTTGGTCGAAGAGAGCGAAGGACGTGAGCCAATACCCATATTGGAAGTGCTCACAGAGGCCAGGTTCAGGTCCATGGTCTGACCGAACTCGGAACCCGTCTGCAGGCTCAGGTTGCTGGCAGAACCATCGAGCAGCTTGATGCCGTTGAAGGAGGTGCGAGCGGCGATGTTGTTGATTTCCAGCTTGAGCTGGTCCACTTCCTCCTGGCTGCCCTTGCGAGCGAGTTCGGACGAGGTGCCGTTGGAGGCCTGCACGGCCAGTTCACGCATGCGCTGCAGCATGCCGTTGATCTGGGAGATCGCGCCTTCAGCGGTTTGCGCCAGCGACAGACCGTCGTTGGCGTTGCGAATGGCGACAGACAGACCGCGAATGTCAGAGGTCATCTTGTTGGTGATGGCCAGGCCAGCGGCGTCGTCCTTGGCGCTGTTGATGCGCAGGCCAGTGGACAGGCGCTGCATCGACTTGGAAATCTTGTCGTTCACGGATGACAGTGAACCTTGGGCAGTCAATGCCTTGACGTTGGTGTTAATCACGGACATGTTGGTTTCTCCTAAAAGCTCTCACCCTGTGAAGTGAAAAATTGAGTTGCGATGGACAGTGATTCGGACGCTGTAAAAATTTCTTTAGAAATTTCTGCAACATCCAAGTTAATCAGACAAGCTTGTTGATGAACAACGAGCGGAACTTTTCGATGTTGTGGGCGGTACGCACCACTTCTTCGTTGGGGATCTGGCGAATGACTTCACCCGTGGACACGTTCTTGACCACCACCACCGGACCTCCCACGGCCGAATCGACCGAGATATTGAGTCCTCGGCCACCATCGTTGACAGCCTCTTTCATCTGCTTGATGGCCTCTTGCATCTGTTGCTTGAGTTGGTCGACGTCCACCTTGAGATCCGCCTTGGGGATGGGTGCGAGTTCGACCTTGGGCACCGCGATATCCGGCGTCTTGGCCTCCACCGGCTCGCGCTCGGGCACCGCGCGCGCAGGCGCTGCGGGCGCTGCGGCTGCCGCGGGATTATTCGATACAGGTGAAATGCTCATGCACCCTACTCCGTTGAAATGACGCCTCGGGGTCGAGGCGTGACATTGATTTCAATCGATCGGAGAGTAAATCGGTGCAGGCAGGGAAATCTTTAGGAAAAGCCCCAAAATAAATTCAATGAATACTTTAGTTATTGGTATAGACCGACATCATCCCGTCAAATGAGGATTTAAGGCTTGTCTTCTTCGAGTTGGTGCTACCCACCAGGGAGTCCATCGCGGCCAATTGCTTTTGATAGCGCACCAGCAACGCGTCCATGCGGGTCTGCAGCCGGCCCAGGTCTTCCTGGTACTTCGTGTTCTGGGTGTTGGCCGTTTCGCTGGCCGACAGGATCGGGCCGGTCGATGCGAGCAGGTTGGTCAGCTTGCGGACCGCGTCACCCGCAAAGCCCGCCGGCGCGGTGCTGTAGGTGCTCAGGTTGTCGAAGTTACCGGTGAGGCTCTTGACCACATCGGCATAGTTGCCCCGAACCGTGGTCTCGAAGGTGGCGCTGTCAAAGGACATCACGCCCTTCTCGTCCACCTTGATGCCCATCTGCCAGAAGGCCGACACGGTGGTCCCAGGGGTCGAGGAGTTGCCCTGGAACAGGCTTCGCATTTGCTGCTTGACCGACCTCACCACCGAGTCGCCCACGAGAGTGGCGCCGTAGGTGTCGAGGGTCGACTTGGGGTCCGAGACCTGGGTGAGCAGGTCGGAGGTGTCGTTGAATGACGCCACCAGGTCGGTCATCTTGGTCTTGAAGGTCGAGGTGTCGAGCCCGATGTCCAGACTGGCCGGGGTGGGCGTGAGGCCTCCGGGGGTGGTGCCTTTGAAGTTGAGAGTGACGCCCGTGATGGCATCGCTGACGGTATTGGAGCTGCGGGTCATCGCCACGCCGTCGACCACAAAGTCTGCATCGGCGGCAGTGGACAGGTTGGAAAAGCCCAACACGCTACCGCTTGACGCCGTGCTGCTGATGTCAAACGCCTGCGCCTGACCCGTCCCACCACTGATGACCAGTTTGTAGGGGTTGCTGGATGAACCGGTATTGACCACCTGTGCCGTGAGCCCGATCTTTTTATCGTTGATGGCTCGCGCAACCCCGGCCGGTGTGAGCTCGTAGGTGTTGGGCAGCAGCAGAGGGTTGGAGATGGCCCGACCGCTTGTCGACGCAAACTGCAGTCGACCATTAACCACCGAAACAGACAAGTCATTCTTGCCGTCCTGGGTTCTGAGTTGCGACTGCAAGTCGGCCGCCAGGGCTTCCAACGTGGCCGCTGCAGGCGACGGCACGATCGTGAAGTTGGTGCCGTCCACCGTCAGGCCGAAGCCGCGGAAGTCCTTGGTGGTCGGGTTGTTGGTGGCAAACGAGACACCGCTGAGCGAGGTAGCCGACAACATGGGACCTGAGACCGTCTTGCCCGAACTAGAGGAAAAGGTCAACGTATCGCCCGAGGCACTCACCACCAGGTCGTTGTTACCCGCCAGGCTGCGCAGCTGGGTCTGCAAGTCGGTGGCCAGGTCGGTCACACTGGTGCCGCCAGCACTGGGCGTGACGGTCCTCACCACCCCATCGACCGTGACGCTGAATGAGGTCAAGTTGCCCGTGTTGGCTGGACTACCCAATGCAATGCCAGCAATCGTCGCACCCGACGAGGACCCGGTCTTCACCCCCGTGACAGGGTTCAGGCTCGTCCCGGCGGACAGCCCGACCGGTGGGGTCATGTCCACCACCTGGGTCTGAAGCTTGGGGCTGGTGATGCTGCGATTGCTCGCCGAACTGAGGTACAGGCTGAACCCGCCTGCCGTGCTCTGCGCGGTGACCGTCACGTCTGAGTCACCGTCCAGTGCCCTGAGTTGGGCCTGCAAATCGGCTGCGAGACCCGCTGGCGTGGCCGTTGCAGGAGCCGGAGTCAGGGTTCGGGTCACGCCGCCGATCACGACGCTGAAAGACTTGAAGTCGTCCGTGGCCGCTGTGGTACCAAACTGGATGCCATCCAGGTGCACCGCATTCGGCGACGCTGCGAGTTGCGCGCTGGAAAAGGTATGCGAGCTCGCTGAACTGATATTGATCTGGCCGCTGGCCGTTGCGTCAACACTGACGGTCAGGTCGGCAATGCCCGAGGCCGTTCTTAACTGCGCCTGCAAGTCTGCCGCCATGTCCGACAGTGACGTCAGACCACGCTGCGGGGTGGCCGTGACGGTGGCGCCGTCAATCTTGAGGCTGAGCGCGCCAAAGTCGCTGCCGCCACCCAGTTGAATTCCGCCAATGATGGCCACGCGCTCGGCGCCAACGCTGGATATGGTGTTCGACACTGACCCGGCCTGGGCCCCGTCTGCCAGGGCGCTTGCCGAGCCTGTGAGGGTCGGGTTGGTCAGGGCACGGCCCTGCGCATCCTTGAAGTACAGGCGGAAGTTGCCCGCCGTACCAACGGCCTCGGCGGTGATGTCCGCAAAGCCAGCAATGTTGAGCTGTGCAGAAATGTCGGTTGCGAGGTCTTGCGGCGTCGTCGACAGGTGGTTGAGCGTCACACTTTGCTGCGCACCACCCACGTCCAGGCTGAACTGGGTAAAGTCGCCGCCAGGGTTCGAGGCAGAGAAGGACGCCCCGTCGAGGTGCACCGCCTGGTTCGAAGCCGACAAGGCCGGCCCGGTCACACTGTGGCCTGACCCGGCATTGAAAAGAAGGGCGGTCGGTTGCGCCGGGTCCGCGCTCACGGTCAGGCTGGCCGCGACAGTGGTCTGGCCCAGGGTCGTCAAGCGCGCACGCAGTTTGCTCTGCAGATCGGTCGCGAGGTCGGCCATGGTGGCCAGCCCCATGGTCGGTGACACCGAGACGGCCTGACCGTCAACCAGGACGGAAAAGCTGGAAAAATCGCTGGCGCCATTCAAATCGATGCCCGAGAGCACGGACTGCTGGCCACTGACCGCGACGGAGACCCCCGACACCCCAGTGGTCACCCCCGGCTTGGAGATCGAGATTTGAAACGGGTTGCCGTTGTTGATGCTGCTGGACTCAGAAGCAAAGCCAGCGCTGACCACCCGCTGGGCACTCGCCAGCCGGTTCACCTGAATCTCGTGGTTGCCCACCACGGCCCCCGCCACCGCCGTGGCCGAGACGGCCGACGAGCTGCTGGACGCCGTCATGCTGCTGAGGCTGCTCTTGTCCTTCAGCGCTGACAACTTGGTCTTCAGGTCGTTCAACATGTACATCATGGCCGAGAGACCCGAGACACGCGAGTTGTTCTTGTCGATCTTGTTCTGAATCGCCGTCTGGCGCGGGATGCGCTCGGCGTCCACCAGGTTCTGTGCCAGTGAATTGACGTCGACGCCAGAACCGGAGCCCAGTGAGGTCACGAGCTTTTGGGCCGCCGCCTTGCTGGCGGCTTGTGCGGAACTGGCGCTGCTGGTCGAGCTCGTGCTGGACGTACTCGTGCTCGTTGTCGCCGCCGTGTTGGCAGAGGTCGAGGAGCTGATAGCACTGGTGGCCATGGTGTACTTTTAAGACGTCAATCAGACATGTAGTCGGTTCAAAACACAAAAACTTGAATGGAAGACGAAAAAAATTTCAGTTCAGGTAGTTGAACAAGCTCAACTTGGAAATTTTCGCAAAACTGCTCTGTGCCGCTTCCAGGGCCAGCTGGTCCCGGTTCATCTTGGTGATGGCCGTGGTGTAGTCCAGGTCCTGGGTTTCGGAGAGCGTTGTCTTCATCTGCAGGGTGAGCGCGTCGATCACGCTCGACTGCGCATCCACCACGTTGAAGTCTGCGCCCACCTGGGCCAGTCCGTTGGTGACGCCCATCGTCAGCTGATCAACTTCGCTGATGCCACGCTTGATGCCGGCACTGTTGCTGCCGTCCACCGCCTTGGTAAGGTCGTCGAGCACCTGGAAGAAGCCGGCGCCGACCTGGTTGCCCCGTCCGTCGTCGCGCACCACGCGCACGAAGGCATCGGAGCCCGCACGGTTCGCGTTCATGCGGCGGTTGTCGCCCACGATCACCTGGGTGCGGCTCTGGTCGCCGAGGTAGTCCACCTGGCCCCGGCCGTTGTCGCCAAAGGCAGGGGTGTCGCCACGACCGCCCGAGAAGATGTAGTGCCCGTTGGTGTCCTGGCTGTTGGCGTAGCTCAGGATCTGGTCGCGAAGTGACTTCAGCTCCAAGGCAATCGAATGGCGATCCTGAGCGCCCAAGGTGTCGTTGCCGGCCTGGATGGCGAGCTCGCGCACGCGGGCCAGGGAGTCGCTCACGCTCGTGAGGGAGGTCTCTTCAAAACCCAGACGGGTCTTGACCATGTTGAGGGCGCTCTTGTAGTTGTCCTGTTTGGACAGGGCCGACTCCAGTCGCGTGACCACAGCGGCCTTGTCCGGTGCGTCGCTCGGGCGCACGATTTCCCGTCCGGTGGAGAGCTGCTCTTGCGTCTTGGACAGGCTGCCCTGGATGGTGCCAATCTGATTGGACGCACGTTCCAAGAGGAGAGAAGTGGAAATTTTCATGGTGTCACCTGCCTATGGATCAGCGTACCTGGATGATGGAATCAAACAGCTGACTCGAGATTTGCATCGCCTTGGCAGCCGCCTGGTAGGCCTGCTGGAAGCGGATCAGATCGGCGGCCTCCTGGTCGAGGTTCACGCCCGACACCTTGTCGCGCGACGCCACGGCCTGGTCGTTCACGACCTTCAGCGCGTCCTGCGTGATCTTGGCCTGCTGCGCGAAACTGCCCACCGAGTTCACCTGGTCGATGTAAGCGTCGCCCAGGGTCTTGTTGCCCACCACCTTCTGCTTGGACAGCTCCACCATGGCCATCATGTTCTGGTTGTCGCCCAGGCCGTTCTGGTTGCCGTCGATGCTGAAGGTATCACCCACTTTGGGGTTGCTGGTCAGCGTCACCGTCAAGCCCTGGTAGTGCACCTGAACGGGCTGTCCATTGGCTTGGTAGTAGCGATCGGCCAGTTGCGTCCCGGTTCTGGTGTCCAGGATTTCGTAGCGGTCCGGTGCCGTGAAGCGAATGCTGAGTGACTGGGCGCGCAGCTTGTTCGACATGTCGAGCGGTTCGCCCGCGTAGTTGGCAGCAACACTGGACTGCGTGCCCGCGCCCACCACAAACACCTTGAGGGTATCCGTCACCTGGCCGTCGATGTAGGCACCTGTGCGCAAGCCCAGTGCCGCGAGTTGCGACGGCTTGCCGTTGGCGCCAAAGCCCAGTTGCAAATCCGAATTCGTCGGATCCGAAATGTCTCGGGTGATGCGCAGCATGCCGGTGTAGGTCTGGGACTTGATGCCCAGCATATTCACGCCACCCACCGCACTGTTAACGCCAGAAATGACGATGCTCTTGCCCTGCGAGGCAGCGTCGTTCTCGATGATGAGCTGACCCAGTTCCCCCACACGGGCATGGACCCCGATGTTGGCGCTCTGGATCGCGTTGATGAGGCCAGCCACGTCGGATACGCTCGAGATGGCAGTCGATATGGCGGTTCCGTTGATGTACAGGTCCTTGCTGAAATCCAGCTTTTTGGTGTTGATTTGTACTTCGTTGTAGGCAACAGCCGTGACGTCGGGCACCTGGGCGTTGTTGATCCAGTCCGCCATGGTCTGCACCGTGTCGGCTTCATTGCCCGTGAGTTCGAGCTTGGGCAACGCCACCTTGTTGAGCACCAGGCTGCCGGCTTCAATGAGCTTGGTTTGTACCGGCAAAGGCACGCGCCCGCCTGCCAGTACCGCAGGATGCGGCAGCAACATCAAGGGAGCGGACGTGCCGAGCTTCAACCCCGTGGGCTGCAGCATGGCATCCGAACCGTTTTGACCGAGTTCGATTTTCAGCGAGGCGTTCTTGGGGTCATCCAGATCGCGCGTCACACGCACTTGGCCGGTATAGGTCTGGTCGATGACGCCCAGGGTGTTGGTCGCACCGGCGGGTGTGGACGACAGCGTGATGTCACGCCCGCCCTGGCTGTTGCTGTTTTCCAGCACCAGCTGACCACGGTCACCCAGCTTGGCCTCGACCTGGGTCTGAGTCTTGAACAGGTTGATGCGATCCATCAGCCCCTGCAAGCCGCTCTCACCTTCGGCAGCGGTGATGGCAATGCCATTGATCTTCAGCGATTGGCCATACTGCAGCGCCGAGGTGTCGAACTCGACCTGGTTGTAGGCGCGTGCATGGACGCCCGGTGCGATGCCTTCAATACTGGCCGCAATTTTTTCCGGAATGTCGATGTCGGCGTTGTTGATCGTCAGCGAGCTGGTCGGCCATGCGGATCCGTTGATTTTGTAGGCACTGGCCAGGATGGTGTAGCTGGTGGCAGGACGCAACACACGGTCGCCTTCGACCGTCGCCGGCTGGGTACTGCCCGAGAGCAGGTTGCCATTGGCGTCATACATCTGCTCGGAAGTCACCTGCGCCTTGGCGCCATAAAACACCGACAGGCCCTCGAAACTCGCTGAGCCGGTCTGGTTCAGGTACTGCGAGCTGTACTGGGTGCCTTCGGGGTAGTTGTTCTTGCGGTCAATCAGCAGCAGTTGATTGGCCAGGCTCAGTGTGCTGCCAGCAATGTGGCGCCCATCGGCCGTCATGATCTGCAATTGCTGGTCGCCCGTGGCGTTGTCCAGGTAGAAGGTGGGGGAGACTGCGCCCGGGGCCACATCCGAGATGTGACGGTAGCCCTCGTCAGCGGTGATGCTCACCGGCACCCCCGAGTCCACACTGCCGTTGTTGACCAGTCCCGGGTTGCTCACCAGGGCGGCGGCGTCCGAGCGTGTGTAGCTCACACTGGCTCGCACGTTGTCCGTATTTTGCGCACCCTCGGTGACTCGAAATTGTGCGCCCGTTGCCACGCGCATCGGATCGCTCAAGGCAACATTCAGACCTGCTGCGAGGTGGGTGGCGCTGGCATTCATGGCAAAGAGGTCCTGCCCCATCTGCCCATACCCATCCACACCCGTTCGCTGAATCGTGTTGATCTGATCCACCACCACTTGGGCCAACGAGTCCAGGTTGTCATGCGCCGGGTCGAGCACCTGCTTGATGAAGCGGCTCATGCCGCCCAGCTTGCCGCTGTTGATGTTTTCGACCGGCTGTGCATCGCCATACGGGTCCAACACAAAATTCAACTTTCCGTTGGTGGTGTCGATACCGATAGGGCGGGCAGTGGTTCCTTCGACGACCACGGACTGCAAAATAGACGAGCCCAGGCTCACACTGACCACCCCGCTGGGCTGGAACTTGGTCTTGACTGCGGCAAATTCGGACATCTGGCGCAGCAGCAGGTCCCGGCGGTCGAGCAATTCAGCCGGCTGATTCTTGGTCTCGGCCTCTTTGCTCAACTGCACGTTGACCAGGGAGAGCTGGTTGGCCAGGCTGTTGAATTGCCCGACATCGCTCTCGATGGACTGGCTGGTTTCATCACCCACCAGGCTGAGTTGTCCAGACAGTTCAGAAAACCGTGAGGTCAATCCCTCGGCCGCGCGCAGGAACGCGCTGCGCTGCACCGTGGAGGCCGGGTCGGCCGACAGGTTCAACGCTGCCCCAAAGAACGTATCGAGCGCCGAGTTGAGACCGATGCTCTTGTCGCCCATGATGTCAATCACCCGCTGCGAGTAGGTCACCATGGGCTCCTGGCCCATCAGGTCACTGGTGCTCTTGCGCAGGTTGCTGTCGGCAAATTCGTCGTAGGCGCGCTTGACCGCGCTGAACATCACACCGGTGCCGATGTAGGAGGCCCCGGTCTTGGCCGGCATGTTGGCCTCGAGCGAGGCCGACTGACGTGAGTAGCCGTCCGTGCTGACGTTGGCGATGTTGTTGCTGACGGTGCTGAGCATCCGCTGATACGCGGACACTGCGCCACTGGCGATGCCCAGAATATCACTCATGCTTCACCTCGGCAGAGAGTGGCGGCATCACGGGCAGCGGTTTGATGTAGGGCTTGGTCAGCGCCATCGGCTTGACCTCGCCCCGCGTCAGCGGCATGGCCGCGACGGGCGGATTCAGGGGAATGCCTGCCGTGCCACGTTGCTTGAGCGCATCGGCGGCGGTCACCACGGTTTGTCGTTGCTGCACATTGCGCACGATGGAATCGGCCAGGCCCAGCGCATTGCGCTGCGCCAGCTTGACCGACATTTCCTTGTCGTACATGCCCTCGAAAGTTTCAGCGGCGTCCGACTGCACGAGGTCACTCTTCATCTCGTTGCTCGCGTCGCGCATGGACTTGAGCATCATCTGAATGAACATGCCCTCGAACTGCTGCGCGGTTTCACGCAAGGCCGAGTCGTCGTGCTGCTGGGCCTTGCCACGCAGCTCG
>CANFMY010000069.1 GCA_947448375.1 Comamonadaceae bacterium | reverse complement strand
GTGGGCTTGTGGACGCGGCGTTCTGCTGTCCACGAGATTTGGAGAATGGAGAGTGAAATGGGGTGAAAACACCGGTTTTTGTGGTCGTACCCTGACCCCCGTGTTCACGAGCAAAAACGAAAAACCCCGCGGAGACTGGGCCTCAGCGGGGTTGATCGAAAGTGAGAGAGTGTTTCTCACTAATTGCATATGGTGGAGCTGGGGGGATTCGAACCCCCGTCCACAAGCCTTCTTCGCACAGTTCTACATGTGTAGTCGTCTGATTTGGATCTCGCCGGTCACGCCGCGCAGCGACACGCTACGTGACCAGCCAGCACCCTTGAATCTCGCTCGCTACCAAGGTGCACGGCAGCGAGCCAGCCGATATGAATTCCCTTGCAGCCTGGAAGTCTTGCGACCCCCTTGCCCAGCCTATCGGCCTGCTGTTGCAAGGCTCACCGGATTAAGCGGCGAGTGCGAAACGTTCGTCGTTTGCAGTTAGTTTTTTTTCTGCGGTTTTACGAGGTAACAGAACCTCGACATGCCCTGCCGCGCGTCCGAACCCATGTCGAAACCAATGCAGCCCCTCAGCTTCAATTGTAAGACATTTCCAGTAATTTCAACAGGGCCAGCGGATGATCAATGGTGTGGTCCGCCGCCCACTGTGCGTGGTCAGCCCCATGGCCCAGGTAGCCATAGGCGGCGGCCACGGTCGCCATGCCCGCCGCACGGCCGGCCTGGATGTCACGTTCGTCGTCGCCCACATACCAGCAATGCGCGGGATCCACGCCCAAGCGCCGCGCGGCCTCCAGCAGAGGCGCCGGGTGCGGTTTGGGGTGCGGCGTGGTGTCGCCACTCACCACCGCGGCTGCCGTGTTGAACAGCGGCAAGGCCTGCGTGAGCGGGTCGGTGAAGCGCGCCATTTTGTTGGTCACCA
This sequence comes from Comamonadaceae bacterium, assembly GCA_947448375.1. Taxonomy (GTDB): domain Bacteria; phylum Pseudomonadota; class Gammaproteobacteria; order Burkholderiales; family Burkholderiaceae_C; genus Limnohabitans. The sequence continues at coordinate 13,078 of CANFMY010000069.1, read as the reverse complement.
CGCCCCACTGCAGGCCACGCGCCTGGAGGGCCTCCACCAATTCAGGCACTCCCTCGAACACAAGGGTGCGTTCGGTCATGGCACTTTCGTAGTTGACGAAGAAGGCTTCGCGCAGCGCAGGAAACTCGGGGTGATCGGGCGTCATGTCAAACGCCACTTTGAGCATGCCGCGCGCACCGGCACCGGCGTGCGGGCGGTACAGCGAGGCATCGAGTGAGGGCAGGCCTCGGTCGGTTCGCAGTTTGTCTGCGGCGGCGCCCAGGTCGGGGGCACTGTCGATCAACGTGCCATCCAGATCGAACAGCACGGCTTTGAGAACGGGTGCGCGACTCATGCGGGCCTGCGGGTGGCGATCAGGTAGTTCACGCTGGTGTCGTGGTTCAACCAGTAGCGGCGTGTGATCGGGTTGTAGGACATGCCGCGGCTGTGCAGCACGTCCAGGCCGGCATGGCGGCAGTCCAAGGCGAGTTCGCTGGGGCGGATGAACTTGGCGTATTCGTGCGTACCTTTGGGCAACAGGTTGAGCACGTACTCGGCCCCGACGATCGCCATCAGAAACGATTTGGGGTTGCGGTTGAGTGTGGAGAAGAACACCCAGCCCCCTGGCTTCACGAGTTGTGCGCAGGCCCGCACCACGGAGGACGGGTCAGGCACGTGCTCCAGCATTTCCATGCAGGTCACGGTGTCGAAGCTGCCCGGGGCTTCCTGAGCCATGGCTTCGGCGCTGATCTCGCGGTACGTGATGTGGGGGGTGCCGGCTTCCATCGCATGCAATTGCGCCACTTTGAGCGCCTTGCCCGCGAGGTCGATGCCTGTCACGGTGGCACCGGCATGGGCCATCGAGTCGGCCAGAATGCCGCCCCCGCAACCGATGTCGATGACGTGCTGCCCCGCCAGCGGCGAGAGCGACTGGATCCAGTCCAGGCGCAAGGGGTTGATCTGGTGCAGGGGGCGAAACTCGCTCTCGGGGTCCCACCAGCGATGGGCCAGCTCGGAAAATTTGGCGAGTTCGGCGGGGTCGGCATTCAAGGGGCCTGTCATGGCAGGGGCTCCGGGTCACAAAGAGAAGCGCACAGGTGAGACGTGCACAAGGACGACTTTGGTCGATACAAAGGGGCAGACGAGGGCTGGCAAGCCAGGCCGCAAGAATACCAGGGCGCCAAGAAAAAACCCCGCCGAGGCGGGGTTTGTCTGTCAGCGATCAGGGTTGATCAGTTGGGGCGGGTGCCCACCACTTCGATCTCGACGCGACGGTTCTTGGCACGGCCTTGAGCGGTCTTGTTGTCAGCCACGGGCTGCTTCTCGCCCTTGCCTTCGGTGTAGACGCGGTTCTTTTCGACGCCCTTGGACACCAGGTAGGCCTTCACGGCTTCAGCGCGGCGAACCGACAGCTTCTGGTTGTAGGCATCGGAACCCACGGAGTCGGTGTGACCCACGGCGATGATGACTTCCAGGTTGATGGCTTTCATTTTGCCAACCAGGTCGTCCAGCTTGGCTTTGCCTTCGGCCTTGAGCACCGACTTGTCGAAGTCGAAGAAGGCGTCAGCTGCGTAGGTCACTTTGGAAGCGGCTGCAGGCGGTTGGGCCGGGGCAGCAGCTTTGGGAGCGGGGGCAGGAGCCGGTGCAGCGGCGGGAGCCGGGGCAGGTGCCGGGGCTGCAGCAGGAGCAATGGCGCCGTCACAGCCAGGAGCAGCAGTGGCGGGGGTCCAGGAAGCGTTTCTCCAGCACTGGCCGAATGCGTTCTTCCAGACTTCGCCACTGGCGTTGCGCCAGTTGTTGATTTCTTGGGCGCCGGCGACGGTGACCAAGGTGGCTGCGGCCAGGAAAGTTGCCAGTTGTTTGATTTGTTTCATGTTACTCCTCTGGGGGACATAGGAACGGAAGCCAGGCTCCAAAACGAACTTGCTGCAAACGTAAACATTTTCAGCAAATCCTCTGTGACAAGGATTATTGTGCCACACAGCCAAGTCATCGCCAGCCCCCTGGGGGCCGCAAGGTGCGATCCCGTCCAGACAATCCCAAATTGTTGTAAGACCACCACAGCTCGCCGGGTTGGCCAACCACCTAGAATCGAGGGTTTACCTGCAAGTCGGTCCCGTACATGACCCAATTCGCCAAAGAGACATTGCCCATCAGCCTCGAAGAGGAGATGCGGCGCAGCTACCTCGATTACGCCATGAGCGTGATCGTGGGACGGGCCTTGCCAGACGCCCGTGACGGCTTGAAACCCGTGCATCGACGCGTGCTGTTCGCCATGCACGAGTTGAACAACGACTGGAACCGCCCTTACAAGAAGTCTGCCCGTATCGTGGGTGACGTCATTGGCAAGTACCACCCGCACGGCGACAGCGCGGTGTACGACACCATCGTGCGCATGGCGCAGGACTTCTCGCTGCGACACATGCTCGTGGACGGCCAGGGCAACTTCGGTTCGGTCGACGGCGACAACGCCGCGGCGATGCGATACACCGAGATCCGCCTGGCCAAGATTGCCCACGAAATGCTGGGCGACATCGACAAGGAAACCGTCGACTTCGGCCCCAACTACGACGGCTCCGAGCAAGAGCCGCTGGTGCTGCCCAGCCGCCTGCCCAACCTGCTGGTGAACGGCTCGGCCGGTATCGCGGTGGGCATGGCCACCAACATTCCGCCGCACAACCTGAACGAAGTGGTGGATGCGTGTCTGCACCTGCTGGCCAACCCCGAGGCCAGCGTGGACCAGCTGATGGAAATCGTGCCGGCCCCGGACTTCCCCACCGCCGGCATCATCTACGGCATGGAAGGTGTGCGCGAGGGCTACCGCACCGGGCGTGGTCGTGTGGTCATGCGCGCCAAGTGCCACTTCGAGGACATCGACAAGGGCCAGCGCCAGGCCATCATCGTCGACGAGCTGCCCTACCAGGTCAACAAGAAGACGCTGCAAGAGCGCATGGCCGAGCTGGTGCACGAAAAGAAGATCGAAGGCATCAGCCACATCCAGGACGAGTCCGACAAGTCGGGCATGCGACTGGTCATCGAGCTCAAGCGTGGCGAAGTGCCCGAGGTGGTGCTCAACAACCTGTACAAGCAAACGCAACTGCAGGACACCTTTGGCATCAACATGGTGGCGCTGATCAACGGCCAGCCCAAATTGTGCAACCTGAAGGACCTGATCGACATCTTCCTGCAGCACCGCCGCGAAGTGGTGACGCGTCGCACCATCTTCACGCTGCGCAAGGCGCGCGAACGCGGTCACGTGCTGGAAGGTCTGGCGGTTGCGCTGGCCAACATTGATGACTTCATCGCCATCATCCGCAACGCCCCCACCCCGCCGGTGGCCAAGACCGAGCTGATGAACCGTCCGTGGGACAGCCAGATGGTGCGCCAGATGCTCACCCGCGCTCGCGAAGACGGCGGCGTGGTGAGCGCCGACGACTACCGCCCCGATGGCCTGGAGCGCCAGTACGGACTGGGCTCGGATGGCTTGTACCGCCTGAGCGAAACGCAGGCGCAGGAAATTCTGCAAATGCGTCTGCAGCGCCTGACGGGCCTGGAGCAGGACAAGATCGTCAACGAGTACAAAGAGGTGATGGCCGAGATCGACAACTTGCTCGACATCCTGGCCAAGCCCTCGCGCGTGTCCACCATCATTGGTGAAGAACTGTCCGCCATCAAGCAGGAGTTCGGCCAGACCAAGCTGGGCGCACGCCGCAGCGTGGTCGAACACAACGCGCAAGACCTGGCCACCGAGGACCTGATCACGCCCACCGACATGGTGGTGACGCTCTCGCATTCGGGCTACATCAAGAGCCAGCCCTTGTCCGAATACCGCGCGCAAAAGCGCGGCGGTCGCGGCAAGCAGGCCACCACCACCAAGGAAGACGACTGGATCGACCAGCTCTTCATTGCCAACACGCACGACTACATCCTGTGCTTCTCCAACCGGGGCCGTCTGTACTGGCTCAAGGTGTGGGAAGTGCCGGCGGGTTCGCGCGGTTCGCGTGGCCGCCCCATCGTCAACATGTTCCCGCTGGCCGAAGGCGAAAAAATCAACGTGGTGTTGCCGCTCACCGGCGAGTTCCGCAGCTTCCCGGACGATCACTACATCTTCATGGGCACCTCCATGGGCACGGTCAAGAAGACCTCGCTCTCCGAGTTCTCCAACCCGCGCAAGGCCGGCATCATTGCCGTGGACCTCGATGAAGGCGACTACCTGATTGGCGCCTCCCTCACCGACGGCAAGCACGACGTCATGCTGTTCTCCGATGGCGGCAAGGCCGTGCGCTTTGACGAAAACGACGTGCGTCCCATGGGCCGCAACGCCCGTGGTGTGCGCGGCATGATGCTCGAAGATGGCCAGAGCGTGATCGCCATGCTGGTGGCCGAGGACGAGCAGCAAAGCGTGCTCACCGCCACGCAAAACGGCTTTGGCAAGCGCACATCCATCACCGAATACACGCGCCATGGCCGTGGCACCAAGGGCATGATTGCCATCCAGCAATCCGAGCGCAACGGCAAGGTGGTGGCCGCCACGCTGGTGCACGCAGACGACGAGATCATGCTGATCACCGACCGCGGTGTGCTGGTGCGAACGCGCGTGTCCGAAATTCGCGAACTGGGTCGCGCCACACAAGGCGTGACGCTGATCGCGCTGGACGAAGGCTCGCAGCTGAGCGGCCTGCAACGCATCGTGGAAAACGACGCGGGCGCAGCCGCTGACGACGAGGCCGGTGACGACGCTGCCCCCGCGCAGGAGTAAGCCACGCATGACGCGCGCGTTCAACTTCTCCGCCGGCCCTGCCGCCATGCCCCTGGAGGTGCTGCAGCAAGCCGCCGCCGAGATGACCGACTGGCATGGCAGTGGCATGGGCGTGATGGAGATGAGCCACCGCGGCAAGGAGTTCATGTCCATCTATGCGCAGGCCGAGTCGGATTTCCGCTCGCTGCTGCAGGTGCCCAGGCACTTCAAGATTCTGTTCATGCAAGGCGGCGGCATTGCCGAAAACGCCATCGTCCCGCTCAACCTGAGCCGGGGCGGTGTGGTGGACTTTGTGGTGAGCGGCAGTTGGAGTCAGAAGTCGCTCAAGGAAGCCGCTCGCTACTGCACCCCCAAGGTGGCGGCCAGCAGCCAGGCAAGTGGATTCAAGTCGTTGCCCGCGCCTTCGAGCTGGCAGCTCGATGACGACGCGCACTACGTGCATCTGTGCACCAACGAAACCATTCATGGCGTGGAGTGCCACAGCCTGCCTGACCTGAAGGCCCTGGGCTCGAACGCACCGCTGGTGATCGATTTTTCTTCGCATGTGCTCTCGCGCCCACTGGACTGGTCACGCGTGGGCCTGGCCTTTGGTGGCGCACAAAAAAACATCGGCCCGGCCGGTGTGACCCTGGTGGTGGTGCGCGAAGACCTGTTGGGCCATGCCCTGCCGGTGTGTCCCAGCGCCTTCGACTACCGGTTGGTGGCCGACAACGACTCGATGTACAACACGCCGCCGACTTACGGCATCTATATGGCGGGGCTCACCTTCCAGTGGATTGCACGTCAGCGCGAAGGCGACTTGAGCGGCGTGGCGGCGCTGGAGCAACGCAACATCGCCAAGGCACAACAGCTTTACCACTGCATCGACCATTCGCAGTTGTATGTGAATGAGGTGGACGTCAGTTGTCGTTCACGCATGAACGTGCCCTTCTTCCTGCGGGGCGACGATGGCCAGCCCTTGCTGGATGCCGCACACCCCCGCAACGCCGCCTTCCTGGATGGCGCCAAGGCACGCGGCCTGCTGCAACTCAAGGGCCACAAATCGGTGGGCGGCATGCGCGCGAGCCTGTACAACGCGATTCCGCTTGAAGGTGTGCAAGCGCTGGTCGAGTACCTGCGCGATTTCGAAAAGACACAAGCATGACCCAACCCCAACAGTCCGCCGACCTGGCCGTGCTGCGCCAGCAAATCGACTCGCTGGACAAGCAGTTGCTGCAACTGCTCAACCAGCGCGCCCATGTGGCCGAACAGGTGGGCGAGTTGAAGCGCCAGGAAGGTTCGGCCTTTTTTCGGCCGGACCGCGTGGCACAGGTCATCCAGAACATCGAGAAGGCCAACCCGGGGCCGCTGCACAACCGACACGTGGCCAGCATCTGGCGTGAAATCATGTCAGCCTGTCTGGCCCTGGAAGCACCTCAGCGCGTGGCCGTGCTGGGCCCGCAAGGCACCTTCTGCGAGCAGGCTGCCATCGAGTTCTTCGGCAGCGCCGCCGATCTGACCTACTGCGCCAACTTCGACGAGGTGTTTCATGCCACCGCCGCCGGCACCGCGCAGTACGGCGTGGTGGGCGTGGAAAACTCCACCGAAGGCGTGGTGGCCCGCTCGCTCGATTTGTTCCTGCGCTCGCCGGTGCACGTGATTGGCGAAGTCAGCCTCCTGGTGCGCCACAACCTGCTGCGTCAGCGCAACTCCACCGAGGGCATCGAGGTGGTGCTGGCGCACCCGCAAGCCCTGGCCCAATGCCAGGGCTGGCTGTCGCAACATTTGCCCAACGCCGAGCGCCGTGCGGTCTCCAGCAACGCCGAGGGCGCTCGTCTGGCGGCCACCAACCCCACCTGGGCGGGCATTGCCAGCGAGCGCGCCGCCAGTCAGTTTGGTCTGCACATCGTGGCCCATGCCATTCAGGACGAGGCCTACAACCGCACCCGTTTTTCCATCATCTGCCTGCCGCAGACGCTGGCCACACCACCCGCCTCGGGTCAGGACTGCACCAGCCTGGTGGTGTCGGTGCCCAACCGACCGGGCGCCGTGCATGATCTGCTGGTGCCCTTGAAGCGCCACGGCGTGTCGATGACGCGCTTTGAATCGCGCCCGGCCAAGTCGGGCCAGTGGGAGTACTACTTCTACATCGACATCCAGGGCCACATCAGCCAGCCCCATGTGGCCTCTGCCTTGCAAGAACTCCAAAGCCTGTGCGCCTTCTACAAGGTGCTGGGCTCCTACCCGGTCAGCGAATGATTCGCCAACTCGGACTGGTGGGTTGCGGCCTCATGGCCGGCTCGTTTGCGCTGGCCCTGCGTCGTGCGGGGCAGGTCGAGCGCGTGGTGGCGTTCAGCCCGTCCGAGCGCACCACGCGACGGGCGTTGGAGCTGGGCATCATCGATCAACGGGCCGACACCGCCGCTCAAGCTGCGCAGGACAGTGACGTGGTGTTGCTGGGTGTGCCCGTGCGCTCCACGCAGGCCTGCCTGGAAGCCATTCGCGACCATCTGTCACCCGACGCGCTGTTGATGGACGTGGGCTCCACCAAGGGCGATGTGATCGAAGCGGCGCATCACGCGCTGGGCTCTCGCATCGGACAGTTGTTGCCTGCACATCCCATGGCCGGCAAAGAGTTGTCGGGCATTGACCATGCAGATGCGGCCTTGTATCAACAACGCATCACCATCCTCACCCCGCTGCCCTCCAACACACCCGCCCAGATCGAGCGTGCGCGTCTGCTCTGGCAGGCGGTGGGCAGCCAGGTCACCACCATGGACCCGAAGCAACACGATGCAGCGATGGCCGCTGTCAGCCATTTGCCCCACGTCATTGCCTTTGCCGCCCTGCACGCCCTCATCGATCAGAACAGCGGCACCGACTTCATGGCGGTGGCGGGCCCGGGCTTTCGCGACTTCTCGCGCATTGCGGCAAGCGACCCGACGGTGTGGCGCGACATTTTGCTGAGCAACCGTGCCGAGGTGCTGCACCAGTCGCGTTTGTTCCGTCAGGCGCTGGAGCAACTCGAACAGGCGATCGAGCAGTCTGACGGCGCAGCGATTGAGGCTGCCGTTGCACGCGCTCGCGACGCGCGTGTCGCCTGGCCCGGACCGGCAGGTCAGGCCTTGGCGCCTTCGGCCCCGTAACCCCCCCGCGCGCACCGCCATGTTCGCCACCCCCTTCCTCGACGTCCCCCCGCTGGACCACGCCAACGGCCCGGTCACCCTGCCGGGTTCGAAGAGCATTTCAAACCGGGTGCTGCTGTTGTCGGCCCTGTGTGACGGCACGACCCACATTCACGACCTGCTCGACTCGGATGACACGCGGGTGATGCTGCAAGCCCTGCGACAACTCGGCTGCGGCGTGGAGGTGCTAGGCACGAGCGTCACCGTGAAGGGCCTGGGCGGTTGCACCGCGCATCAAGACCCGCTGACCCTTTTCATGGGCAACGCCGGCACCGCCATGCGCCCACTCACCGCTGCCCTGGCGGTGCTGGGCGGCGACTACACCCTGCAAGGCGTTGCGCGCATGCACGAGCGACCGATCGGCGACCTCGTGGACGGGTTGCGTCAAATCGGTTGCCAGGTGGAGTACCTGGGCGTGGAGGGCTACCCGCCCCTGCGCATCGGCCAACCCACGCTCGCCATCCCGCACCCCATCAAAGTCCGGGGCGATGTATCCAGCCAGTTCCTCACCGCACTGCTGATGGCCTTGCCGCTGGCCACCGCGCATCAAGCCATCACGATCGAGGTGGTGGGCGAACTGATCTCCAAGCCCTACATCGACATCACGCTCAACCTCCTGGCCCGCTTTGGCATCGCGGTGCAGCGTGACGGCTGGGCGCGTTTCACCTTGCCGCAAGGCTGTCAGTACCGCTCACCGGGCGAGATTCATGTGGAGGCCGACGCTTCCTCGGCCAGCTACTTCATCGCCCTGGGCGCACTGGCCTCCGAGCGCGGTGTTCGCATTCACGGCGTGGGGGCCGACTCGATCCAGGGCGACATCCGCTTCATGGACGCGGCCCAGGCCATGGGCGCGCACATCACCAGCGGCCCCAACTGGCTCGAGGTGCGCCGCGGCGCCTGGCCCTTGAAGGCGCTGGACCTCGACTGCAACCACATCCCTGACGCCGCCATGACCTTGGCCGTGATGGCGCTCTATGCCGATGGCCCCACGACGCTTCGCAACATCGGCAGCTGGCGCGTGAAGGAGACCGACCGCATCGCCGCCATGGCCACCGAGTGCCGCAAGCTCGGCGCCACGGTGGAAGAAGGCCAGGACTGGCTGCGCGTGCACCCCCTGTCCGCCGGCCACTGGCGCGCCGCCAGCCTGCACACCTACGACGACCACCGCGTGGCCATGTGTTTTTCACTGGCTGCGTTCAACCCCGACGCCGTGCCGGTGCGCATCGAAGACCCGGCCTGCGTGGCCAAGACCTTCCCCGACTATTTCGAAACCTTGTTCAGCGTGACCACGCCGCGCCCGGGTCGCGTGCCGGTGCTGTGCATCGACGGCCCCACGGCCTCGGGCAAGGGCACGCTGGCCTCGCGCATGGCGCAAACGCTGGGCTACCACTACCTCGACTCAGGCGCGCTGTACCGCCTGACGGGACTGGCCGCTGTGCAGGCTGGCCTGCCCCTGGACGCCTCGCACGAAACCCGCATTGCCGACCTGGCCCGCACCCTGCCGGTGCGCTTTGAGGGCGAGCAGATCTGGCTGGACCAGGTGGACGTGAGCGAGGCCATCCGCACCGAAGAGGCAGGCATGAACGCCTCCCGGGTCTCGGCCCTGCCCGCCGTGCGCTCGGCCCTGGTCGAGTTGCAGCACAGCTTTTGCCGTCTGCCGGGCCTGGTGGCCGACGGCCGCGACATGGGCACGGTCATCTTCCCGCAGGCGCCGCTCAAGGTGTTTTTGACCGCCGGTGCCGCCGAGCGTGCGGAAAGACGCCATAAGCAACTGATTTCAAAGGGTTTTCCGGTTAAACTCGAAGATCTTCGTGCTGACCTGGAGGCACGTGACGCCCGCGACCGCAATCGCAGCGTTGCTCCCCTGGTGCCGGCACAAGATGCCTTGTTGCTGGACAACTCCAGCCTCTCCATCGAAGCCTCGGTGGAGCAGGTGTTGTCCTGGTGGCAAGGCAGGCAGCCCTTCTGACCCGGGGCTGCACAGGCCCACAACGCTCCCTCCCGCGCTGCATGCGCAACGGCGGTGTGGATCACAACTTGAACCGCGGTCATGCCGCACCCCCCAGCCGTCGTCAGGCCCATGTCCAGTGCAATGGTGCGCTGGTCTTTCCCGTCGTCGGAACAAGGAATTACCATGTCTGAATCTTTTGCCGCCCTGTTTGAAGAATCGCTCAAGCGCTCCGAAATGCGCACGGGTGAAGTGATCACTGCTGAAGTGGTCCGCGTCGAGCACAACCACGTGGTTGTGAACGCCGGCCTCAAGTCCGAGGCCTATGTGCCCATCGAGGAATTCAAGAACGACCAGGGCGAGATCGAAGTCCAGGCCGGCGACTTCGTGTCCGTGGCCATCGGCAGCGTCGAAAACGGCTATGGCGACACCATCCTGTCGCGCGACACCGCCAAGCGTCTGGCTTCGTGGCTGTCCCTCGAGAAAGCGCTCGAGTCGGGCGAATTCGTCACCGGCACCACCAGTGGCAAGGTCAAGGGCGGCCTGACCGTGCTGGTCAACGGCATCCGTGCCTTCCTGCCGGGTTCGCTGATCGACACCCGTCCCATCAAGGACCTGTCGCCCTTCGAGAACAAGACCATGGAATTCAAGGTCATCAAGCTCGACCGCAAGCGCAACAACGTGGTGCTGAGCCGCCGCGCTGTGGTGGAAGCCTCCATGGGCGAAGAGCGCGCCAAGCTGATGGAAACCCTGAAAGAAGGCTCCATCGTCAACGGCGTGGTCAAGAACATCACCGAGTACGGCGCGTTCGTTGACCTCGGCGGCATCGACGGCCTCTTGCACATCACCGACATGGCCTGGCGCCGTGTCCGTCACCCCAGCGAAGTGGTCACGGCCGGTCAGGAAATCACCGCCAAGATCCTCAAGTTCGACACCGAGAAAAACCGCGTGTCCCTGGGCCTCAAGCAGATGGGCGACGATCCCTGGATGGGCGTGTCGCGTCGCTACCCGCAAGGCACCCGCATGTTCGGCAAGATCACCAACACCGCCGACTACGGCGCGTTTGTCGAGCTCGAGCCCGGCATCGAAGGTCTGGTGCACGTCTCCGAAATGGACTGGACCAACAAGAACGTAGCCCCCAACAAGATCGTCTCCCTGGGCGAGGAAGTCGAAGTCATGGTGCTCGAGATCGACGAAGACAAGCGCCGCATCTCCCTGGGCATGAAGCAGTGCCGTGCCAACCCCTGGCAAGAGTTCGCTCAAAACACCAAGCGCGGCGACCGCGTGAAGGGCCCCATCAAGTCCATCACCGACTTCGGCGTGTTCGTGGGTCTGGCTGCCGGCATCGACGGCCTGGTGCACCTGTCCGACCTGTCCTGGAATGAAACCGGCGAAGCCGCCGTGCGCAACTACAAAAAGGGCCAGGAAGTCGAAGCCATCGTGTTGGCAGTGGACGTGGACCGCGAGCGCATCTCCCTGGGCATCAAGCAGCTCGACGCCGACCCCTTCACCACCTTCGTGTCGATCAACGACAAAGGCCAGTCCGTCACCGGCAAGGTCAAGACCGTGGATGCCAAGGGCGCCGAGATCGACCTGGGCGAAGACATCATCGGCTACCTGCGCGTGAGCGAAATTTCTCGCGACCGCGTGGAAGACGCCCGCAGCGTGCTCAAGGAAGGCGACGAGGTCACCACCGTGATCGTCAACGTGGACCGCAAGACGCGCAACATCCAGTTGTCCATCAAGGCCAAGGACGCGGCTGACCAGCAAGAAGCCATGGCTTCGCTGAACCAGCAAGCGGCTCAGAACGCCGGCACCACCAGCCTGGGCGCCCTGCTGCGCGCCAAGCTGGACAACAACGGCAACTGATCGGCTGACCCAGCGCCATGACCCGCAGTGATCTGGTTGAAGAGCTGGCCGCCCGTTTCGGCCAACTCACCCACCGCGACGCGGAGTACGCCGTCAAGACCTTGCTCGACGCCATGAGCGAGGCCTTGGTGCGCGGACACCGCATCGAGCTGCGAGGCTTTGGCACTTTCTCGATCAACCGTCGCCCTCCCCGCATGGGTCGTAACCCCCGTTCGGGCGAGAGCGTGGCCATCCCGGAAAAGCATGTACCCCACTTCAAGCCGGGCAAAGCCCTGCGTGAGGCGGTGGATACACGCACCCGCGAGCTGATGCCGGCAGCCTCGGCTGCCCCGGCCTCAGCCCCCGCGCGACAGGTGGCCCCCGGCTGATCGCTCGGTCTCCTGACTGCCCCCTCATGACCGGCTTAAAATCGGCTGGTCACTGAGGAGATGGCTTGAAAAACCTCATGTGGCTGCTTCAGTGGATGCTGAAAGCGGCCATTTTTTTTACCCTGTTCGCCTTCGCCCTGAACAACCAGGACGATGCCGTCGTGCATTTCTTCTTCGGCACCCAGTGGCGCGCGCCGCTGGTGCTGGTGGTGCTGGCCGCCTTTGCCTGTGGCGTCGCCGTCGGCGTGCTGGGCATGGTGCCGCGCTGGTGGCGTCAGCGCAAGGTGGCCCGTCAGGCACAGGCCCACGCCGAGGGCGCCCCCGCGCCGGTACCTGCCCCCACGGTTCCCGCAACGCCCGCCCCTGGGGCTTCAGCCGTGGACCCCAGCCATGGAGTTTGACCTGGGCTGGATTCTGCTGGGTCTGCCGCTGGCGTTTGGTCTGGGCTGGGTGGCCTCACGGCTCGATCTGCGTCAACTGCGCCTGGAAAACCGCCAGAACCCCAAGGCTTATTTCAAGGGCTTGAACCATCTGCTCAACGAGCAACAGGACCAGGCCATTGACGCCTTCATCGAAGCCGTTCAGCAAGACCCGGACACCTCCGAGTTGCACTTTGCGCTGGGCAACCTGTTTCGACGTCGTGGCGAGTTCGAGCGTGCGGTGCGGGTGCACCAGCATCTGCTCTCGCGCGGCGACCTGAGCACCGCCGACCACGACCGCGCGCGCTACGCGCTGGCACTGGACTACCTCAAAGCCGGCCTGCTCGACCGGGCCGAGGAAACCTTGCGCCAACTCGACCACACGGCCTTCGCCATGCAGGCGCGCATTGCGCTGCTGGGCATCTACGAGCGCTCGCGCGACTGGCCCCATGCGGCCGAGATGGCAGCTCAACTCAGCCAGAGCGGCCAAGGCAATTTCGATGTGCGTCAGGCGCATTACCTGTGCGAACAGGCGGCTGGCCTGGTGACGAGCGATCCGGCCGCTGCCGAAG
>CANFMY010000068.1 GCA_947448375.1 Comamonadaceae bacterium | reverse complement strand
TGGCCACGTCCTACGCCGAGTCCCGCCGCCTGTACGACGCGCAAAAGCCGGTGCTCGACAAGCTGCTGGGCAACCAGGGCATGAAGCTGCTGTTTGCCGTGGCCTGGCCGGCCCAGGGCATCTACACCAAGAAGGAAATCAACTCGGTGGCCGACTTGCGGGGCATCAAGTGGCGCGCCTACAGCCCGGCCACCGCCAAGATCGCCGAACTCATCGGCGCGCAACCCGTCACCATCCAGGCCGCCGAACTCAGCCAGGCCCTCGCCACGGGTGTGGTCGAGAGCTACATGAGCTCGGGCTCCACCGGCTTTGACACCAAGACCTACGAAAGCCTGAAGTACTTCTACGACACCCAGGCCTGGCTGCCCAAGAACGCCGTCATCGTGAACAAGAAGGCCTACGATGCCCTCGACCCCGCGACCCAGGCCGCCCTGAACAAAGCCGCCACCGAAGCCGAGACCCGTGGCTGGAAAGTGAGCGAGGAAAAGGACTTGTTCTACAAGAAAGCCTTGACCGAAAAAGGCATGAAGATCATGACGCCCTCACCCAAGCTGATGGCCGACATGAAACAAGTGGGCTCGGTGATGCTGACCGACTGGCAGAAGAAGGCGGGTGCTGATGGCGACGCCATCATCACCGCCTTCAACAAGTCGGCACCAGCTGCCAAAGCCAAGAAGTGATGCGTCGCTGGCTGGACCGACTCTTCCTCGCGGCTGGGGCCGTCGGCGCGGGTTTCATCGTGCTGATCTGCGCGCTCATGATCGCGCAAAGCGTGATGCGGGAGTTCGGTCTGCGCACCGGCGCCATCAACGATGTGGTGGCCTGGTGCTGCGCGGCGGCAGCTTTTTTCAGCATGGCGCATGCCTTCAAGCACGGCGACTTTGTGCGCGTGACCTTGTTGCTGGAGTCCGTGCCCGCAGGCACACGCCGCGTGCTGGAAATTCTCTCCCTGCTGGTGGGCACTGTGGCGGTGAGTTACCTGGCCTGGTGGGCGTGTCTCTTCACCTACGAGAGCTGGGAGTTCAATGACATTGCCCAGGGCCTGCTGCCCATTCCCCTGTGGATACCGCAGCTGAGCTTTGCCATCGGCTCGCTGCTGCTGTGGCTGGCCCTGGTGGATGAACTCGTCCTGGTGCTGCGCGGCGGAGTGCCCACCTTTGTGCGCGAAGTCCAGGAGCGCCATGCGCGCGGCGACTTCTCCTCCGATTTGTAAAAGGCCGGCATGGACATTTTGCTTGTAGGTGGCCTCCTGCTGCTGGTGATGATGGTGCTGCTCTCGGGCGGCGTGTGGATCGCCATGACGCTGGCCATTTGCGGCTGGGTGGGTCAAGCGTTTTTCACCACCACTCAACCGGGCAAGAACCTGTTCTCCGCATTCTGGGAAAGCAACGCCAGCTGGGAGCTGGCAGCGCTGCCCCTGTTCATCTGGATGGGCGAGATTTTGTTTCGCACCCGCCTGAGTGAAGAGATGTTCGAAGGTCTGCGCCCCTGGCTCAACCGGGTGCCGGGTCGGCTGATGCACACCACCATTCTGGGTTGCGGCATTTTTGGGTCTGTGTCGGGCTCGTCAGCGGCCACCTGCGCCACCATCAGCAAGGTGGCCCTGCCCGAGTTGATGCGCCGCGGCTACAACGAACAACTGGCGCTGGGCTCATTGGCCACGGCCGGCACGCTGGGCATTCTGATTCCGCCCTCCATCACCATGGTGGTGTACGCGGTGGCGGCCGATGCCTCCATCATCCGCATCTTCCTGGCGGGTTTTTTGCCGGGACTCTTGTTGATGCTGCTCTTCAGTGGCTACATCATGTGGTGGAGCCTGCGCCACCCGGACCAAGTGCCCGCCGCCGATCCGCCCTCGAGCTTCCTGCAAAAAATCCGGCAATCCGGCAGCCTGATCCCGTGCGGAGCGCTCATCGTGTTCATCTGCTGGGTGCTGATCGCGGGCTATGCCACCGCCACCGAGTGCGCGGCGTATGGTGTGGTGGGTTCACTGGCGCTGGCGGCCTGGGGCCGCAGCCTGACCTGGAACAACTTCAAGGAAGGGCTCATGAGCACCGCCCGCACCAGCTGCATGATCATGTTCATCCTGGCGGGTGCGGCCTTTCTCACCAAGACCATGGCGTTCACCGGCATTCCGCGCGAGCTGGCCGAGTGGGTCAGCGCCATGCAGCTCTCGCCCTTGATGCTCATTGCCATGCTGACCGCCATTTATCTGGTGCTGGGCACAGCCCTGGATGGCATCAGCATGATCGTGCTCACCAGCGCGGTGGTGCTGCCCATGATCCAGAAGGCCGGTTTCGATCTGATCTGGTTTGGCATCTTCATCGTGCTGCTGGTGGAAATTGCCGAGGTCACACCGCCGGTGGGGTTCAACCTCTTCGTGCTGCAAAACATGACCGGCAAGGACAGCAGCGTGATTGCCCGCGCGGCCTTGCCCTTCTTTGGTTGCCTGGTGGTGTGCATTGCGCTCATCACCCTGTTTCCCTCCATCGTCACCGCCTTGCCCGACCTGGTGATGGGCGTGGACAAGTGACATGACCTCGGTGATCGCCATCTGCATCGGCGCGTGTCTGGGCGCACTCGCGCGTTGGCGGCTGGGCCTGTGGCTGAACACCGGGGGCTTGTTGCCTTGGGGCACCCTGGCGGCCAACCTCATCGGGGGCTATGCCATTGGCGTGTGCGTGGGCGTGTTCCAGGCCCTGCCGCAGCTCGACCCGGTCTGGCGACTGGCGTTGGTGACGGGCTTTTTGGGGGCACTCACCACGTTTTCTTCCTTCAGTGCCGAGGTGGTGGCCATGCTCCAGGAAGCGCGTTATGCGTTGGCCTGGGGCACCGCCATGCTGCACCTGGCGGGCTCGTTGATCTTGACGGTGCTGGGTCTCAAGACGGTGTCGATGGTGATGCAGGCGTCTTGACCGCACACACCATCACGCCCGGGTCGTTGTGCTCGATCTCTTGCTGATCTTTGGCCGGCCCCACTTCAAGATCACGCGGCAAGGGCACCCGGTTTTTCACCGCCAGAATTTCGGCCATCACGCTCACGGCGATTTCCGAGGGCATTTTGCTGCCAATGTAAATGCCAATGGGACCGCGCAATTTCGCCAACGTTTCTTCGGTGTGTCCGAAGTGTTCGATCATGCGCGCATGACGCGCGCGGTTGTTGCGGCGTGACCCGATCGCGCCCACATAGAACGCCTCGGATTGCAAGGCTTCCAGCAGGGCCAGATCGTCGAGTTTGGGATCATGCGTGAGCGCCACCACACAGCTGCGCGCGTCCGGGCGAAAGGATTGCACCACGTCGTCAGGCATCTCGCGCGTGAGCGTCACGTTGGCCACACCCCAGGCCCCGCTGTACTCCTCGCGCGGGTCGCACACGGTGACCGCAAAGCCGCAAAACAGCGCCATGGTGGCCAGGTATTCGCTCAGCTGTCCGGCACCGATGATGAGCATGCGGAACTCGGGGCCAAAGGTATTGAACAGGTGCTGATCCGTCAGACGCAGGGGTTGCGGGGCTGACACCCCACGAAGCTCCACACGCCCGTCCTGCAGGGACACACGGCGCTCGAGCAATTCGCCGCGCTCCAGGGTGCGCACCAGGGTATCGAGCAAGGTGGCATCCGGGTCGAACTCGAGCAACAACTCGAGCGTGCCGCCGCACGGCAGTCCGAAGCGATGCGCCTCATCGGCCGACACGCCGTACTTGGCTTGCTGCGGTGGCCCGCTGGGGATGTCCTGCGCATATTGCGCAATCATGTCGTCTTCGATGCAACCGCCCGAGACCGATCCAACCACCGCGCCGCCCTGCGCCAGGGCCATGATGGAGCCCACGGGACGGGGCGAGGAACCCCAGGTGCGGGTCACCGTGACCAGCAGCGCCCGACGGCCTGCTTGCCGCCAGTCACGCAGGCTTCTGAGCACCATCAGGTCTAAATTCTCCATACCGCCACCCTATCAATTTGTGGAACAATCATAGGGGAATTCCCCCTCTGGAGCTGTCACCTGCCATGAAGTCACTTCTTGTGCTACTGATTTTGTCGCTGCAGGCCAGCGCCTGGGCCGACTGGGTCATGCTCGACGAAACGGACAAGACCGTCATCTACGTCGACCCCGAACGCATTCAGAAAAACGCCCAGTTTCCCACCGCCTGGCAACTCTCCGATTACCGCTCGCCCAACAAACGTGGCGTGCTCTCCAGCCAGAACCTCATCGAGTTTGACTGCAAGGCCAAGCGTCGGCGCACCCTGGCCTTTGTGTCGCACACCGAAAACATGGGCGAAGGCACGGTCAAATTCAAAAATCTCAAAGCGGGCCAGTGGCACCCCGTGCCCCACGAATCCGTGGCCGAAAAAATCATGGAGATGGCCTGCGAGCATTGAGGTCCTCAGACGTTGCCTCGCGAACGGCGCCGATCCTGCCGTCGGTAAAAACCGTGCTTGGCCCACTCCACCGTCATGCCATACGCCAGTGACACACCCACCAGGGTCAGCAGCAGGTGCGGCGGCAAGGGCACAAACTGAAACAAACCGGCCAGCGGTGAATACGGCAAGAGCAGGGCCACACACCCCACCACGGCCGTGATGACCAGCAGGCTGGTGGCCGCACGACTGCGGTAGCAGGGACGTCGGGTTCGCACCACCAGCGCCACCAGCAATTCGGTCAACAGCGACTCGACAAACCACCCCGTGCGAAATTCGGCGGGTGCAGCGTGAAACACCCACAGCAGCAAGCCAAAGGTCAGCAGGTCAAACACCGAGCTGATGAGCCCGAAGGTCACCATGTAATCCCGGATGAACACAGTGTCCCAGCGCCGGGGGCGCGACACCCACTCGGCGTCCACCCGGTCCCGGGCAATGGCCATCGCGGGCAGATCAGCCAGCAGGTTATTGAGCAAGATCTGCGTGGCCAGCAAGGGAAGAAACGGCAAAAACACCGACGCCAGCGCCATGCTCACCATGTTGCCGAAGTTGGCGCTGATCACCGTGAGCAAATACTTGAGTGTGTTGGCAAAGGTGATGCGTCCCTCGGTCATGCCATCAAGCAGCACGCCCAGGTCCTTGCGCAGCAGCACCAGATCGGCCGCGTCCTTGGCCACGTCCACCGCGGTGTCCACCGTGATGCCCACATCCGCTGTGTGCAAGGCCAGCGCGTCGTTGATACCGTCCCCGAGATAACCCACCACATGCCCGGCGCGTTGCAGCGCGCGCAAGATGCGCTCCTTCTGCCCCGGATCGACATCGGCAAACACCTGGGTATGGCGCACCGCCATCATGAGCGCGCGGTCTCCCAGGCGCTGCAAGTCGGTGCCGTTCAACACAACCGCCTCCTTCAACCCCACTTGCAGGGCCACGTGCAGCGCCACTTGCGGGTTGTCGCCGGTGATGATCTTGAGGGTCACCCCACGCGAGGACAGTTGCGCCAGCGTGGCTTGCACTCCCGGTTTGATGGGATCCTGAAACAGCAAGAATCCCGCAAAGCACAAGCCCTGCTCATCCGCCTTCGAGTACGCCGCTGCCGTCTGGCTCCAGGTGCGCGTGGCCACAGCCAGCACGCGATAGCCCTGCTCGCTCCAGCGCAGAAACTGACGTTCGATGTCGGCGCGCGCCTGGTCGTCCAGGTATTGGATCGACTCGGCGTTCTCTCCCACCTGCGTGCAACGCGCCAGCACCTGTCGCAAAGCCCCCTTGGTGATCAAGGTGGTCTGCCCCTGGTCGGACGCCATCACCACCGAGAGGCACTTGCGTTCAAAGTCATACGGAATTTCATCGATCCGGCGCAGCGGATCCAACGTCAAGCCCCGAGCCGCCACGGCCGCCACAATGGCCTGGTCCAGCGGGTTCGACAAGCCCGTCTGCCACTGGGCATTCATGGCCGCGAGCTGCAACACGGCATCGCTGGGTTGTCCCTGGGGGTTGAGGGCCCCATCGAGCTGCATCACGCCGACCGTGAGGGTGCCGGTCTTGTCAGTACACAGCACGTCCATGCTGCCCAGGTTTTCAATGGAGTTGAGTCGACGCACGATCACACCCAGCGCAGACATTTGCTTGGCCCCATGCGACAGGGTAATGCTCACAATGGCCGGCAACAGTTCGGGGGTCAACCCCACCGAGAGGGCCAACGCAAACAGCAGCGAGTCCATGGCGGGGCGTTGCATCACCAAGTGCAGACCCAGTACCATCACCACCATCACCAGCATGATGCGCGTGAGCAAATACCCCAGTCGTTGCACACCCTGCTCAAAGGCCGTGGGAGGTGACTGGCGAGTCAGTCGGTCCGCCAGTTGTCCCAGCTGGGTGCGCGCGCCCGTGTGAACCACCAGCAGATGGGCCGTGCCACTGCTCACACTGGTGCCCATGAAGAGCGCGTGCGGCCGATGCGTGAGCGTCGCATCGGCGGCGGATTGTCCCGGCATTTTTTCCACTGGCACGCTCTCGCCCGTGAGCATCGACTGGTTGACAAAGCAGTCCTTGCTCGTCAACACCACACCATCTGCGGGCACGAGGCTGCCTGCCGAGAGTGCCACCACGTCGCCTGGCACCACATCGGTGATGGAAAGCGTCTGCGCCTGCCCATCCCGCAAGACCGAGACCGACAGCGTCAGATGCCCGCGCAGTTGTTCCATGGCCGTGTGGGCCATGTATTCCTGAGCAAAGCCCATCAGGGTGCTGATCAGCACGATGGCCAGCACCACGGCCGCATCCATCCACTCGGACGCGACGAGGGAAATCACGCACGCCCCCACCAGGATGAGCACCAGCGGGCTCTTGAACTGGCTAAGCAGCAGACCCCACACAGAAGGCCCACGGTGACGCGTCAAGGTATTGGGACCCACCTCGGTCAGGCGGCGCTGCGCGTCGGACTGGGTCAGTCCTTGCAGGGAGGTCTTCAGATGCGCGATCAGCGCCTGGGTGGGTTGACTCCAGAAACAGTCGAGTTGCGGATCGGGCATGCCAAGACCATAAGAGCACACCCCCTTCGACCTGTGCGTGCCACCGCACAGACCCGCACGCCGAGCCTCACTATCGTAGGCAGTCTTTGAGTCAGCAGAGTTTCCATGTCAGACATCATTTCCACCGCCGGTGCGGTTCTCAGCAAGACCCGGTGTGCCTGGTCAATCCCGTGCCCTGCGCGCGAACAGGCACACCCGCCTTCCCCACTGTCATTCGCCCTTTTGTCCCCGTTCCCCGCCCTTGAAGGAGATTTCTTCATGAACAAGAAAACCCACAGCACCCACGACGTGCCCAATGCCCCCCCGGGTGACTATGCCGGCAAGCACAACAAGTCCACCGAGCACGAGGTCACACCCCTGAATCAGGGGCGTCGCACCCCGGGTAGCCGCAGCGACCGTGACGACCACCTGGGAAGCAACAACCAGTCGCGCCACCGCAAAACCGGGCCTGTGCATGGGGCATGAACAGGCAGGATGAGCGGATTTTTAGAGCTTAGAGCCTCGTCTCTAAAGTGCAGGGTTGAGTCTTCTCAAATCGATAGACGGGTTTACCATCCCCCCATCGTCACATTCACCGTTGAGGAACCACCATGCAAGAACAACTGAAACAAATCAAGCCCCAGATCGAAGCCTCTGTGGAAGCCGCCTACGAAGTGGCCAACCTGGCCCTGTCGCAAGTCGAGCGCGCCGCCGAGCTGTCCCTGGCCCAGAGCAAGCAAAACGCTGCGTTCGCCAAGAGCCAGCTGCAAGCCGTGACCGACCTGAAAGATCCGGCCGCGGTGTTTCAGTTCGTGCAACACCAGCTCGAGGCCTCGGCCAAATATGCCGCCGGCGTGGCCACTGCCGCATTCGAACTGAGCCAGGAGTTCCAGACCGAATTGGCCGACCTGGCTGAAAACCAGTTCGACGCCAAGCATGCCGAAGTCAACAAGCTGATCGCCGACACGCTCAAGCAAGCCCCCCAGGGTTCCGAAGCTGCTGTGGCCGCTGTCAAGCAAGCCATGGAAGCGGGTAACAAAGCCGTGATCCAGGCCCGCACCGCTGCCAAGAAGTCGGCCGAACTGGCCAAGCAAGGTCTTGAGCAAATCAAGGCCAACGCGCCCCAGACGGCCAAGCCGGCTCGCCGCCGCGCCTGATCGCGCGCGCAGGTTCGCGGCTACCCCAGGTTTCCGCCCCTGACACGAGGCACCCCAACGGGTGCCTCGTTTTTTTTCGCCCGCCTCAACATGCATGACACACCTGGGGGCTTTTTTTACCGAGAATCTGCCTCATCCGGGCTGCAGTGCAGCATGGATTGATCATGCGGAATGGAGGATTTCAAATGGCTTTGTCGTTCAACGATCACACCGTGCTGGTCACCGGGGGCACGAGTGGCATCGGTCTTGCCATCGCGCAAGGCTTCAGACGTGCAGGGGCCGACGTGGTGGTGGTGGGTCTGCCACCGCGTGACGCGCAGGACGTCGAAGGCTTGCGCTGCCTTGAACTGGACCTGCGCGATCCACAAGCTCCGTCACAACTCGTCCAGACCCTGCCCCGACTGCACATCCTGGTGCAAGCCGCAGGCATGATCCGGCGCGCCGATGAGCACAACCCCGAGGTGTTTGAGCAGGTCATCGACCTGAACCTCAACGCCGCCATGCGGGTGGCTCACGCCATGCACCCCTTGCTGGCTGCCAGCCGCGGCTGCGTGGTGAACGTGGCCTCGATGCTCAGCTTTTTTGGCGGGGGATTGGCGCCGGCCTACAGCGCCAGCAAGGGCGGCATTGCGCAGCTGACCAAAAGTCTGGCCATCGCCTGGGCACCCGAGGGTATTCGCGTCAACGCCATCGCTCCCGGATGGATTGCCACCCCGCTCACACAAGCCCTGCAGGACGACCCGGCGCGCAGCCAGGCCATTCTCAACCGAACCCCCATGGGCCGTTGGGGCCAGGCGGACGATCTGGCGGGCCCCGTGCAGTTTTTGTGTTCGCCGCTGGCGGCTTTTGTCACGGGCGTGGTGTTGCCGGTGGACGGGGGCTACCTCATCAGCTGAGGGGTTCAGATGCCCAGATAGGCCTCGCGTATGCGCGCGTCGTTCAGGAGTTCGCTCGAGAGTCCACTGAGCACCACTTCGCCGTTTTGCAACACCAACGCCCGGTGCGCCACGGACAGGGCCAGCTGGGTGTTTTGCTCCACCAAGAGTGTGGTGACGCCCGAGCGATGAATCGCCACCAGGGCGTCATGCAGTTCCTGCACGATCTTGGGGGCCAGGCCATGACTGGGCTCATCCAGCAGCAACAGACGTGGCTTGCCCATCAGTGCGCGGCCAATGGCTACCATTTGCTGCTCTCCGCCCGAGAGGGTGCCCGCCAGTTGACGACGGCGTTCGGCCAGACGCGGAAACTGCGCAAACACCGACTCGAGCGTGCGCTGCAAGTCTGCCATGTCATGGCGGCGGTGATAGCCGCCCAGCCACAGGTTTTCCTCGACCGACATGGCGGGAAACACATGCCGTCCTTCGGGCACATGCGAGATGCCGCGGTAGGGAATTTGATGCGCCGGCAGCGACAACAGGTTTTCACCTGAAAAAACGATCTGACCCGATGTGCGCGGCACCAACCCGGAAATGGCGCGCAGCAAGGTGCTCTTGCCCGCGGTGTTGGCACCGATCACCGCCACAAAGTCGCCCTGATCCACACGCATGTCGATGTGGTGCAGCACCTCGATGCCGTCATAGGCAGCGCACAAATTGTCAATGACGAGCAAACTCATGCGTGCTCTCCTGCGTGTGCATCGGTGCCCAGGTAGGCCGAAATCACATCCGGATGGCGGCTGATCTCCTGGGGGGTGCCCTGCGCAATCAGCTGGCCAAAGCTCAGCACCAGAATGCGTTCGCACAAATTCATGATGGCCCGCATGTGGTGCTCGATCACCACAAAGGTCAAGCCATCTTCCTCGCGCAACTTGCGAATCAACTCCAGAATCTGGTCCATCTCGGCGTGGTTGAGGGCGGCCATCACCTCGTCGAGCAACACCACCTTGGGCTGTGTGCACAAGGCGCGCGCCATCTCCACCAAGGCCTTTTCGGGGAAGGTGAGGTCGGCGGCCTTCTTGTCGGCAATGTGGGCCATCCCCACCTTGGTGAGGTTGTGTCGTGCCAGCTCGCGAGCGTCGCTCAATGACAGACGCAACAGTCCGCCGGTGAGCACGTTGTCCAGCACTGTCATGTCGGGAAACAGGGCCACGTTCTGAAATGTCTTGACCATGCCCAGGCGCGCCACCTGGTGCGGTTTGAACCCGGTGATACGCTGTCCTTGCAAATACACCTCGCCTGATGACGGCTTGATAAGCCCCATCAGCAGGTTGAACAAGGTGGTTTTACCGGCACCATTGGGCCCGATCAGCCCAATGAGTTCACCGGATTGAATCTGGAGCTCGACCTGGTTGACCGCCGTCAACCCGCCAAAGCGACGCGTCAAGCCCTGCGTGGCCAGAATGGGGGCGGTGCTCATGCTGACCTCCGCAAGACCAGGCGTTGGTACAAGGTTTGCAAGCCACGCGGCTCGATGAGAATGATGAGAATCAGGATCAGGCCAAATGCCAGTTGCGACAAACCCGCACCTGCGCTCGAGAGCGTGGCATTGAACAGTTCCTCCAGCGGCAATAAAAAACATGCCCCGATGATCGGCCCCGCCACCGTGCCAATGCCACCGATGATGCAGATCAGCGCAATGCGAACCGACACACTGACCAGCGAGAACACCGAATCCGGGTCAAAGAAAAAATTGAACTGCGCATACAAGACGCCACAAGCCCCCATCAAGCCCGCCGAGATCGTCGCCGCCAGCATCTTGGTGCGGGCGGTGTGAATGCCAATCACCTCGGCCGAATCGACGTTGGCTTTGACCGCACGCAACTCATAGCCCAGACGCGACGTGCTGATCTTCCAGTAAATGGCCGTGATCACCAGCAGCGCAGCGAGCATGATGTAGAAATACGGACGCGAAGAATTGAACTGCATCAGCGCCCATCCGCCATCAGGCACCAGCGGCACCGAAATGCCGGCAGGTCCACCCGTCACCGACGACCAGGTGTTGCCAATCGATCGCATCACTTCACCAAAAGCGAGCGTAGCCAAGGCAAAGTAGTGCCCCTTCAGACGCATGGTGGGCAAACTCAGTAGCGCCCCCGCTGCTGCTGCCACCACCATGCCGGCAATCAGTCCAAGCCAGGGCGACAAGCCCACCCGGATGAGCAGGATGGTGGAGGTGTAGGCCCCCAGACCGAAGAAGGCGGCGTGGCCCAGTGAAATCTGGTTGGCCAGGCCGCCCACGATATTCCAGGACTGGGCCATGGCGGCAAACAGCATCAGCAAGGTCATGACGCGCAACACATAGCCGTTTTCGGACACCAGCCACGGCAGGATGCACACGCCCATGACGGCGAGCACGATGTAAGCAAGAGTTCGATTCATGACTTGTGACGCAACAGACCTTCAGGACGCAGGGCCAGGGTCAGGATGAAGACAACGAACAACACCAGGTTTTGCAACTGCAGTGGCAGGTACAGGCCCGACACGGACTGGATGATGCCCACTGCCAGTCCACCCACCACAGCACCCAGCACATTGCCCAACCCACCCAGCACCACCACGGTGAACATGAGCACACCAAACTGCTCACCCGCCGCAGGCGACACCGTGAGGTAAGGGAGGATGATGGCGCCACCAAAAGCGGTCAGTCCCACGCCCAGTCCAAAGGCCAGGCGGTAGACCTGGTCGGGATCGATCCCGATCAGCTTGGCCGCCATCGGGTCCTGCGCAGTGGCACGCACCGTGCGGCCCCACCAGGTCTTGGCCAGCACCCACCAGATCACCAGCCCCGCCAGCACCGACGCGCAAAACGCAATGGCGTAAGGCATGCTGACCATCAAGTCAAAGAATTCGAGCGACTCGTTCTGATACCAGACCTGCACCGACTTGAATTCGGAACCGAAGCTGATGAGCGCCAGGTTTTCCAGCACGATCAGAATGCCCACCGTGAGGAAAATCTGGGCCACCTCAGGTGCCTTGAGCACCCGTCGAATGAGCTGCTGCTGGATGAGATAGCCCAGCACAAACACCACCGCAAACGCCAGCAGTGAACCGGCCAGCGGATCGAGCCCCAGAAAACGCCAGGCGAAGTAGGCGACATACATGCCCACCATCAAAAACTGCGCCTGGGCAAAATTGACGATCGAGACGACGCCGAAGACCAGCGTCAGCCCGATCGATATCACCGCATAGACACCGCCGAGCATGAGCCCATCGAGGATGGCTTGCAACAGTGCCATGCGAGCCTCAGGCGTTACGTTGGATCAGCTTGCCCTTGGCGTACTTGCTGGGCCACACCGTCACCAGTTCTTTCTTTTGCCACTGCACCATGACCGGTTCGGCGTAGGTGTTCAGGCCCGACTCGTCGAACTTGATCTGCCCGTTGGTCATGGTCTTGGCCCAACCGTCCTTGAAGGTCTGACTGCGCAGTGCCTGCGTGATGTCTTCAGGCTTGGCTGATTTGGCGATGTTGATCGACTGCGCCAGCACGTCCAGCGAAACCGCGTGCTCCACGGCCTCGTGCACCATGAAGGCGTTGAAGCGTTTGCGATAGCGCTCGGTCATGCTGGTGTCGAGGTCGTAGTTGGCCGAGCAGATGGAGAGCACGCCATCGGCGTAATCGCCCAGCGCCTTCTCGAAGTCGGGAATGACGTAGCCCGCCGATCCGCCCACGATGGGCATGTTCAAGCGCTGCTGGCGCAGTGCGCGAACAATCAGCAACGAGTCATTCAGGTAGGACACCGGAAACACCATCTGCGCACGGGATGCGCGCAGTTTGTTAACCAGCGGGGTGACGTCGGTGATGCCCAGCGGGTACGCCTCGTCCATCACGATCTCGGCGCCGGCCGCCTTGGCAGCAGCGCGCAGGCCTGAGGCGGTGGAGGTGCCGTACGCGGTGTCTTCGAAGAGGATGGCGACCTTGTTGACTTTGGACGAACCGCCCGCCAACTCGACCGCGTAATCAAACTGCGCCTTGCCGATCACGCTGCCCTTGGGCGTGACCTGAAAGACGTTTTTGTAGCCGCGCCCCGTCAATTGGTCGGCATACGACATGGTGATCAGCGGGACACGACGGCGCTCGGTCACTTCGGAAATGGCCAGGGTCAGCGACGAGGCAAATGCACCCAGAATGGCGCAGCAGTCGTTCTCGCCGATCATGCGCTGGGCCACCGTGGCAGCGTTGGTGGGCGTGGACGTGGAATCGGCCACCACCAGATTGATCTTGGCGCCGCCCAACCCTTTGAGGCCGCCGGAGGCGTTGATTTCGTCTGCCACCAGCTCGATGCCCTGACGCGAGTTGATGCCGAACTGGGCATTGCCCCCCGAGAGCGGAAGAATCACGCCCACGTTGACGGCCTTGGGCTGAGCGCGAACGCTCAAGGGCAGTGCACTGGCTAGGCCGACTGCGCCCAGACCGCCGAGCATGCGGCGGCGTTGCGGGGACACCGGTGTGTTGCGCTTGGATTCCATGATCTCTCCTCGTTCAGTGGTTGTAATGCGGTGGTTGACCGGAGGCATTCTGCAATCCCCGTCATCATCTGTCAATAATATTGACCGATTGTCAGACAATCAATAACATGACGTCACCGTGTTGACAGCCTGCCAACCGTCACCGGTCACGCCATCGCCATCCAGGCACGGGCATGACGTCATTCCGTTTGAACTTCATCAGGAGAATCCACATGAACCGCGAATCATTTGAAAAAGGTCTGAAAACCCGCCGCGAGGTGCTCGGGGCCGACTACGTCGACAACTCCATCAAGAATGCCGACGACTTCAACATGCCCATGCAGGAACTCGTCACCGAGTACTGCTGGAACGAAATCTGGAACCGCCCGGGGCTGGAGCGTCGCACCCGCAGCTTTCTGAACCTGGCCATGATCGCCGCGCTGAACCGTCCGCACGAGTTGAAACTGCACGTGCGTGGCGCTATCAACAACGGCCTGACCAAACAGGAAATTCAGGAAGTGTTTCTGCAAGTGGCCATCTAC
>CANFMY010000067.1 GCA_947448375.1 Comamonadaceae bacterium | reverse complement strand
GGTTGACGATCTCGTGGCCCAACTCGGCCAGTCGGCGAATGGTCTGAGGGTCTCGCTCGCCAATCACGCCATTGAGCATGACGCTGGTTTTCACGCCGTGCTTTTGTGCAATGTCCAACAGACGATGAATACCGCGCACCAGACCAAACGATGCCCACGAATGGGCATTGGTGTCAAAAAAGCCTGGCTTGAGCACGTTGCCCATGGGGCCGATGCCAGGTGCTTGTCCGTCGGACCAGGCCTCGTAGGCGATGTTGAAAATGACGGCCAGACGGCGGCCGCCGGGCCAGCGGAAGTCATCGGGCAAACGGGTGATGCGGGGTGAGGTCATGGTTACTCGGGCTTGATGTTGGTGCGGCGAAGGACTTGGCCCCAGCGTTGAACTTCCGAGCGCACATAGTCACCCGTGCGAGCAGGCGGTTCGGCGATGGACTCAAATGCCAGGGCTTGAATTTTTTCCTTGACCTCCGGTTGGGCCAGGGCCTTGACTAACGCCTCGTACCACTTGGTCTGGATGGCAGCCGGTGTGCCAGCGGGCAGGAAAGCGCCCACCCAGGTGTAGTCCAGCATGTCGGGGTAACCCAGTTCAGCCAGTGTGGGCACATCGGGCAACACGGCCAGTCGCTGAGCGCTGGTGACAGCCAGTGCACGCAACTTTCCAGCCTTGATGTTTTGCATGGGGGCCGTCATGGCCAGACATCCCACCTTGGGCTCGCCCCCCACCACAGCCCCCACCGCCTGCCCGGCACCCCGGTAATGGATGGGCGTCATGTTGAGTTTGGCCGTCAGGTTGAACAGGTTCTCGGCTGTCAGGTGAGGCGTTGTGCCGCTGCCAGGCGTGGCAAAGGCCATGGGGGTCGAACGTGCCGCTGCCAGGAGTTCGGGCAGGGTACGCACCGGCAGGCTGGGATGCGAGACGATCACATTGGGTTGAGTGGCCACAATGGTGACGGGAATGAAATCGCGCTCGGCGTTGTACCCGGATTCCGGAAAGTTGGTGTTGACCGCAAAGGCCGCCGAGGTGATGAGGATGGTGTTGCCATCTGGAGGCGCCTTGGCCACGATCTGGCTGCCGATGTTGCCCCCGGCCCCACCGCGGTTGTCCACGACGATGGGTTGACCCAGCAATTCCGACAGCTTGGGCAGGATGAGGCGTGACACGGTATCGGGCGGCCCCCCCGGCACAAAGGGCACCACGATGCGCAGGGGCTTGTCAGGCCATGAGGTTTGCGCCTTCAGCGGCGCAGCCAGGGTGGCCGCCATCAAGGCCAGCACCGGGCGGCGCTTGAGATGCACGGGTTGCTTGTCTGATGAATGTGTCATGGTTGGTCTCCTCTTTTTGTTTCGCTGATGGTGATGGGCTATTTTTGACTGTTCTTGACCCGTCGGCACTCAAGGCCCAGTCATGCGCTGACTCTCTCTGGATGGGCATACCACTGAGACTTCCATTGAGCCGCGCCTGGCGTCATAGCAAGCCCTTCATGACGTCATGCAAGGCCTGCTGACCTTCGAACCCAATGCCGGGTCGTTGCGACAGGGTGATGAAGCCATCCTCCACGCGCGCATCGTCGGCAAATCCCGCGAAGACACCAAAGACGCCGGGGTAGGCCTCGCACCCTCCCAACCCCAAACCGGCCACCGTGGCCAGGGTCATGAGGTTGCCCGCATGCGGAAACACTTGTGAAGGCAACCAGCCCTGTTGCTGGAGCACCTCCAGCGTGCGCGTGAATTGCACCACTCCATACGACTGGGGAATGTCCACTTGCAGAATATCGCGCCCAGCCCGCAATCCGCCAAACAGCAACAGATTGCGCACATCCTGTGTGGAAAAGAGGTTCTCGCCGGTGGCCAGGGTGCCCGGATATTCAGCAGCCAGTTCGGACAGCAGCTGGTAATCCAGCGGATCGGTCGGCTCCTCGAACCAACGCAAGCCATAGGGCGCGAGTGCTCGGGCGTATTCCCACGTGCGTTGCGGTGAGAAACCCGCGTTGGCATCCACAGCCAGACGACTGGCCGCACCCACCACCCCAAGGGCTGCCTCCACACGTTGCAAGTCTTCAGACAAGCTGGCCCCACCCACCTTGATTTTCATGGTGGTGTAGCCTTGATCCAGCCGCTGGCGAATTTCGTCACACAGCTCGGGCAAGCCTTTGCCGGGCGCGTACCAGCCGCCCCCCACATAACAAGGCACCTTGTCAGGGTAGCGCCCCTCATTGAATTGCTTCGCGAGCAGCACGTACAAGGGCAAGTCCTGCGCCTTGGCCACCGCGTCCCAGATGGCCATTTCAATCGTCCCGACCGCAATCGACCGTTCGGTGTGCCCCCCTGGCTTTTCACGCTGCATCATGCAGGCCAATGCACGGGCCGGATCGATCAGTCCCGAGGCGGGGTCGAGCAAACTGTCAGGATCCGCCTTCAACAACCGCGGAATCATGCGAGCCCGCATCACGGCCCCACAGGCGTAACGCCCGGTGGAATTGAATGCATAACCCACCACCGGATGTCCGTCACGCTGAACATCCGTGATGACGGCCACCACGGACGTGGTCATCTCGCTGAAGTCGAACACCGCGTTGCGCATGCTCGAGCGCAACGGCACACTGAGTTCACGGATGTCCAGAATTTTCACGACATGTCCACGTGATAGCGAACCGCATAGGCGCTCAAGAGGGAGTCCACTTGGCCGCGCGCCTGCGCGCCGCCGCCCTTCAGGCCCACGTTGAGCAGCAAGCCACCGCCGGATGTGGCCACCTTGAGCGACCACTCGCCAGGCACGGGTTGCAAGACCTGGCGAAACACACGCTCTGCCGCATCGATCTGCAGCAAATGCTTTTGGGGCTTGCCCACCGCCGTGAGCGGCAGGCGATCCAGAACGAAGATGTCCTTGGGCACCGCCGGACGCTCGGGGATATGGGCTGCAGCAAACTCCAGCAAGGCCTGCTCGGTGATGCTGGCGCCCGGGTGCAACTGCACGTAGGCCACCGGCAGTTCACCCGCATGGGCATCCGGCTTGCCGACCGCAGCCGCCAAGGCAACGGCGGGACATTGCAGCAAGGCGTCTTCGATCAGACGGGGCTCGATGTTGTGTCCTCCCCGGATGATCAAGTCTTTTTTGCGCCCGCTGATACGTATATATCCCTCCTCATCCAGGCTGCCCAGATCGCCGGTGACCAGCGAGCCATCCGGCAGGAACACGCCCTGGTTGTGGTCGACATCCAGATACCCCCCCGCAATGCCCGGTCCTCGCAGCACCACCATGCCGATTTCATTGACGCCGCAGTCGCGCTCAATCACGCCGTGGTCATTGATGCTGACAATGCGCACTTGCACGTAAGGCACCCGGATACCCGAACAGCCCCGCCGTATCTCGCCGTCACGAAGGTCCAGCGTGGCATGACTGGTGTTTTCGGTCAACCCATAGCTTTGCAAGGTGCGAGCGCCCGTGATCGCCTCGATGCGATCCTGAATGGACGGCGCCATGGCCGTTGACCCGGTGGCAAAGAAGGGGCGCAAGGATGTGATGTTCTCGGTGGTCGGGGGCTGCTTGGCCAGCACCGACAAGGTCGTGGGCACGCCGGAAATTTGCGTGATGCCAAAGCGCTCCACATACCGCCAGTAGTTGGCAATGTAGGATTTGTCGCGCGCCCCGTGCATGCTGGGAATGATGGTGGTGTGACCATCCGCTGTGCTGACCAATCCGCGCACCAGCAGACCGCCGATGTGAAAGAGCGGTGTGTCCGACAGCACCACATCATGGGGCGTGAAGGCCAACCCCAGGCTGGCCGCCCATTGTCGGAACACCATGCCACCATGCAGGATTTTGACGATCTTGGGATGGCCGGTGGTACCGCCGGAGTGCACATAACATGCCACACTGTCGCGCTGCGCAACAGGTCGATCGAAGGTCAACCGGTCGCCGGGGTGTTCGCTGGCTGCACTCAGCAAATCGTGGGGGTGCGCCGGGCCAAACGGGTCGTGGACCGTCAACACGGGCACACGCCCTTGCAACAGTTCCACGGCTTGTTGCACATGCTCCCACACCTCAAAACCGGGCGTGGGACCCAGGGCCACCACGGCTTTGGCACCTGACTGCACAATCAGGTCGCGCAAAGATGAGGCATCCAGCATCCAGTTGATCGGAAAGGGGCGGGCGGCCAGCATACCGCCGATGAGCATGGCAAACATGGCCGGCACGGTGGGCCCGATGATGGCCACCGCATCGTCTGCCCCGACACCTCGGGCTCTCAGCAAGTTGGCGATCTGGATTGAATGCCGCTCCAGATCCGCAAAGGTCCAGGTCTGGAGGGGTCCATCGATATCGCCCAGGTGCGTGGCATGAATCGCCGCACGGTCCGGCTGCAAGCGACACCCGTCCAGGAGGTTTTGCGCAAAGTCCCAGCGGGTGATGCGCTGCTCGAGCGGAATTTTTTCAATGGCCTCGATGTCGGCCAATGTTTGGAGCGAGGGATATTCCCAGCGAATCATCTCGCTGGTCAAGGCAAAAGGCAGCAAAGCCGGCGGCGTGCTCGACCCCGTGCTCATGCGGCCTCCACCAGGGACAAGGTGCGCTGTGCCAGGCGCACATTGGCGTAGTCCACCATCATGCCCTGGTAACGCACAGCCCCGAGACCTCGCGCCTCGGCCTCGGCAAACGCCGCGAGCAGGCCATGCGCATACGCGATGTCCGATTCGCTGGGCGAAAACACCTGCTGCATCACCTCCACTTGCGAGGGGTGAATGGCCATCTTGCCCACGAACCCCAGTTCGCGTGCTAGCTGACATTCAACTCGCAGAGCGTCCAGGTCCTGCAGATTCATGAACACGCCATCGACCAGCCACTGAAGGCCGGCCGCACGCGCGTCCACCACCATCTTGCTACGGGGATACGACAAGGCCAGGCTCTGCGGTGTCCAACGGCCACCCAGGTCCACCATGAAGTCGCCCTGCTCGGCACTGGCCAATGACATGCCACACACCCGCGAGGAAGCCGAGGACAGGTCAAAGGTGTTGCGCAATCCCAGGCAGGTTTCCACCAAGGGCAGAATCTTCAATGACCCCAAGGGCATGCCAAAGCGCGACTCGATATCGGTGAGTGCGTGCCCCACTTGCTCGATGTCGCTGGTGAGTTCAGCCTTGGGCAGAATGACCCCCATGACATTGACCCGCGCAGCCTGGGTGGCCAGCACAGCCAGATCGGCCTGGTAGTCGCCGGCCCTGGGGTTGTTGATGCGCAAAAACATGGGCTTGCGCAGCCCTTCCTGGAGCACCTGCCCCACATTGCGACGCGCCTCGTCCTTGGCGTTGTGCGGCACCGAATCCTCCAGATCGAAGATCAGCGCATCCGCCTGACCGCCCTGCGACTTGGTCAACAACTCCAGCCGGGCGCCCGGTGCAAACAGCAAGGTTCGAAACAGCTTCATTCGGAATTCCTCAACGTCCTTGCCAATGAGGCGGGCGCTTCTCGACAAAGGCACGGGGGCCTTCCTTGGCGTCGTCGGTGGTGTACAAAAAGGTGGCCAGATCGCGCTCGAGATTCAGACCGTCTTGCAGCGACAGATCTTCGCCACGCACGATGGCAGACTTGGCGGCGCGAACCGCGACAGGAGCATTGGCGGCTATTTGCTGGGCCAGGCCCACCGCACGGTCGAGCAATTGGTCAGCCGCGACCACATGGTCCACCAGCCCCATGGTCAGTGCTTCATCGGCCAGAACGGTTCGGCCTGACAACACCATCTCCAGCGCCTTGGAACGACCGATGCGACGCGTCAGTCGCTGTGTGCCCCCGTTGCCTGGTATCAATCCACGGGTGACTTCGGCAAATGCAAAAGTGGCTGAATGCGCAGCAAAACTGATGTCGCACATCAAACTCAACTCGACACCACCGCCAATGGCCAGGCCATTGATGGCCGCAATGAGGGGCTTGTCAAAGTCTGCCAGACCTTCACCGGGCTCCCAGCGAAAGCGGCGCAGCTCTGGCAACGGCGTTTGAGCCAGCACCTGGGCGAACTCGCGCAAATCCATGCCGGCTGAAAACGCCTTGTCACCCGCTGCGGTCAACACCACCGCCCCGACGGCGGTGTCGCGCCGCAGCATGCTCATGACCGCATGGAGTTCACGCCGCATCTGCACGTTGATGGCGTTCATGGACTGGGGCCGGTTGAGTGTCACCACGGCCACGGCCGAGCGTTGCTCCAGGACTATCGTTTCGTAGTGACTTTCACCCATCGCGACCTGTCATGCGTTAGCGAGGGATTGCACGTGACCGAAGCCATGTCAGTCAACGGGTCCCTCTAAATTTTTGTTTCAAACGATTAAATCATATGATTTAATTGAAGTCAACGCGATCCCGTGCACCGGCACCAGGGCTCCATCAAGACCTCCATCAACCTCGCTCCAGATCGCGGCAATACCGCCCTCGACGCCTCCATGACCAAGAGCTCACGTTCCACTGCTCGCCCTGCTGCAGAGCCTGATGTTCGCCCGCCTCTGAGCACGCCCGACCGCATCCTGCTGGCTGCCGAGCAGTTGTTCAGCGAGCGCGGGGTGGATGGTGTGAGTCTGCGCGAAATCACCTCCACCTCGGGCGTCAACAGTGCGGCAGCTCACTACCATTTCGGCTCCAAGCTGGCCGTGCTGGAGCAATTGTTCGAGTTGCGCGCCAAACCCATTGCCCAACAGCGTCTGACTTTGCTGTCAGCGCTGCGATACAACCGCCAAGGCCGTCCGGTGCTGGAGGATGTGCTGCGCGCCTTTCTTCAACCCGCCCTGGAAGCCCTCAGCACCCCCGAAGGCATCGCCTTCACCCGGCTACGCGCGCGCCTGTCGTTTGAGAATGAAGCCGTGCGGCGACACGTGTTGGACAAGACCTTCAACCACTCCAGCCGACTCACCCTGGAGGCCCTGCGCAAGGCCCTGCCCCAGCTGCCAGCCGAAGAGCTGAATTGGCGCTTTCATTTCTTGCTGGGTTCCATGGTCTACACCATGGCGTTGCCGGGTCGCATCGAATCCCTGACCGATGAGCAGGTGGATACACGCGACTGGACGGTGGCGCTGAATCAACTCGTGGCGTATGCGGCGGCCGGTTTCCGTGCTGCCACCTAACACCAGCCCGCCTTCTGTCATGCCCTACTGTCATGCCCGCCAGTGCCCCCGTCTGGCATCCAGTTGACCCTCCTGATTTTTTTGACTGCGAACTTCTGATCTGTATGCCTGACACGCCGGTTGCCCCCCACCCCGCCCTCCACACCCAACTGGAGGATGGCGTTTTCACGATCAGCCTGCACGCGCCCACACGCGGCAATGCCCTGACCGGCGACATGCTGACCTCACTGGACGATTTGCTGCAACGCCTGGCAGTGCGCGAGGAGGTCCGTGTGGTGGTGCTGCGTGGTTCAGGCGCGCAGTTTTCCACCGGTCTGGACCAGGAGAACTTCTCGCACCTGATCAGCCACGACTTGCCGCGAGCACGCACAGCGCTGGAGTGCCTGCATCAATGGAGAAGCCGACTGCTCAAGATTCAACCTCAGCCCGTCATCGGCGTGGTGAGCGGCGCATGCCATGGAGCCGCTGTCAAGTTGATCGAAGGCTGCGACCTGGTCTTGGCGGCCGAGAACGCCGAGTTCATGCTGACAGCACCCGATGCCCCTTTGCTGGCTTGCCACCCGGCGTGCCTGCCGGGTCCTGCTTGGATGCAAGCCACCACCTTGGCTGAGTTGCACGTGCAGGGTTGCACGTTCTCGGGCGTTGAAGCCGAAGCGAATGGGCTGATCACCCTCGCGTGTGCCGCTGACACCTTGGAGCAAGAAGTCCACAATCTGGCGCGCTCGCTGGTGGAGAAGGATCGCCTGGCCCTGCAATTCACCAAGGAGACCGTGGCCCACGTGGGCACCATGAGCTGGGATGCAGCCGTCAATTTCACGGCGGCCAAATTTGCGGAACTCAAATCACGGCAAGCCGGCACTGCGTCGGCTCGTGCATCGGGTGTGCAGAGCTTTCTGGCGGGCAAATCCAAGCCAGGCCTGGGAGGTTGAAGCATGTTGAAAATTGAAGACTTGAGCAGCGGCATTCGAATCATCGGACTCGATCGCGCTGACAAACGCAACGCCATTGGCGTGGAACTCACGCTGGCTCTGGAGCAAGTATTGCTCGACTCGCGATACCGCGAAGACATACGCGCCCTGGTGTTCCATGGAATAGGGGGGCACTTTTGTGCTGGCATGGACCTGAAGGACTTTTTTGACAGCTCCACCCGACCTGCCGACGAGTTGCGCCGCGCCCGCGCCGCGACTGAAAACTGGCGCTGTCACCTGCTGCGGCAGATGCCGCAACGTATCTTCACCGCGGTTGAGGGCTATTGCCTGGGCGGTGCATTGCCCATTTTGCAATGCTCACAGGTGGTCACGGCTCAACGCGACGCTCGATTGGGCATGCCGGAAATCAACTTCGGCTTTGTACCCGGCGGGCAGATCGTCAAATCGGTCGGTCTCATGGCCTCGCACCGGGCCTTGTCGTACCTGGCCTTGACGGGACGCCTGATCAACGCCGAGCGGGCCAGGCAGTGGGGCCTGGTCAGCACAGTGGTGGATCACCACCCGCTGGACCATGCGCTGCAACTGGCGCACGACTGGGTTACAAACCCAGCGACGCCGCAATGATGTTTTTCTGAATCTCGGAGGTGCCCCCTCCAATGGTGGCCAGGCGAGAGTCGCGGAAAAAACGCTGCATCGGGTATTCGTTGCAATAGCCGTATCCGCCCAGCACTTGCAGACAGGTGTCGGAGATGGACTTGAAGGTCTCGCCCACACAGTACTTCAGCACGGCCGTATCGGCTCGCTCGGCCTGACCGTTTTCCATCAGCCACGCGTAGCGGCGCACCATGGTCTGGGCCGTGTCCAGCATCACCTTCATGTCGGCGAACTTGTGCTGAATGACCTGGAAAGATCCGATGGGCTTGCCGAACTGGATGCGCGTCTTGGCGTAGTCCAATGCAAACTCGAACGCACGGCGAGCTGCGCCAATACGGGCGGCGGACAGACACAAGCGCTCATAGCGCAAGGTGTCTTCACAGATGGACCAGCCTTTGTCGAGCTCGCCCAGCAAGGCGCTGCGAGGCACACGCACATCCGTGAACGTGACCTCGGTGGTGCCAATGGAATGCTGACCCAGTGTCTTGATTCGGCGCACCTCGATGCCCGGCAGCTTGGTGTCCACCAGGAAGGTGCTGATGCCCAGTTGCTTCTTGGCTTGCTGGTTGGTGCGCAGTGCCACCAGCGCATAGTCGGCAATGTCCATGCCCGAGATGAATTGCTTGCGGCCATTGATGATGAAGTGATCATCGCCATCCGGGTCGGCGCGGGTGCGCAAGGACGCAGCGTCAGAGCCCGAATCCGGCTCGGTCAAGGCAAATGCGTAGGTGAAATCCCCATTCACGGTTTTGGGAACAAAGAACTGCTTTTGAGCCTCGGTGCCGTTTTTCAGAATGGCATAACAACCGAAGGTGTAGCTGCGAAACAGCCACAACCCCAGCTCTTCAAAATGGTTGCCCGTCTCCTCCAGCAGCACAGCCAGGTCGGTGGGGCTGCCGCTGGCCCCCCCGTACTCCTGGGGTGCAATCAAGCCCAGCCAGCCATGACGTGCCAGCGCTTCAAAAGCTTCCCGCGGCGGCTTGGCGTTGGCGTCGCACTGTTCGACATAGTCCATGGAGCACACTTCATCGAGCAAAGCTCGCACGTGGTCACGAATCGCTTCTTGGTCGCTGGTCAGGCCGTAATTCATGTCAAAAGTTCCTGGAGTCGGTTGATCCAACTACAGCCGGGCACAGCCAGGCTGTCGGTAGATCGATGTCATGGCGAAAATTATATCAACCGATTCAATCACTTGATTCAATTTGGCGACACCCCACCGCCTGCGAGGGAAATGCCCTTCCCACTTGCCTTATCAGGTAAGTCCCGTTATGGCCCCAGGACAAGGCTGACAGGTCAGTTTTCCAGCTGGATGTTGCGACGGGCGATCACGCTGCGCCAGCGGGCAATGTCGTTCTGCACCATGTCCTGCATGGCTTGTGGCGTGCTGTAAGACGCAGCGCTGCCCGCCAGGGTGAGGGTTTGAATCACGTCGGGGCGTTGCAGCAACTTCTGCACTTCCACATTG
This sequence comes from Comamonadaceae bacterium, assembly GCA_947448375.1. Lineage (GTDB taxonomy): Bacteria > Pseudomonadota > Gammaproteobacteria > Burkholderiales > Burkholderiaceae_C > Limnohabitans. Next base: position 4,395 of record CANFMY010000067.1, on the reverse strand, counting down.
AGACGTTGCACGAGGGGGGCCGGCAGGCCCGCCGGTGCAGCCAGTCCCAGCCAGGAGCGCACCTCGAACTGCGGCAGCGTGTGTGCCACCGGCACCACGCCGGGCAGCGTGGGCCAGGGGGTGGCGCTTGTCACCCCCAGCGCGCGCAACTTGCCCGCCTGCACATGCGGTAGCGCCACAGTGGGTGTGTCAATCAACAGATCCACCTCGCCCGCCAGGACGGATTGCACCGGCGCACCGCCGCCACGGTAAGGGACATGCAACAGTTGCACCCCGGCAGTACCGCCCAGCAACTCCCCGACCAGGTGTTGCGTGGAGCCCACCCCCACCGAGCTGAAGCTGAACTTGCCGGGCGCCGCCTTGGCCATCTGCACCAGATCGGCCAGGCTCTTGGCGGGATGCTCTGCTCGCACTGCCACCACAAAGGGAAAGGCGGTCACGGTGGAGATGAACGAAAAATCGCTCACCGGGTCATAGGGCAATGTCTTGCGCATGGCGGCAGACACGGTGTGGGCACCGGTCAGCATGACCAGGGTGTGCCCATCCGGTTCGGATTTGGCGACAGCGTTCGAGGCAATCATGCCTCCCGCTCCACTCTTGATCTCCACCACCACGGGCTTGCCGATCTGGTCTTGCAGCTTTTGGGCAACCAATCGGGCAATCACATCGGCGTTGCCCCCCGCGCCAAACCCATGAACGAGCTGAATCGGTTTGCTGGGCCAGCCCTGGGAATAGGCCATGGGGGCAGCCAGTGCTGCCATGGAGGTCAATACGGTTCGGCGCTTGAGCGTCATGATGTCAGTTCATCCTGTCAGGGGGTTACAGCGAAGCGCCACCGTCGATGACGATGCGGGTGCCGGTGGCGGTTTTGAGGTGCGTGGCGCAAGCCAGTACCGCCAGCGCCACATCGTGGGGAACGACCAGACGACCCAGCGGCGATTTGGCCGCCTTTTTTTCAATTTCTTCGCGGGTGCGACCCCCGACAAACCCGGTGTCGACCGAAGCGGGCGACACGCAGACAAACCGCACCGCCGGACCAAAGGCGCGGGCCAGTGCAATGGTCATCGTGTCCATGGCAGCCTTGGCCGCGCAGTAGGCAATGTTGCTGCCCGAACCCGCAAAAGCCGCAACCGAGGAGACATTGACCACCAGTCCCGCGCCCGACTGCTTCAGCAACGGCATCAGCGCACGCGTGAGCGAGTACGTGCCGCCCGCGTTGGCCGTGAGCAACTGGTTGAACAACTCGGGCGTGAGTGTGTCCAGATCGCTGTGCGCAATGCGCTGGGTGTAGCCCGCCGAGTTCACCAGGATGTCCAAGCGCCCGAAAGACTGCTCCACCGCTTTCGCGACGGCAGCATGAGCAGCACTGTCCTCCAGCGGAATGTGCATGACGACATGACCATCGCCCGGTAACTCGCGCATCAGCGCTTCGGCACGATCACGGCCTTGGTTGAACCCGATCACCACCCGCGCGCCTTGCTGCGCAAATTGTCGGACGCAGTCGGCGCCAATGCCGTTGCTGCCACCCGTCACGAGAACCACTTGATTGTTGAGCATGGGCTACTTTCTTGAATAAAAACACAATGGGCTGCAGCCTCTCATGCTGCAACCGATGAAGGGGACCCGAGAGCACTCGACAGCTCTTGCATCAATCGACTCATACCCTCAGGCGTTGGCGCGGTCCCATACACATAGTGATCGGGGCGAGCCACCAGTGCCTGTGCGGCGTGCTCGCGCAGCCATGCTGCCATCAAGCCATCGCGCTCCTCCACGCACACCACGTGGGCGGGCACCGCGGCAGAGGGTAACGTGCCCAAGAGCACCAACACACCGCCCAGGCGCTGCCAGTCAGACACATCTTGTGCAGACAAGCCCGCCAGCCACTGTGCCGAAGTTGACAGCACCATGAAGCGAGCGCCCGTCAAGTCGTCCAGGCGACGCCAGGGATCCGCCACCGAGGCTCTGGCCCAGGGCTGGATGCACAACGCCCCCGCACCCGCACTCAACAAACCGTCTGACTCCTGATGAATCAAGCCACAGGCCAGACCCGGGATGAACTTTTGGCGCACCGTGACCGCTTGGCCCGACAGCAACTCGGCCTCGAGTTGCTGGTCTCTGACGCGAGCCCGCGCAGGATCCAATTCGCCAATGATCAAGCCAAACGTCTTGGCGTGGGCAACCACTGTTCGAACATGAGGCTTACGCTCTTCGCCGTAGGTATCCAACAAGGCGTCGTGCGCTTGTCCGCGCATCACTGCGTCGAGTTTCCAGGCCAGGTTGTAGGCATCGCGAACACCGGCGCCCAGGCCCTGCCCCAGGAAGGGAGGCATCTGGTGGGCAGCGTCTCCCATGAGGAACACCCGCCCCTGGCGCCACTGTTCCACCACCAGGGCGTGGAAGCGGTACACCGCCGTGCGGCAATGGTCGAGATGGCTCGTCTCCACAAATTCGCCCAGCACCCGCCAGACCGCAGCAGGGTCTGCAAAGTCTTGTGGCGTTTCGCCGGGCATGAGTTTGATTTCCCAGCGCCGCAGGTTGGCAGGTCCCACGATATAGGTGCCGGGCCGCGAAGGACGGCAGTACTGCACACAGCGCTCAGGCAGTTGTACCGGCCCGCGAATCCAGGCATCCACCACGATCCACCACTCGTCAAACGCCAGGTCTTCAATGGGTGAGCCGAGTTGCTTGCGCACCGTGCTGGTGGCACCATCTGCAGCCACGACATACCGGGCCTGCACCGTCATGACCTGACCATCGGACAAGCGCTTGATGCGCGCCTGCACGTGGTCGCCGAGTTGCTGCTGGTCCAGAAAGCCATGCCCTGTCAACGCCGTCACATGCGCAAACCGCTCCACGCCTTGTCGCAGCGTGGCTTCGAGCTGCGGTTGCACAAACATGAACGACGGGTCCCACGCCAGCGGGTTGGGGGGATCGGCCGGGTAAAACCGCTTGATCACCTGCCCCTTAACGCCCACGAAATCGGTGCCAGGATGCGGCGTGGTGGTGCGCGTGATCTCGTCGGCCAGCCCGATTTCCTGGAAGATGCGCAACGCCTCCTGGTCTGCCGTGATGGCACGGGGCTTGTCGTAAATCTGCAGGGCCTGATCGATGACCACCACACGATGACCTCGGCAACCGAGCAAGTTGGCCAGCGTGGCCCCGGACGGGCCATAGCCCACGATGAGCACATCGGTGGTCATGTCCACTGCCACAGGAAAATCATTCACGGCCATGGTGAGTCCATCTTCTCACGCACACTCACTTGTCACGCGCACTCAGCTGACACAGGTTCAGCGAACGTAGCCATCCTTGGTACCAAACACCTTTTCGCGCTGTGACCAGTCGTGCGTCTGGCTCCACAAATCCAGCACCATCGGCGCTTCATCCTCATAGGCTTTCAAGCGAACAGGGTCCACACAGGTACGGGTGGTGAGTTCCAGACGATGCCCCGACGGGTCAAAGAAATAGATCGAGGTGATGAAATCGTCGTGGTTGGTGGGGCCCACCACCTTCAGGCCCTTGGCCTCCAGATCCGCTTTGGCTTGCACCAGCGTGTCCATGTCAGCCACCTCGAAGGCAAAGTGCTGGATCCAGTCGGGTGTGTGCGGGTCACGGCCCGAGGTTTCTCCGGGGTCCAGTGGACACTCGAAGAACGCGATGTTGCTGCCGTCCTCCATCTCGAAGAAGATGTGAACGTGAGGGCTGTACTTGCCGGTGGAGGGCACGTGGTCCTCGCCCATGGCGTGGGTGAATTTCAGGCCCAGCACCTCGGTGTAGAACTTGACGGTCTGTGCCGCATCCTGGCAACGGAAGGCGGCATGGTGAAGTTTCTTGCACAGCATGGGTGGACTCCTGGCTCTAATCGACGATGGAAAATTGGTGCAAACGACCCCGATCCTACCGGGAAGATCGGGGGAGCGTCCACCCCGTCAGGGACCAGGACAACGCTTCACCTCAACTGAACGTCTCACGAGACCACTGCTCCACCGGTTTGAAGGTGGGGTCGGCCCGCACAATGGCCTCGGTCTCGCGCCAAATGTCGGCGTCGGCATGGTCCAGATCCAATGGGTCGCCGTGGGGTTGGGCCACGTACCACGGGGTATCCAGGTACACCTCCACCGTGTTGTCCTCGGGGTCCATGAAGTAAATCGAGATGGCGTTACCGTGGTTGAGGCCGCGCATTTTGGTGGCCCCCTTGTCCAAAGCACGACGACGCGCCTCGCGCAGATCGTCCAGTGTGTCCACCTTGAAGGACAGTTGCATCACCGTGCTGGGTGTGCCGACCGGGCGACTTTGTGCCATGGCCAGTTGGTGGTGTTGACTGGGATTGGCACTGAGAAAGGCCAGCATGTAGGGAAACGTGTTGCCCGGTCCTTTGTCGGTGAGCACCAGGTT
>CANFMY010000066.1 GCA_947448375.1 Comamonadaceae bacterium | reverse complement strand
GTCCGGTCCAGGGCGAACTGGGTTGCATGAAAGAAATCACGCTGGATGGACGTCAACCCGTTGAACTGCCCACGGGAGAACAACGTCAGTATCTGCACGCCGGTGACGAGGTGTGCTTTCGCGGTCGCTGCGAGGCCCCAGGCTTTGTATCCATTGGATTTGGCACTTGCCGTGGTCGTGTGGTGAATTGAGGTAATCATGAATTTCAAACCTTGTGTGGTGATGTGCGTGCTGGCTGCCTTCATCGGCTCGCCCGTGGTGGCCCAGTCGTTCCCGGATAAACCCGTTCGTTTCATCGTGCCCTACGCACCCGGGGGGCCCACCGACATCATTGCGCGCATGTTCAGCGAGAAACTCTCGGCCATCTGGAAGCAACCCGTGGTGGTGGAGAACCGCGCCGGGGCCAGTGGCAACGTGGGCAGTGCGCAGGTGGCCAAGTCTGCGCCCGATGGCTACACCATTCTGATCAACACCAGTTCGGTGGCCGTCAATGCGAGCCTCTACACCACGGCCGGCTACAACCTCGACAAAGATCTGGTGGCGGTGGCCAATGTGGCCAACAGTCCCAACATCATTGTGGCGGGTGCATCCTTGCAGGCCAAACAACTGCCCGACGCCCTGGAGGCCGCCAAGTCCGGCAAGATGAGCTACGGCTCACCCGGCACGGGAACCACGCCGCATCTGTCGGCCGAGTATTTGTTCAAGGTGCTCGCCAAGACACCTATCCTTCACGTGCCTTACAAGGGCGCAGGGCCGGCACTCAACGGGGCCTTGACGGGCGAGATTCAGTTCGCCAGCGTGGCCATGCCCGCGGCAGTGGCCCTGGTCAAGGGCGGCAAGTTGCAAGGCCTGGCCGTGACCAGCGTCAAGCGCACCGGTGCGCTGCCCGATGTGCCCACGGTGGCCGAATCCGGCTTTGCCGGGTTTGAAGACTACACCTGGGTGGGTGTCTTCGTGCCCACGGGCACCCCCAAAGCGGTGGTGACCCGCATCAACGCAGACATTGAAACGCTGCTGCAGCAACCGGCGGTGCGCGATCAATTGGCCGCCGTGGGGTTTGACCCGGTGGGCGGAAGCCCAGAGTCTTTTGCGCGTTACATCAAACAGGAAATTGCCAAGTGGGCCACCGTGGTGCGTGAAACCGGCATCAAGGCGGAATGAGCCCTGGGCTGCAGTCAATTCTTTTCAGGAGACGTCAAGATGAGCGAATTGTTTCCGCCAGTGCGGCGAGTGGTGACCGGTGAAGATGCCCATGGCAAAGCCATCTTTGTGGAGGATGCGCTGTCACCGGCTGTGAAGGTGGTGCCGGCACGTCCGGGGTATCGCGTGACCAATGTCTGGCGCACCGGGGCGTCACCATCGCCTATCCATGCACCCGACAGCATCCTCGAGCAACAAGGGGTCTTGCCTCCCACGCGGGGCACCGTGGTGCGCGTCATTGACTATCCGCCCGAGCCAACCAATCCGGAGGAAGTCCAGCGCATGCAAGCCGCCACCTTTGCCAGTCTGTTCCCGGATGCTGACCACACACTCCAGCCGAATGACCATCCCGGGATGCACAAAACCGACACCATCGATTACGCCATCATGCTCGCGGGGGAAATCACCGCGATCATGGAGGGCGAGGAAACCATCCTGCGGGCCGGCGACATTCTGATTCAGCGCGGCACCAACCACGCCTGGGCCAACCGGTCTGGCAAGCCTGCCCGAATTGCCTTTGTGCTGATCGATGCACAGCGTGATGCGGGATGAGGGATGAGCCTTGCCTGTCTCACCAGGAGATGAACATGATCCATCGTCGTCAATGGGTGGTCTGCGCGCTGGCCACCGGCTTGCTGGGCAATGCCAGGGTGAGGGCGCAATCTCTCTCCGGACCACCCATCAGCTTCATCGTGCCGCAACCGGCAGGCAACCCGACTGACGTGCTCGCTCGGCGGTTGCAAGTGGCTGCGCAGCGAGAGTTGGGACAACCCTTGGTCATGGAGAACCTCCCGGGTGCCGGAGGCTCACTGGGGGTGAACAAGATGTTGTCAGCCCCGGCGGGTACCCCGGTGCTGATGATCGCATCGCAGACCGAGTCCATCCTCACGCCGATCTCGGTCAAGGCCGCCCGCTACAGCAGCGACAAACTTCGCCCCGTGCTGCTGATCACCCGTGGCCCTTATGTATTGCTGGGACGCGCCGATCTGCCGGCTCGCAATCTGAGCGAACTGATCAGCCTGGCTCGACAACGCGCATCGCGACCGCTGGCCTATGGCCACATTGGCAACGGCTCGATGATCCACCTGCTGGGCGAACGCCTGGCGCGCAAGGCTGGTTTTGCCCTGACCCAGGTGCCCTACAAAGGCGTGCCGCCCGTGCTGCAGGATTTGATTGGCGGTCAGATCGACATCACCTTTGTGCCTCAAAGTGCGGTACGCGATCTGGCTTCGTCTGGCAAGGTGAAAGTGCTGGGCACAACCGGTGCCGTGGCGTCGGATCGCTTGCCGGAGGCCGTGCCGCTGTCCAGGCTGGACAGCAGCCTCGCCGACTTTGTGCATGGCACCTGGGGCGCGGTCTTTGTCTCGCGCGCTCTCCCGGATGAAGAGGTGCGTCGCTTGCACAAGGCATTGACCCTGGCCTGTCACGAACCCCAGTTTCAGACCCAGACGGCGGCCAGTGGAAGCGACCCGGCACCCCCCATGACCCTGCAGGAACTGGAACGCTTCTTTGACGACGAGACCCGGCTCTACCAGGCCATGGCGCGCGAGATCGGCATTCAAGCTGAATAGTCCCTGAGCGCAATCAATCCCCCACCTGAATGAACATCATGAATCAATGGTTGAGTCTGCTGATCGTGTGTTGCGCCACATCCGTGATGGCGCAGGACAAGCGCAATGTTGAGGTCATCCTGCCGTATGCTGCCGGTGGCGGGGTGGATGCCCTAGGCCGTGCCTTTGCCCGTGAGGCAGCCCAACTCACGGGCCAAACCTGGGTGGTGGTCAACCGCGACGGCGGTGCTGGCACGATTGGCTTCACCGCCTTGACGCGCGCAGCCCCCGATGGTCACACCCTGGTGTTCTCGCCGGCATCGGCCATGACCAATTCCCCGTTCCTGATGAAGACGATGCCGTTTCGCAACGAGCAGGTCGAGCCGGTGTGTCAGGTGTTTGAAAACGTCTTCACGCTGGCGGTGCGCCAGGAGTCCCCCATCAAGTCGATGCAGGATTTGGTGGCGCGTGCCAAGGCGGCCCCCGGCACCCTCTCGTATGGACACGCCGGCAACGGGTCGGTCCCCCATCTGGGCGTGGCGGCAGTCGAAAAAGAACTGGGCATCGAACTCAACGGCATTCCCTTCAAGGGCGATGGCGCCATGCTGCCCCAACTCTTGGGTGGGCAACTCGACGCGGCCGCACCGGCGCTGTCGTCCATCAAGGGCAAAGGCTTGCGTGTGCTGGCAGTGCTGTCAGACAAGCGTCACCCCGCCATGCCCGAGGTACCCGCCCTCACCGAAATGGGTTACCCCTCGGTCATCCCCGGTTTGAATGGACTGTACGCGCCAGCCGGGACACCACCCGAGACGCTGTCCAAACTGCAAAGCCTGTGTCAAAAAGTGCTGGAGTCCGACGGGTTCAAACAATCTGCGCAGTCGCTGCAACAGGTGCCGGCCTTCTTGACAGCCGCGCAGTTCAAAGAGCGCATTCAAAAAACCTACCGGTTGCACGCCGATTTGATACCCCGCCTGAACCTGGAGAAAAACTGACATGAACCTGCCGCCCATTCGACGCGTGCTCACGGGGGATGACGCATCGGGACAATCGTCCATCGTTCAGGACGGCCCCTCGCCGGCCGTTCGGGTGGTGCCCGAGCGCCCAGGGTATCGAGTCAGCAACTTGTGGCGCACGGGTGCAGCCCCCTCGGCGGTGAGTGAACCCGATCAGATTGCGCAACACCAGGGTGTGTCACCGCCTGCCGGAGGTACGGTACTGCGCATCATCGACTTTCCGCCTGAACCGCAAGACCCGCAAGCACTCGCGCGCATGCTGGAAGCCACCTTCGGCAGCATGTACCAGGATGCGCAACATGCACCTCAACCTGGGCAGCATCCGGGCATGCACCGCACGGCCACGGTGGATTACGCCATCGTGCTGGAAGGCGAGATCGTGGCGATCATGGACAACGGTGAAACCGTGTTGCGTGCTAGCGATGTGTTGATCCAGCGCGGAACCCACCACGCCTGGGCCAACCGCTCGGGCAAGCCGGCGCGGGTGGCCTTCATCCTGGTGGATGCAAAGGCCTAGCGACGGTGCCCAACTGAGCCACGAGGCGCGTGGCTCGCCACAGGTTTATCGGGTCATGGCGCCATAGACCAGGTTCTGCACCTGTTCGCGGTAGTACTTGCGCAGATCGCCCGGGGCTGCCGTGCCCACCACCACCACCAGTTTTTCCTTGGGGTCGGCAAAGAACTGCGTGCCATACGCGCCATTCCACGAGTACTCCCCGGCGTTGCCTGGTACCGCTGACAGACCGGCGGTGGTTCGCACGGCCACACCGAGTCCGAAGCCAAACCCTTCGCGATGGCCTTCCACATAGGCCACGCGGTTGTGGATGTCCTGACCCAGGTGATTGGCCGTCATGTGCTGCACCCATTGGGCGCTGAGGATGCGTTTGCCGTCCAGCGTGCCCCCGTTGACCAGCATTTGACCAAAGCGCAGGTAGTCACCCACGGTCCCCATGGCGCAGGCTCCTCCGCAGTCAAACTGCGTTTGCTTGTCAATCACGGGGATGGACTGTGGCTTGCCGTCCAGGGGGTTGTTGGCGAATGCACGTGCCACACGGGGTTTGAACTGTTCGCTCAGCTCGAAACTGGTGCTCTTCATGTTCAGCGGTTGCCAGACGTGCTGCTGCAAATACTCGCCCAGTCGCTGGCCGGATATTTTTTCCACCACAGCACCGAGCACATCGGTCGAGAAACTGTATTCAAACACCGAACCAGGCTGATGCACCAGCGGCAGTTTGGTGAGGTTGCCAATGAACGCCTGGGTGTCACCGTCATAGGGCGGTTGCGTGCCATTCGGGTAGAGCTTCGCAATCGGGTGATCACCCCGTCCTCCGTAGGTCAGCCCCGAGGTGTGTCGAAAGAGGTCGTGAATGTAGATGGGACGTTTCTGATCGACCAGTTGCACAGAGCCATCCGGTTGCGCAACGCCCACCTTCATCGCCGCAAAGCCAGGGTAGTACTCGGCCAAGGGGCTGCGCAGGGGCAAACGGCCGTCTTCAGTCAATTGCAAGGCTGCCACGCTGGTGAAGATTTTGGTCATCGAGGCCAACGCAAACACGCTGTCCACCGTCATGGGCGATCCACTGACCGGGTCGCGCTGACCATAAGCCTTGTAGTGAACCAATTTGCCGTCGCGCGCGATGGCCACCACAGCGCCTGGCACGCGTTTGGCCGCAATTTCGCGTGCAAAGAAGGCATCCAGCCGTTGGAGCCTGTCGGCGGAAAAGCCCGCTTGCGCGGGCGCGGCCACGGGCAAGGGCGTGGCCGCCTGCGTCACGCCTGCCGAGGCTGTCGCCATGAGTGCCGCCAGCGCAAGGCTCAAGGTTCGGCTTGGGAGAGGGGTGTGGGTACGCATGGGCAGGATCCTGATGGATAAAAACGCTTTTTTACGTGAGAACCTGAGCGATCGCAAGGGGGGCTTGTCGTGTGCGTTGATCGGCCAATACAGGGTCAACCCTGATTTTGTGAGACTTGCAATAAGTAACCAGTTGGTTAGGATGCACCCAGTTCAGTGAATGAAAGGGTTCTTGCCCGTGTCCATCCAAACGCCAGGCATGCAGGTACTGCATGCCGCATTAGCTCCCTTGTCATCCCGCTATGTGCAGGTCGATGACTTGCCGTGGGAAGACACACGTTTTCCCGGCATTCGCATCAAGGTGCTGATGGAAGACCCGGCCACCGGGCTTCAAACGGTGCTGACCGAGATGGCGCCGGGCGCTGTGCTGACCGACCACGAGCACACCCAGCTGGAACAAAGCTGGGTCTTGCAGGGCAGTCTGGTGGACCACGAGGGCGAAGTGACAGCAGGCAACTATGTCTGGCGCCCCGCTGGTAGTCGGCATTCGGCGCATGCCCCGCAAGGTGCGCTGGTGCTGGGATTTTTCCTCAAGCCCAATCGATTCTTTTGATGTCTCCTGGCAGGTATAGCATGGTGTGGATTCCGTTTTTCAGGGGGGCCAGGTGAGCCTCGCACTCCCCACCGCATTCGCAGATGAATCCCATCTGGAGGAGGTGATGTCACGTCCTTCCGCTGCTCTGATCGATACGCTGCGTGAGTTGCCGGGCGACTTGATCATCCTGGGCGTGGGCGGCAAGATGGGGCCGACCTTGGCGCGCATGGCCAAGCGGGCTGCTCCCGACAAGCGCGTGATCGGGGTGGCGCGATTCAGCGAGCCGGGTTTGCGATCTGCCCTGGAGTCGCATGGGGTGGCGTGCATCGAAGCTGACTTGATGTCGCGCGAGGCCATCGCGGCGCTGCCCGACGCTCCTTTGGTGGTGTTCATGGCCGGGCGCAAGTTTGGCTCCTCGGGCAGCGAGTGGTTGACGTGGGCCATGAATGCCCATGTGCCGGCGCTGGTGGCCGAACGCTACCAGCAGTCACGCATCGTGGTGTTCTCCACAGCCTGTGTCTATCCCTTTGCGCCGGTCGATGGACCTGGGGCCTCAGAATCCTGGCCTCTCACACCGGTCGGGGAGTACGCCAATTCGTGCGTGGCGCGTGAGCGTCTGTTTGAACACTTCTCGCACCTGCAGGCCACGCCCGGGTGTCTTCTGCGGCTGTCCTATGCCATCGACATGCGCTATGGCGTGCTCCATGACCTGGCCCGAACCATCTTGGACCAGCAACCGGTCCCCCTCACCATGGGGCATGCCAATCTGATCTGGCAGGGAGAGGCCAATGAGCGTGCCTTGCTGGCGTTGGCGCGTTGCCGTGCGCCCATGGCTGCGCTCAATCTCAGTGGTCCGATGGTGAGTATCCGTGAGGCGGCCCTGGGACTGGGTCAACGCCTGGGACGGACAGTGACGTTTGTGGGCGAACCTGCAGCGACGGCCTGGCTGGTGGATTGTGCCCAGGCTGATGCGTGGTGGGGGACACCGCAGGTGTCGCTCTCGACCCTGCTCGACTGGACGGCCGCGTGGGTGTCGCAAGGTCATCGCAGTCTGGGCAAACCCACCCACTTCGAGGTCCGTGATGGCCACTATTGAAACTGCCCTGGATGTGTTGCGGGCTGGCACGGTGATACCGGCCCATCTGCTGGCGCTTAACGCTCAGCGGCATCTGGATGTACGTCGTCAGCGGGCGCTCAGCCGCTACTACCTGGATGCCGGTGCGGGCGGTCTGGCGGTGGGTGTCCACTCCACCCAATTCGCCATTCGTGAGCACGGGTTGTATTCGCAAGTGCTGGAACTGGCAATGGAAACAGCGCAGACCTGGCAACCCCTGGGAGGCCGCAGACCCGTGGCCATGGTGGCAGGCTTGGCGGGACCGACTTCGCAGGCGTGTGCAGAGGCCCGTCTGGCGCGAACCCTCGGCTATCACGCGGGACTGCTCAGTTTGGGGGCTTTGCGCAGTGCCAGCACGCAAGAACTGCTGGCGCATTGCCAGGCAGTGGCGCGTGAGATCCCTCTGATCGGGTTTTACTTGCAACCCGCCGTGGGTGGCCGGGTGCTCGATGCGGACTTCTGGGAAGCCTTTGCCCGAATCGAGCAGGTGGTGGCGATCAAGATGGCACCGTTCAATCGCTACCGCACGCTGGATGTCGTGCGGGGGGTGGTGGCCGCGCACGCTGAGGACCGCATCACGCTCTACACCGGCAACGATGACCACATCGTGCTGGATTTGCTCACGCCGTATGTGGTGCAACGGCAGGGTCTTTCGGTCACCATGCGCATCCGCGGTGGATTGCTGGGACACTGGAGTGTCTGGACGCAACAAGCGGTCCGTGTGTTTCAGCAATGCCGCGAGGCGTCCACGTTGCCCATGGTGTCAGCCGACATGCTGGCACTGGACGCGGCTGTCACCGACTGCAACAGCGCACTCTTCGACGTCGACCATGACTTTCAGGGCTGCATCGCAGGATGCCATGAAATTTTGCGGCGACAAGGCCTGCTCGACGGCATCTGGTGCCTGGATCCACAAGAGGGGTTGAGTCCTGGCCAGGCCCAGGCACTCGATCGGGTCACGCGCGATCACCCCGAGTTGACCGACGACAGCTTCGTTCGAGAGCATCTGGCTCGGTGGTTGAATTGACCGAACCCCAGACACTCCGTCGCCATGCCCCTTGGCGACACCCGATTTCACAAGTTTCAATCACGATTCACACACAAGGAGACTGACATGCAAAAACGACACCTCATTCAAGCCCTGGCGCTGGCTGTGGGCATGGGTTCTTTGGGCGGAGTACAAGCCCAGAACTGGAAGCCCACCCGTCCCATCACCATCATCGTGCCCTGGGCCGCAGGCGGCTCGACCGACCAGGTCACCCGCGTCACTGCCGCCGAGGTGGAGAAAGCCTTGGGCCAAAAAGTGGTCATCGTAAATCAGCCCGGTGCATCGGGTTCCATTGGCACCAAGAGCGCACTCGATGCCCCCAAGGACGGCTACACCTGGACCGCCGGGGCAGCACAGGATCTGGGCAGTTACGAGACGCTGGGCATGCTCAAGACCAAGATCAGTGACTGGCATCTGTTTCTCAACGTCGCCAACGTGCAGGTCGTTGGCGTGAACCCCAACACGTCATACAAAAATGCCAAGGACTTGCTGGACGCCATGAAGGCCAAGCCGGGTCAGGTGACGGTGGCGACCGCTGGCGTGACCTCGGCTGGTCACAACGCCATGGAGTTGATCGCGAAAAACACGGGTGTGAAGTACCGCCATGTGACCTACGATGGGGGCAACCCCGCCGTGGTGGCCACGGTGGCCGGTGAAACCGAAGTCACCACCCAACTGGCCGTGGAGCAGGCCGACATGATTCGCGGCAAGCGAATCCGCCCGCTGGCCACTGTGTCTGACAAGGCGCTGGACCTGGAAGGCTTCGGCACCATCGAGCCCTTGAGCAACACACTGGCGGGCTTCAAGGCGCCGGCCAACCACTTCGGTATTTTTGTGCCCCATGGGGTGCCGGATGAGGTGGTCAAGACCCTGGAAAAAATCTGGACCGAGCAGATCAGCAAGAGCGATGCGCTGAAAAAGTATTCCACCAGCCGGGGTGCCTTGTTTGCTCCGTACCAAGGGACGCAAGCCGTGCAGGCCGTGATGCCCGCGGTGCAGGCCAACGCCTGGTTGCTGTTTGACAGTGGCAAAGCCAAGGTGTCTCCCGATACGGTGGGCATTGCACGTCCTTGATCCAGGGTGCAGGACATGACGCAACCTACAGCAGAGGCCACCTCCGACACGGAGGTGCTCTCATCGCCGTTGCATGCCCAGGCCAAGGTGTTCGCGCCGAAGCAGGACATGCTGCATGCGGTGTTCTGGATGGCGCTGGGCGGGGGAACCCTGTTTGAATCCTGGCGCATGGACCGTCTGGAGAACCAGGGAGCTCACCCCTTCACGGTCCCGGGTCTGTTGCCAGGCTTGCTCGGTGTCGCCTTGATGTTCTTCGCAGCGCTCTTGATGCTCCGCTCGTGGGGAAGGATGCAGGACGCCGTGGTCGCCACGCCATCGGACCCCGATACACAGACTTCCAGCGCACAATGGCGAACCGGCTTGGTGCTGGCCTTGTGCGTCGGGTTCACGGGTGGACTGGTGGGGCGGGGGTTGCCCTTTTGGGCCGCTGCCGCGATTTTCCTCACGGTGGCCATTGGGGTGTTGCATCCCAAGACCGAACTGAGTGTTTCACGCGTGGTGATCAAGGCTTTGCTGATTGGTGTCATTGCCGGCTGGGTCATCACCCTGGTGTTCCAGGAGTTTTTCCTGGTGCGTCTGCCTTGAATAGAAAGAGAACCGCGCATGCTTGACGGTTTGGCCTTGCTGGGACAGTCCTACCTCAGCTTTCTCAACCCCGCCTCGCTGATGTATGGCCTGGGTGGGGCGTTTCTGGGCATTCTGGTGGGGTGCATGCCGGGTCTGTCCGCCACGCTGTGCATAGCCTTGCTGACCACGCTCACCATCAAGATGGCGCCCAACGATGCCATCCTGATTCTGATTTGTGCCTACGTGGGCACCTTGTATGGCGGCAGTCGCAGTGCCATTTTGCTCAACATACCGGGCACGGCGGCCAATGCGGCATCGTGTGCCGACGGTTATGCCTTGGCCCTGCAAGGGCAGGCTGGTCGCGCCATTGGCATTGCCACCTCGGGCGCCTTCACGGGCACACTGTTCGGTGTGTTGTGTCTGGCGGCCTTCACACCCGCTTTGGCCGAGATTGCCTTGTCCTTTGGTGCCTTCGAATTTTTCTGGCTGGCCTTGTTTGGCGTGGCCATGTCGGGCAGCATCGTGGGAGAAGACCCCATCAAGGGATGGATCATGGGTTGTCTGGGCTTGCTCGTGGCCCAGATCGGACAAGAGGGTTTGTACGCCTACGACCGCTTCACCTGGGGCTGGGACGAATTATCCGGTGGTATTGCGCTGATCCCGGCTCTCATTGGTGCATTCGGTTTTGCCGAGGTGCTCAGCACCCTGTCCGACCCGGTTGAGCGCAGCCTGGTGCAAATGCGCGACTCCATCCTGCCGCGCTTCAAGGAAGTGTTCCAGTACTGGCGCACAGTGATCCGCTCGGGGGTGATCGGTGTGGTGACGGGCATCTTGCCGGGCATCGGCGAAGATTCGGGCGCCTGGATGTCCTATGCTGCGGCCAAAGCAGTCAGCCCTGAAAAAGAAAAATTTGGCAAAGGATCGATCGATGGGTTGATGGCCGCTGAAACGGGCGACATGTCGGCCATTCCGGGCGGCATCATTCCGGCGCTGGCCTTGGGTATTCCGGGTTCTGCGCCAGCGGCGGTGCTGATGGCTGCCATGATCATCCACGGCATTCAGCCCGGCCCCATGCTGATGATCAAGACCCCGCAGTTCGTGTATGACGTGGTGGCCATGACCACCATGGCCACGTTCAGCATTCTGCTGTTTGGCTTGTTTGGTGTGCGTCCCTTGCTGCATGTCTTGCGCATCCGCCGCACCGTGCTCATGCCCATCATCTTCGTGCTCTGCACGGTGGGATCATTCGCGATTGCCTCACGCTTGTTTGATGTGTATTGCATGGTGGTGATTGGTATCGGGGCGTTCTTCCTGAAGCGCCGTGGCTATGAAATGGCTCCCTTCGTGCTGGGCCTCGTGCTTGGCGAGTTGCTGGACAAGAGCCTGCGCCGGGGCCTGGTGCTGTCGGACGGCAGCCTGGAGCCCTTCTTCACAAGGCCCATCTGTGCCATCCTGGCAGCGGTCACCGTGATCACCATGCTGATGTATGTGCCGGCCATCAACCAGCGCCTGACGCGTGCATGGCGAGTCACCATGGGTTGGTTGAGCTTCAATCGTAAGTCATCAGCGTAGGAGCAGTGCCTTGAAACTGGCTTTGTGCAATGAGGTACTGGCGCCGCTGTCGTTCGAGCAGCAGTGTGTGCTGGCGCGCCACATGGGTTATGAAGGACTGGAACTGGCCCCCTTCACGGTCAGTGATGAGCCTGAGTCGATGACGCCCGCGCATGCCCGCGCCTTGCGAGTCACGGCCCAACAACACGACATGACCATCACCGGACTGCACTGGCTGCTGGTGAAGCCCGAGGGCCTTTCCATCACGTCGCCGGATGCTGCGGTGTGGCAACGCACCGTAGATGTCATGCGCCACCTGTGCGAGGTGTGTGCCGACGTGGGCGGCACGTATCTGGTGCATGGCTCCCCGGGTCAGCGCCAGCAGTGGCCCGGGCAATCCATGGCCGACGCCCTTCAGCGCGCCACGCAGGCCTGGGCGCTGGCTGCTGAAGCCGCCGGGCGCTGTGGGGTGACCTATTGCATTGAACCCTTGTCCTCCGATCAAACGCCGCTGGTCAACACCTTGGAGCAGGCGGCTGCCGTGGTGCGCGAAGTGGCTCATCCGGCCCTCAAGACCATGCTGGACACCAGTTCGGCCGGGCGTGCCGAGACGGACGACATTCCCACCTTGATCGCGCGTTGGATGCCCACCGGACTCCTGGCCCATGTGCAGCTCAATGACCCCAACCGCCGCGCACCCGGTCAAGGCGACATGCGGTTCGCGCCCATTGTGGAGGCGCTCCATACCCAAGGGTACCGTGGTGTTGTGGCCATGGAACCCTTTGTGTATGTGCCGGATGGTCCGGGCTGTGCAGCCTGGTCGGTCGGCTATGTGCGCGGTTTGATGGAGGCGCTGACATGAGTCTCCTCTTCAAGATTGTCGAGATTGAATTGCTGGAGCACCCGGTGGTGCTGCGCATGCCCTTCAGGTTTGGCGTGGTCACACTGCGGCGCTGCCACCAGGCCACGGTCAGGGCCCGCATTGAAACCAGCGATGGCCGTACCAGCTGGGGTGCCAGTGCCGAGATGATCGTGCCCAAGTGGTTCGATAAAAACCAGTCCTTGAGCGACGAAGACAACTTCAACCAGGAGCGCGACGTACTGCATCTGGCCAAGCAAGCGTATCTGTCCGATGAGAGCGCCACCACCGCATTCGGTCACTTTGCGCGCCACCACCACGCGCATCTGAAGGTGTGTGCCAATCGTGGCCATAACCCCTTGCTTGCCAACTACGGTCCCGCCTTGGTAGATCGGGCGGTGATGGACGCGCTGTGCCGGCTGCAGCAGACCAGCTTTTATCGTGCGGTGCAGACCAATCTCTTCGGTCTGGATGCTTCCATGACCGAATTTTCCGGGATCGACTGGAGCCGCTTTCTGGCGACACTTCAGCCGGCCAAGCAGCTACATGCCCGTCATACCGTGGGCATGCTCGACGCCATCAGAACCGAGGAGCTCACCGAACCGGTGGGCGATGGCCTGCCCGAATCGCTCGAGCAGGTGGTGCAGCACTATGGCCACCATTACTTCAAGCTCAAGGTGGGCGGTCAGTTGCAGGCCGATGTGCAGCGGCTGACGCGCATTGCCGAGGTGCTGGATGCCTTGCCACACCCCTACCATGTCTCGCTTGACGGGAATGAGCAATACCCCCATGCGCCCGCGCTGCTCGAGTTGCTGCAGGCCATGCGCGCCACGCCCGCACTGCATCGGCTCAATGCCAGCATTCTTTTCATCGAGCAGCCGGTGACCCGTCAGAACGCACTGGGCACCGACCTGCGCCACACGGATCTGGGCTGGCCGGTGATCATCGATGAATCGGATGGCGAGCTCGATGCGTTTGTGCGCGCGCGCGAATGCGGTTACAGCGGCATCTCGAGCAAAACCTGCAAGGGCGTATACCGATCGTTGTTGAATGCAGGGCGGTGTGCTGTCTGGAACCAAGAAGGCACTCACCGCTATTTCATGTCCGGTGAGGACCTCACCGTCCAGGCGGGTTTGTCGCTGCAGCAGGATCTGGCGTTGGTCAACATCCTGGGTATCACCCACGTGGAGCGCAATGGGCACCATTATGTGAATGGCATGGCCAGTCGGCCGGCGAGTGAGCAGCAAGCATTTTTGCAGTCACACCCCGATCTGTACGAGCACACGCAGGGTGCCACGCGCTTGCATATTCGAGAGGGTCGGCTGGAAGTGGCCAGCCTGGACCAGGTGGGATTCGCCAGTGGTGCCATGCCTGATTTTTCAGCCATGTCGCCTTTGACTCAACCGGTAATGGAGACATGATCATGGTCCGACTCGCTTTGCAACGTTTCATGCAATGGATGGGTATTGCCGCCATGGCCTTGAGTGCAGGTCTGACGCTGGCGCAATCCCAAGCCTTCCCCGCCAAACCCGTGCGCATCGTGGTGCCGTTTCCTGCCGGTGGTTCTGCTGATACCCTGGTGCGTGTGGTCAGCCAGAGCCTGACCAAGCGCTGGGGACAACCTGTCGTGATTGAGAACCGTCCGGGGGGCGGCACCGTGATTGCCGGCGCCTTGGTGGCCAAGGCGCCCGCCGATGGTTACACCTTGCTGGTGGTGGCCAACAGTTTGCCGATCAACGCAAAATTGCGAACCAATTTGCCGTATGACGGACTGCGTGCGTTTGAACCCGTGGCGCAACTGGCGCATTCGCCGCAGGTGATTGCGGTCAACAGCGCCAGCGCCTATCGCAGCCTCAACGAATTATTGATAGACGCCAAATCCAGGCCCGGTGTGTTGTCCTATTCCACGGTGGGCCCTGCCACCACACAGCACATTGCCGGGGAGGCCTTGAAGCGCCAAACGGGCACGGACTTCACCTACGCCGCCTTCACGGGGGGTGGACTGGCCGCCAATGCGGTGCTGGGCAACCATGTGACCATGGTGCTCACCAACCTCAACGAAGTGGCGTCCATGCTGGAATCGGGCAAGTTGCGCCCGCTGGCGGTCACCACCCGCGAGCGACTCGATGGACTGCCCCAAGTGCCGACGGTGATCGAGCAAGGTGTCAAGGACTTCGAGGCGGTGGTCTGGTTTGGATTGGCTGCACCAGCCGGCACCCCC
>CANFMY010000065.1 GCA_947448375.1 Comamonadaceae bacterium | reverse complement strand
GGGCTTTCAGGCTGGCATAGTCCAGCCCCAGTTTGTTCATGGTGCCAGGCTTGAAGTTCTCACTGACCACATCGGCGGTGGCAATCAGGCGCAACACAGCTTCCAGCCCCTCGGGCGTTTGCAGGTCCAGGGCGATGCTCTTCTTGTTGCGGTTGAACAAGGGGAAGAAGCCCGCACCGGAACCCAGCAAATCGCGGGTGGCATCGCCATGGCGCCCATGGCCGATGGGCTCCACCTTGATGACCTCCGCCCCCAGATCGGCCAGCACCATGCCACAGGTGGGTCCCATCACCATGTGGGTGAATTCCACCACTCGAAGCCCTTCGTAAGGCAAGGGTGTCGGCGGCGATGTGTGGGTTGTCATGTCAGAACATTCGATCGGCACGCGCATCTGGGAGGGTGGCCGTCCACCTACTCCTTGAAATACACCACTTGATGCGTGGTGGCCAGCAAGACGCGATCGGGGCTCCAGACCTGTGCGGTCTGATCGTGATAGCCCATGCCAAAGTGCGAGGCATGGGCGGTGCCCAGCAAGTGTGCCGTTCCACAGGCAGACAACCCAGCCGAATCGGCGTGGAAATACGTGGTCAGGGACACCGTCCCGGCCGGAACGCGCACAGGACGTCGAACCATGACCCGAGGCACAAACACGTCGCAAATAGAGGCCAAGGACACAAAATCGAGTGGCCGCTCAGGCTCATCGCGAACCCACAGTGTGGTGATGGAATCCTTCTCTGCCAGGGGTCGGGAGGTATCCAGGGGCATGCCTTGCGCAATGCGCACATCGTAGTTGGCAAACCAGGTGGGCGCCTCGGGGCCTCCCAACCTGGGCAGGGATGATGGCGGGGACACGGCCGGGAAGACCGCCTCTGTGCTCGTCCACGTGTCACGGCGCAAGGCCAGTACGGCGCTGGCCGTGGTCACCACCGTGTCGCCCTGCGTCATCACCACCGACCAATGTTGCGTGGAGCGATTGGTTCTGACGGCCACAGCTTCGATGACAAAGGGCTCTTCGGAGATGGGCTGCGCATAGTTCACCGTCAACGCAATCGGATCGCCCTGCCGGTCTGGATGAGCCAGCACCGCCTTGAGCAGCGTGGCAGCGGTGATGCCGCCAAAAGGGCCAATGCGGTGTGCGTACCGGGGATCTGTCTTGCCTAGGTAGCTGTCACGCGCAGTGGGCGTGAGGGTGGTGGCCGCATCCAGGGGATGCACGTGTGTGCCTGTCATGTCTCACATGGCGAGCACATACAAGCGCAACACCGCGGCCAGCCCCAGTGCCCAAAAAATTGAGCGTCCGCTCGCCCGGTTGGTGACGTAGCAATAAATGTAGGCCAGCCGCATGGCGATGAATATCCAGCCACATTGCGCCACGTCCTCGATATCCACCTCACTCATCAGCGCCAGCAGCACCCCTGCAGCAAACAACGGAAACGCTTCAAAACTGTTTTGCTGTGCGGCGTCGGCCCTGGCACGATAGCCGTCCTGTTGGGCCATCCACTCGCGAGGTTGTTCGTTGTCATAACTTTTGGCGCCCCACTTGGCAATACCCGCGCAAATAATGGGCAGCAAACCGGCGATCAGTACGGTGAGGACAGCGTCGTTCAGGGGCATGGCGATTACCTAACAAGGGATGCGCCCATTCTAGGGTTTTCCATCAGCGGTTCAAATAATCGCGATTGATGATTTCCGCAGTTTTGATGCAAACACGTGCCACCATGACCTGGGGCCAGGTGTCCACTTGAACCGTGCCCTGCCCCACAGGACCTTGATAGTCGTAATAGGGCAGTGATTTTTCAACGTCGCCTTGTCGATAGGCGTGGAGACGATAGGGCTCTCCGTTGGGACACGTACCAACCCAGGTGTTGGCGTTTTGGTGTTCCCCCACGGGGGCACGATCAGGCTCGGCGGCCTTGGCAACAGGACAGGCCAAGGCGCTCAGCAGCAACACAGAGCACGCCCAACGACATGGCAGGGGCAGGTAACCGGTCAAGAAAGTCATGTGCATCGAACTCCATCCGTATGATGGAAGATGCTAGTGACTGGGAATACCTGACTCCATATAAAAATGGCTCTAGTACTTATGGATGACGTACTGGGGAGTGCTCATGGGTCTGAGTGTGCACAAACCGATGCTTCGCTCGGCGCTTCTCTGACCTGCCTCAATCAAACTTGAGCTGACTGGTCTTCACCACCTGGGCCCATTTGTCCATTTCCTTGGGAATCTGCTTTTCGATGGATTCCACGGAACCGCCCGTGATCACGATGCCCTGCGATTGCAGCTTGTCCCTGACATCAGCCAGTTGAAGCACGGCATTGACCTCTTTGTTCAACAGCGCGATGACGGGCTTGGGTGTGCCGGCAGGGGCAAACAAGGTGTAATTGGTGGCCGACACATAGCCAGGCAATCCCGCCTCCGACATGGTGGGGATATCAGGCAGGGTGGCCGAGCGAACGGGGCTCGCCACCGCCAGCACCCTGACCCGTCCAGCTTTCAAGTGGGGCAAGTGAGCCGGCAGGCTGTCAATGGCCATGGGGATTCGTCCTGCCAGCAAATCCGGCAACAACTGGCTGGTGCCCTTGTAGGGGACATGCACCAGGTCGATACCCGCCATTTGCTTGAACATCTCGCCATTCAAGTGTTGAAGCCCCCCTATGCCCGAGGACGCAAAGCTCAGCTCACCCGGCTTGGACTTGGCCAGAGCGATCAGTTCCTTGACCGTGCGGGGTGGGAAATCGGCGTTGACCACCAGCACCACCGTGCCGTAGCCCACCTCCACGATGGGGGCAAAGTCCTTGCGCTGATCAAAGCTGAGCGCCTTGTGCACATGCGGGGCAATGGCGTAATCCGTGATGCTGCCCAGCATGAGGGTATAGCCATCAGGAACGCTTTTGGCCAATGCATCGCCGCCAATGGTAGCGCCAGCGCCCGGCTTGTTGTCCACCACCATGGGCTGACCCAATCGAACCGCCAATCGTTCGGCGATCAGTCGGGCCACGGCGTCCACGCCACCGCCCGCAGGATAGGGGGCAATCAGCTTGATCGGCCTGGCGGGATAGTTTTGTGCAATGGCCGGCCACGAAGCCAGCGCCCCCGACAAACCCAGGGCCAGGATTGCACCGAGATGACGTCGGGCGACTGACAAGAGGGAGCGGCTCATGTCAGAACAACTGCCAGGGAGCCGGGTCAAAGACATAGTCGGTGCCTTTCTTGCGCAACAGGCCAATGCCGGGGAACGGCAAATGCACCGCCGCAATGGGAATGGACTCCTTCACCACGCGATCAAAAATGCCGAGTCGTGTGTTGCGGGCCTTGTCCTGATCCCAGTCGAAGGCCACGGTGATGTCGGGACGTGGAAATTGCACAGGCGCCACATGCAGGGTGTCCCCAATGGCCAGCAAACGCGCCGAGCCCGATTGCACCAGATAGCAGCTGTGTCCCGGTGTGTGGCCCACGGCTTCCACGGACTGAATGCCGGGGGTCAGCTCTTCGCCCAGCTTGAACGGCTTGATCCGATCCCCGTAGGCGGCCATGGCACGCTTGGCCGGTATGAAGCGCCCTTTTTGGTTGTCAGGTGCCTTGGCCTCCACCTCCGGGTTCCCCCAGTAGTCCATGTCGTCCTTGGCAATGCGAAGGATCGCATGGGGAAACAGGGCTGACCCATCGGGCGCCACCGTTCCATGCAGATGATCACCGTGCATGTGGGTGATGTAGATTTCATCAATCTGTGCCGGGGTTATGCCCGCAGCCGCCAGGCATTGCGGCAAGCGGCCAGCCGTTGGTCCCAACATCTTGGCGCCGCCTGCGTCAAGCAGAACCAGCTTGTCCCCCGTGTTCACCAAAAAGGTGTTCACCGGCAAACGCATCGGCGACTCGGGCCACCCCCCGGCGGTCAACAATGATTTCACCAGGGCCGGATCCGCCTGCAAGACTGCCGGCGGAATGTCGATGTACCCATCGAGCATAGTGGTGACTTCAAAACTGCCGAGCTTCATGCGATGCACGCTGATCACCTGACTGCCCGCCAAGGGGGCCTTGGCCGAAGCTTGCGGCACCCAGGCCGGCAGAATGGTCAAGCTGGCCGCAGCGGCACTGCGCTGCAAAAAATCACGGCGATTGACGGGTTGTTTTGTCATCTTCATGGCCCTCGTTTCCAAAGTGAATCTTGCGAACTCGCCCACTGTAAGGGACCCGACACCTGATCCATCACCTTGAATACCCTAGGAGGTCTCCACGCCTGAGGTGAAGTCCGTGTTCCGATCGATGACGTGCGACACCCCTCATCGTTGTGCGGCAGCCACCAGCGCAGGCTCGAGCAACACCTGGGTGGCGAGCCTGAGCGCCCGGTTCACAACAGTGCCCTCGACAGGCATTGGACCCGGTGATGGCGTGACAAAGCCGCCCAAATTATTCCTGAGACTGCATGCAGAAAGCGGCCAGCTTGTTGCCGTCCAGGTCGCGGAAGTAGGCACCATAAAACCCTTTGCCACGGGGGCCTGGCGCACCTTCATCCGTTGCACCCAGCGCCAACGCCTTGGCATGCAAGGCTTGCACCTGTTCTGGATTTGCGGCCGACAAGGCGATCATGGTGCCGTTGCCTGCTGTGGCGGTTTGCCCATCAAAGGGTTTCAGCACACTGAACATGGGCTTGTCGGGGCTCACCCCCCACCCTACGCCGCGGTCGGTCTTGAAAAAGGGTTGGGCACCTAGCAAGCCCAGCAACTCACCATAGAAACTCACGGCACGGTCCAGGTCATTGGTGCCCACACAGGTGTAGCCGATCATGGGGGGGTCTCCTTTGCTTCATGGGTACGGATAGATTCCAGGTCCTGCTCACACATCCAGCGTAGGACGCAAACGACTCAACCGGCAGTAATGCCATCGCCCTGTAGACATCGTGATCACAGCGCAGATCAGCGTCAAGGCCAGTGTTTGCATCAAAGGTCCGGACCAATTCCCGGCATAAGCGCTGAACATGGTCGCCTTGAGCCCTTGGACAACCCATGTCATCGGCAACCAAGGGCTGAGCACTGAAAAAAATTCACTGCTAAGTTCGATAGGCACCACCCCGCCGGATGCAGAAATTTGCAAGGCCAGCAGGAGCATGGCCAGGGCTTTACCCACATCGCCCGCCAGCCGAATAAACAGCAGCAGCACAAACACAAAAGAAATGGCGGTGCACACGATCAAGCCCATCCAGGCCAACAGATGATCAACCCGCAAGTCAAACCACAGCAACAACAAGCCTATCAATATCACCGACTGCAGCAGCACGACGAAGATGGGTACCACAGCTTTACCCAACAACTTGGCTACCCTGCTGTAGCGTCGAGCAACCCTGGCGATCTGTCGACCGCGTATCAAGAACACCGCGATTCCCGCCCCCAACCACATCGCCACCGGGATCACATTGGGCACCATCGCCGCCCCCAGATGACTGACCTGGGACACCACCCTCAGTTCAGAAATAACCGAGTGAGCCAGCCCCTCGGGACTGCCATCAATCAAATTGACTTGTGTGGGCATTCTGTTCAACAGCAGTTGTGTCGAGGACTGCAGGAACACCCCGCCATCACTCAGCTTTCTCAAGCCCTGATCAAGTTGCGTTTGCGCCAAGGCCAGGTCGGTCGCACTTTGCCCCAACTGAACCAATAGCGGGTTTTCCGGTACCTTGACTAATACCTGGCGCAAGCCTGCACGCAAATCGCGAACACCAAAGGCCAGCGCTCTGACCGAATCACGAATGGACTCTGCACCGCTGCTGAGTTGCTTGTGACCCGACTGCACCTTGAAAAGTCCATCTCTGAGATCGACCAGCCCTGTCTGCAACGGGTCCAGCGCCTCCTGCAAGCTAGAGGAGAAAAACGGCACGTTCGTCTGGCTCTGCTTGAACTGTTCGACACCCAGCGACAAGCGCACACTGCCCGCCTGGAGGTTGCCCAATGCCTTGTCGAGTTCGAGATGAGCAGCAGCCAACTCGTCGGCCCCCACACGCAACCGCCGAACGTCATCGGCGGGTGGCAAGGTTGTTTCCATGCTTCGAAGAAATTGCCCCACTTGCTGAGTGCCCGTGGTCAATTTGTTGACCTCTTCGCCCAACTGGGAAACACCGTGCGTCATGCGCCCACTGTTTCGAGCTGCTGCTTGCAGACCCGCGTTCAGTTCTTGTGTCCCTTTTTGTATTTGCGACAGCGCCGACTTGAGCTCGAATAAATCATTGCTGGTCATCGACGACGTCAACACAAATTTCCAGCGCTGCTCATTCAGCGCCTGGTTGAGCGCTGCATCTAGTTCTTCCGCGTATTTTTTTGCAATCAGGTAGGTTTGATAGTTGTTCCCTGCCGAGGCATAAATTTCAAGGCGCCCCTCATCCGCCATTCGAGCGGGCACTGCCAAGGCAGAAAAATCAGGCGGAATGATGATGGCAAATGCCAATTCACCGGACTGCACCAGTTCCCGCGCTGATTCAGGCGTGGCCAATGGGAAATAGCCCAAGTCGGCCTTGCGCATCAATCGGTTCACCAGCTCCCCGCCCATTTCAACCATCTGATCCCGATAGGCGTATCCTTTATCCTGATTGACCAGGCCCACACGCAGAGACCGGGTGTGCGATGCTGGATCCCACATGCTTGAGAGGTAAATCAGCAAGTACAGCGCCGGGATGATGGCCACCACACACACTGTCAACCGCCATTGGGTTTGAGAAAAAACCAACAGCAGTTCCAGTCGGGCCAGGCGATAAATTTGGCGCAACGGGCTCATTCATGGATCCGAACTGGGCGTGGGTGCATGAAGTCAGGGTAACCCCTGCTGTATTTTCAACCGCATGGTCTTGTGCAAATTTTGGTAAATGTGGACCAATTCACCGCATTCGCGTGGGCCCCCTTGTCATTCGGTCGCGGTGGACCTCCCCTGAAAGAACACATAACCTGAACTATTTTTCAAAATTTTCAGAAAAATCAGTGTTTACCCTCATTATTTAGCCGGTCCAAAGGGCTTCCATTCCCATCTCATTCCCTCTAGAATGCACTTTAATGCAGGAGAGCGGGTTCTACCCCACCGAAGGCGCAAACTCCCATACACGCTCAGGTTCCGTACTGCATCATTCAATCAGCCGTCTGGAGAGACGTCGCCCCCGTGGCGACGCACCGAAGGAGCAAACGATCTGCCTCAGGCGGTCGTGAATCTCTCAGGTATCAAGGACAGGGGGAGCGGCAATCTGCACGCGGCGCGTGTCGGGTTGCTTGTCTTCTCGCAGCACTCGCACACATGCCCTTTGCAGAGCCTTTTCCAAAGGTCTGATCATGCATGTCGTCATTCTCGGAAGCGGTCTGCTGGGCGTGAGCTCCGCCTACTACCTCTCACAACTCGGTCATCAAGTCACTGTCGTGGATCGGCAAGCCACACCTGCCGCGGAAACCAGTTTTGCCAACGGTGGACAAATTTCGGTGAGCCACGCCGAGCCTTGGGCCAACCCCAGCGCCCCGCTGAAAGTCCTGAAATGGTTGGGCAAGGAAGATGCGCCGCTGTTGTTCCGCCTGCGAGCGGACATGCGCCAATGGCTGTGGGGGCTGCAATTCCTGCGCGAATGCACACCGGCCCGCACGCGTCACAACATCGAGCAGATTGTCCGACTCGGCACCTACAGCCGCGAAACCCTGCAGCAACTGCGAACCACGACGGGTCTGAACTACGACCAACGCACACAAGGCATTTTGCACTTTTACACCTCGCAGCAAGAGTTCGACAGCGCGGTTGCGCCGACCGAGCAAATGCGTGAACTCGGCTGTGAGCGGCAAATGATCAGCGCGGATGAAGCCGTTCGTCTGGAGCCCGCCCTCTCCCACATCCGCTCGCAACTGGCCGGCGCCACCTACACCGCAGAGGACGAATCGGGGGACGCCAACCGCTTTGCCCGCGAATTGGTCAAGCTCTGTGAAATGGCCGGGGTGCGATTCCTCATGAGCCACACCATCACGGCATTGCGTGAGGCGGGTGGGCAAATCGACCACGTCGAGGCCACCGACAGCGACGGGCGTTTCCAGCGCATCAAGGCCGACGCCTACGTCCTGTCCATGGGCAGCCTGAGTCCGCTGTATGCAGCGCCTCTGGGCATCCAATTGCCGATCTACCCCGCCAAGGGCTACTCGGTCACCATGCCCGTCAAGGATGCCTCCAAGGCACACCAGGTGAGCCTGACCGATGACGAATTCAAACTGGTGTTTTCACGTCTCACCGGGCCCGGCGGCGACCGTCTTCGCATTGCAGGTACCGCCGAGTTCAATGGCTACGACCGCGACCTCAACCGCGTCCGTTGTGAAGCCATCGTGAAACGGGTTGAAGAATTGTTCCCCGGCGCAGGCGACACCGAACAAGCGAGTTACTGGACGGGGCTGCGACCCGCCACCCCCAGCAACGTGCCGATCATCGGAAAAAGCAAGCTGCCCAATCTGTTCTTGAACACAGGCCACGGCACGCTGGGATGGACGCACGCCTGCGGATCGGGCAAATCCATTGCACGCATCATCAGCGGCCTGAAGCCTGAAGTGGACTTTGCTTTCACAGGCGTCCAAGCCGACCGCTCCGCTGTACTCGCCTCCACCTCCACCTCCACCTCGACCCACACCGCTCACGGAAGCCAATCATGAAATTACTTCAAGTCATCAAATTCGCGGCGACTGTGTGCGCCTCGCTCGCCGTCTGGGCCGCTCAAGCCCAGAGCTACCCGAACAAGACCATCAATCTGGTGGTGCCCTACCCCGCCGGTGGCCCTTCAGACTTCTTTGCACGCAAAGTCCAACCGGATGCCGCCGCCAAGCTGGGGCAGACCATGATCGTGGACAACATTGGGGGGGCAGGCGGCTCCATTGCCTTGAGCAAAGTGATCAACGCCCCGGCGGATGGTCACACCCTGGCCTTGGGCAGTCCGATGGAATTGGTGCTGGCGCCCATGGTGATCCAGGGCGTCAAGTACAAGGCCGAGGACTTCAAACTGGTGGCTCAGTTTTCCAGCACCAGCACCATCCTGGCTGTTCGTGCCTCGATGAATGTCAAATCGGTCGATGACCTGATCGCGCTGGCCAAGAAGAACCCGGATCAACCGCTGACCTATGGCAGCGTGGGCTACGGCTCGTTGTATCACCTCATTGGCGAAAAATTCGGTCAAGTCACCAAGGCACCGTTGCTGCATGTTCCCTACAAAGGCATCGCGCCCCTGATCTCCGATTTGATGGGAGGCCAGATCGACCTGGCGTTCCTCCCCATGGCGGGGTCGATCCCCCAAACCATTCTGGACGGCAAGGTGAAAGGCTTGGCCGTGACCGCCAAGTCGCCGCATCCGTTGTTCAAGCAGTTTCCGGCATTGGCTGCCATGCCTGGCCTGGAAAGCATGGAGTTCGATGTGTGGGCCGGGGTGCAAGTGCACAAGAACACGCCCGACGACGTGGTGACGTCCTTGAACAAGGCGTTCTATGCCGCCCTCAGCAATCCTGAGACGCGCAAAGCATTTGAGGCGAGCGGCAATGTCGTGTCTCCCGCACGCAACCCGTTGGAGCTGGCCAAGCTGTACAGCTCGGAAATCGATCGCTATCGGGGTATTGCTCGCAGCATCGATCTTCAGCCGCAATAAGCCTCGACGACGGGTTAACTTGAGGGTTTCGATGCCAGGGGGATGGGGGACGCATGTCCAGGCGACGACAGCCGTCGCTTGAGTTCAGCGTTTTCAGCCAGCAGGGAGTGGTTCAGGTTTTGCGCGACTTCCAACTCATGCCGCACCCTGGCGTCCACCTGCTCAAACACGAGATTCTCCCGTCGCTGCTGATGCTCATGCCTGAGGTTGAATCCGACAAATATACCCAGCACGATGAAGACAAGGTCCAGCATTTCACCACCCTCCTGGACAGGATTCAGCACAATGCATGCCATTGTTCCGATGGCGTCTAGGCGCGCACAGGCATTTGCACGATCTCGGGCGTCATGTTGCGCCAATCCGCAAAGAAACCATCGTCCGAATGAGGAGCGTGCGGCGCCAGGTTGCGCAACAAGACCTGCAGGCCGGCCTCGGCGCTGTCAATCAGCGGGACCGGGCAATGAAGGCGCAAATCCTGTGCATAGCCGGCCAGACCCGCGCCTCCCAGTATGACGCTCTGCACCCCGGAAGCGGCGGCTCGGGCGCAAGCCTCGCCCAGGCAACGCTTCGCCATGTCAGGGTCCGCTTGCAACTCGGCGCCACTGGGTACAACCGTTTCGATGTGGCGCAGCAGGTGGCCGTAGCCCAGCGTCTGCGCCAGTCGTTGCAGCATCGGCTTCCAGCGCTCCCCCCCGGTCACGATGGCAAACGGACCGTGCTGTGCCGCCAGGATGAAGGACGCCTCGGCCAGCCCGGTCACACGGCACCCGCTGGCCTCGCGCAATGCAAACAGCCCTGGATCACCAAAACAGCCAATCAGCACGCCATCGAGGGGAACCGAATGGGACTGCCGATACTGAGCCCATGACTGCAAACAGGCATGAGCCGCCACAGCATGGCTGGCTTCACAGGCGATGTAGTGCGAACCAAAGCCGGCCGTGACGAAGTCCAGGCGAACACCCGCTGGAACATGGGGACCCAACGCACCCTGTAACCGCTGCGTGGTGGACGCATTGGTGTTGGGATTGATCAACAGGAATGTGCGAGGGATGGGATGATTCATGGCAGATCGCTAATAGGTCGGCACCGGTATTTTGCATGTCCCAGGGTAACCCCCCATGCCTGCGCATCATCGGCGCATGCGGTCGAATCACGGGCGATCGTGGTTTCCCTTGGCATTCAACAATGTCGCCGCTCCCATGTTCTCGGCGGTCCAGAACAACCCTGGCCAGCGCAAGGCCGAACGCTCCAACACCAGCAAGTGCAGACCGACTGGCCGGGTAATGCTCCATTTTGGTGCGACCGTGATGCGACCCATGCCAGCAGATTGACCCGCGCGCTAAAGTGGTGAATTTCGCACCAATATAGATCGAGGGTCGCTTGACGCGATCATGTACACAACGACATGGAACGCAACGAGAACTGCGGGTACTCATGGAGTTACGCGTCTGACCTTCACGCTCTTGAGCGGATGGCATGACCGTTGCAAGCAGGTTGTTTGACCATCGTTTCGAGCTCGAGACAACGAGAGACCCAGGTCTTATCCAAGTCCGCTTTGCAACGATCCTTGTGTCTGCCACGCTTTTATGGAGTCGCGATGAATCTGAAGAAACCCTCGTCTCAATGGGCCCTGAAAGGCCTGCAACTGGTGCTGTCGGTTGTCGCTGTGGGCGCCGCCACGGTCCAAACCGCTGATGCACAAGAAAAGGTGCTGCGCATCGCCATGACTGCAGCCGACATCCCGCGCACCCTGGGTCAGCCCGACCAGGGCTTTGAGGGCAACCGTTTCACCGGCATCCCGATGTACGATGCCCTGACCCACTGGGACTTGTCCAGTGCCGACAAAGCCAGCGTGCTGATCCCCGGTCTGGCCACCAGTTGGTCGGTGAGTGCGTCTGACAAAACCAAGTGGACGTTCAAGTTGCGCTCGGGCGTGAAGTTTCACGACGGCTCCCCCGTCAATGCCGATGCCGTGGTCTGGAACGTCCAGAAAGTGCTGGACAAGGACGCCGTGCATTTCGACGCCAGCCAGGTGGGCGTCACCGCCTCGCGCATGCCCACCTTGCGCAGCGCCCGCAAAATCGATGACCTGACGGTCGAACTCACCACCAGCGAGCCCGATTCCTTCCTGCCGCTGAACCTGACCAACCTGTTCATGGCCAGCCCCAGCCATTGGCAAAAGAAGTTTGACGCTGCACAAGGCTCCACGCCCGCCGACAAATCCAAGCTCGCCTGGACCGCCTTTGCCAGCGACGCCTCCGGGTCGGGTCCTTTCAAGATGGCTCGCTTCGTGCCCCGTGAGCGCCTGGAGCTGGTGGCCAACAAAGACTACTGGGATGCCAAACGTCGTCCCAAGGTGGACCGTGTGGTGATGTTGCCCATGCCTGAAGCCAACTCTCGTACCGCGGCCCTGCTCTCGGGCCAGGTGGACTGGATTGAAGCCCCGGCACCCGACGCCATGGCGCAGATTCGCCAACGCGGCTTCTCCATCTACAGCAACCCGCAGCCCCACGTGTGGCCGTGGCAGTTGTCCTTTGCCCCGGGCTCACCGTGGTTGAGCAAGGATGTGCGCCACGCCGCCAACCTGTGTGTGGACCGCGAGGGCCTGCGCACGTTGCTGGGCGGCATGATGGGCATTCCCAAGGGCACGGTTCCTCCGGGCCACCCCTGGTGGGGCAACCCGAAGTTTGACATCCGCTACGACGTCAAAGAAGCCCAGGCACTCATGCAAAAAGCCGGCTTCTCGGCCAGCAAGCCCATGAAAGCCAAAGTGCAGATTTCGGCTTCGGGTTCCGGCCAGATGCAGCCGCTGCCCATGAACGAGTTTGTGCAACAGTCGCTCAAAGCCTGCTACTTCGACATCGAGTTTGACGTCATCGAATGGAACACGCTGTTCACCAACTGGCGTCAGGGTGCCAAAGACGCCTCGGCCCGTGGCGCTCACGCCATCAACGTCAGCTTTGCCGCCATGGATCCGTTCTTTGCCATGGTTCGCTTCACCAGCACCAAGACCTTCCCGCCGGTGTCCAACAACTGGGGCTATTTTGGTAACGACGAGTTCGACAAACTCATTGCCGATGCGCGCAGCACCTTTGATGATCGTGGACGCGACGCCGCCCTGGCCAAGCTGCACGCCCGTATCGTCGAAGAGTCGCCGTTCATCTGGATTGCACACGACGTTGGACCGCGAGCCATGAGCGCCAAAGTCAAGGGTGTGGTCCAGCCGCGCAGCTGGTTCATTGACATCGCCCCGATGTCGATCGACTGATCTTCCATCACTGCTCACACGCCGACACCCTGGGAGGGGTCGGCGTGCCTGGTTCCCCATGATCGAATTTTTGATACGACGCGTTGTCTATTCCCTGCCCATCATGCTGGGTGTAGCGCTGGTGTGTTTTGCTCTGGTGCATCTGGCCCCCGG
Organism: Comamonadaceae bacterium; assembly: GCA_947448375.1. Classification (GTDB taxonomy): domain Bacteria; phylum Pseudomonadota; class Gammaproteobacteria; order Burkholderiales; family Burkholderiaceae_C; genus Limnohabitans. The sequence goes on along the minus strand of CANFMY010000065.1, from coordinate 1,624 downwards.
GGACCCCCTGGTGTCCATCCTGCCGCCGGATGCGTCCCAGGAGCTGCAACAGAAGTTGCGAGCCCTGTACGGCTTTGACCGCTCTTACCCCGAGCAGTTTGTGAGCTGGATCTTTCGGGCGCTGCAAGGTGATCTGGGGGTCTCCATCGCCAGCAGTCGTCCTGTCCTGGATGAGGTACTCAAGGCGGTGGGCAACACCTTGCGGCTGGCAGCGCTGGCCACGCTCATCGGGTTCATTCTGGGCAGTCTGTTTGGTTTTGTAGCCGGTTACTTTCAAAACTCGTGGGTGGACAAGGCGGCTTCGCTGACGGCCGTGCTCGGCGTGAGTGTTCCCCACTACTGGTTGGGCATGGTTCTGGTCATCATCTTTTCCTCTCAATTGATGTGGCTCCCCGCCAGCGGTGCCGGGCCCAGTGGCTCGGACCTGTGGCAATGGAATTGGGCGCACATCCAACACATGGTGTTGCCCGCCATCACCATGAGTGTGATTCCCATGGGCATCATTTCGCGCACGGTGCGAGCGCTCGTCGCCGACATTCTGGCGCAGGAATTCGTGATGGGGCTGCGCGCCAAGGGCCTCACCGATCTGGGCATTCTGGCGCACGTGGTGAAAAACGCCGCTCCCACCGCGTTGGCCGTCATGGGCTTGCAACTCGGTTATTTGCTGGGCGGCTCGATCCTGATCGAAACGGTGTTTGCCTGGCCGGGCACCGGCTTTTTACTCAACTCGGCCATCTTCCAGCGCGACCTGCCTTTGCTGCAGGGGACCATCCTGGTGTTGGCCATGTTTTTTGTCGTCCTGAATTTGCTGGTGGACATGGTGCAAACCCTGCTCGATCCGCGCATTGCCCGAGGCTGAACTGACATGACGCTGCTCAGCACTCCCGTGAATACACCGCAGGCCGCTGCGGTGGTCACCGAACAATCGCCAGGCTACTGGCAAAACGTCCTGCGTCGACTCTCGCGCGACAAAGTTGCCATGGCGGCTGCAGCGGTCATTGTGATACTGCTCTTGCTCGCGCTGCTCGGCGCCTGGATCACCCCCGCAGACCCGTACAAGTCCTCCATGCTGTCGCGTCTGAAGCCCATTGGCACACCCAACTTCCCGCTGGGCACAGACGAACTGGGACGCGACATGCTGTCACGCCTGATGGTGGGCGCGCGGCTGAGCCTCTTCATGGGCATCACGCCGGTCATCTGTGCCTTTTTCATGGGTTCGGTCATTGGGATCACGGCAGGTTATGCAGGCGGTGCCATCAACTCGGTGATCATGCGCACCATCGATGTCTTTTATGCGTTTCCCTCGGTGCTCCTGGCCATTGCCCTCTCTGGCGCTCTGGGCGCAGGCATCACCAATTCGCTCATCTCGCTCACGGTGGTGTTCATTCCGCCGATTGCCCGAATTGCGGAAAGTGTCACCACACAGATTCGCACGCGTGACTTTGTTGAAGCGGCGCGTGCTTCAGGGGCCAACGCCTTCACCATCGTGCGGGTGCATGTGCTGGGCAATGTGTTGGGGCCCATCTTTGTGTACGCAACCAGTCTCATCGCTGTGGCCATGATCCTGGCGTCTGGCCTGTCGTTTCTGGGCTTGGGTGTGAAACCACCGGAGCCCGAGTGGGGG
>CANFMY010000064.1 GCA_947448375.1 Comamonadaceae bacterium | reverse complement strand
ACCTGCGGCGTGCTGGCTGCGGGGACTCGCCCCCCCGCAGACCTGACACTGCGAGAAGATCTGCGTACCCGTCTGGGCTGGGGCCATGTGTTTCAGTTGCACCTGCTCGATGAGACCCAGTGCCGCGCCGTGTTGCGACAGCATGCCGAGGGTCGTGGCATTTTTTTGAAGGACGACGTCATGGACTTCATCCTGACACGTTTCAGCCGCGACCTGGGCAACCTGATGGCGCTGCTGGATCAGCTCGATGGCTACGCCTTGCAAACCCAGCGCCCCCTCACCATTCCCCTCATCAAGGCGATGTTGCACGACACCTGACCCATGAAGCCGCACCTCGCTCTGTTTGATCTTGACCACACCCTGCTGCCGCTGGACTCCGACTACGCCTGGGGGGAATTCACCCAGCGCATTGGTTGGACCGATCCCGTGGTGTTCAAACGCCGCAACGACGAGTTTTATGCCGACTACCAGGCAGGCCGTCTCGATATCCATGCCTACGTTCGCTTCGCCACCGAGGCGGTGCGCGTGAGAGGGCGTGTGCAGGCCGAGGCCGCGCGTGAACAGTTTTTGCGTGAGGTGATCCGCCCGGCCGTGCGGCCTGAAGCCCTGCAACTCATTCAGCAGCACCGCGATCAAGGCTGCCAGGTGATGATCGTGACCGCCACCAATGAATTCGTCACCGGCCCGATTGCCCAACTCTTGGGCATAGATGACCTGATTGCGGTCGAACTCGAGCGCGATGCGCAGGGCTGGATCACCGGTGAAATCGCCGGCGTTCCCTCCATGCGAGAAGGCAAGGTGCAACGTCTGCAACAATGGCTGCAGACGCGAGGGTGGGACTGGCCGGACGTCGAGACCACCTTCTACAGCGATTCCACCAACGATTTGCCGCTGCTGGGGCGGGTCAACCACCCGGTGGCCACCAACCCCGATGACCGGCTGCGCGAACAAGCTCTCCAGCGCGGCTGGCCCATACTCGAACTGTTTTCCGCTTCATGATCAAGACCTTCATTCAACGCCTCATCGGCCAGGCTCCTAAATCGGGCTCGCCCTCCTTGGGCAAGCGTCGCGTGGTGCCTGCCAGCGAACACGGCATCGATGCCCGGCTGGTGGACGAGCGCGCGCTGAGCGTGGTGCACACCCTGCAGGACAAGGGCTTCGAGGCCTACATCGTGGGGGGCGCGGTGCGAGACCTGTTGCTGGGCTTGCGCCCCAAAGACTTTGACGTGGCCACCAACGCCACCCCCGAGCAGGTGAAGGCGTTGTTTCGACGCGCCTTCATCATCGGTCGACGTTTCCGCATCGTGCACGTGGTGTTCGGGCGTGGGCGCGAGCATGAGGTGATCGAGGTCTCCACGTTTCGCGCCTACCTCGATGCGGGCGCGGCCGAGCAGGTGTCGGGCAACGAACGCACGAGCAAGCAGGCGTTGGCGGGCATGACGCATGCGGTCGACGCCAGTGGCCGTGTGTTGCGCGACAACGTCTGGGGCCCGCAGGATGAAGATGCGGCACGGCGAGACTTCACCATCAATGCCATGTACTACGATCCGCGCTCACAGTCGGTGGTGGACTACCACGGCGGCATTGAAGATGCCCGCAAGCGGCGACTGCGGTTGATTGGCGACCCGGCCTCGCGCTACCGCGAAGACCCGGTGCGCATCGTGCGTGCCGCTCGCTTTGCGGCCAAGTTGTCCGGTTTGGGGTTTGAATTGGACCGCAAGACGGCCACGCCCATGGGCACGCTCAAGGCGCTGCTGGCCGACATTCCACAAAGCCGCATGTTCGACGAGATGCTCAAACTGCTGCAGACCGGACATGCGGTGGCCAGCATCGCGGCCTTGCGCAAGCTCGGTCTGGCCCACGGCCTGTACCCCTTGCTCGACCTGGTGGTCGAGCGCGCCGAAGACCCGTTTGTCCAGGCGGCCTTGCAAGACACCGATCGACGTGTGGGTGAGAGCAAGCCGGTTGCACCGAGTTTTCTGCTGGCCTGCGTGCTGTGGTCCGACGTGCGCGAGTCCTGGGCGCATCACCGCGCCAAGCAACCGCCGTTCCCGGCGCTGCAACAGGCCATCGACGAGGTGTTTGACCAGCGCATCGGCGATGTGTCCGGCCGTGGCAAGCTCGGGGCGGACATGCGCGAGATCTGGATGATGCAGCCGCGCTTTGACAAGCGTGCCGGCAGTGGCCCGTTCACGCTGGTGGAGCAGGCACGTTTTCGGGCGGGCTTCGATTTCATGCGCTTGCGCGCCGATGTGGGCGAGATCGATGTCACCCTGGCCGACTGGTGGCAGGAGTTCAGCCTGGCGGACGAAGCCACGCGCGAAGACTTGCTGCAACAGGTTCGGCCTGCGCCGCAGCGTCGCAAGCGCCGTGGCGATGAAGCGGAAGCGGCCCATGACGCCGATCGCGACGTGAGCGATGCCGGTTCGTCCGAGGACGCATCGGCAGACGAGGAGGGCGCTCCCCGCCGCAGCGGACCGCGCCGTCGCCGCAGCCGGCGTGGTCGCGGGTCTGGGTCTGGGTCTGGGTCTGGGTCTGGGTCCGGCACCGCCGAGGCTTGAGCGTGTCAGATCGTGCCCCGGTGGAGGCTCTGGTGGCGATTGGCGCCAACCTGGGCGATGCCAGGGCCAGCGTGGTGCAGGCGATGGAGGCGCTGGGCCAGTTGCCTCGAACCCGTGTCGTTCAGGCCTCCGCCTTGTACCGAACGGCGCCCTGGCAGGCACAGGGCCCGGATTTCATCAACGCGGTGGTCAAGCTGGAAACCGCCTTGACCGCGCCCGATCTGTTGCTGGCGCTGCAGGCGTTGGAGCAGGCCGCCGGACGCGAGCGACCGTACCCCCATGCACCCCGCACCCTGGACCTGGATGTGCTGATGTATGGCGAGGCCACCCTGGACAGTCCCTGCCTGACCGTGCCACACCCTCGCTGGCGCGAACGCGCCTTTGTGGTGTGTCCCTTGCGTGACGTGTCGCCCGAGCGGGTGAGTGAGGCGCTGTTGACGTCGTTGGCGGGTCAACCCATCGAGCGGTTGACCTGATCAAGCGGTCGCCTGTGTTGCCCGCAGGATGGGCATGTCGTGTTCCGCAGCGGTTAAACTCCCGCCTGTCATCCAATCGTCACACATCTGACGTAATCCAGACCTGGAGTTCCCATGCTGTTTGCCAAGTTGCTGCCCCGAGAGGGCAATTTTTTTGAGATGTTCAACCAGCATGCCGATCGCATCGTGGAGGCCGCGCATGCCTTCTCCAGTCTGGTCGAAAACTATGGTGACGCCCATTTGCGTGACAAGTACAACCAGGACGTGGACAACGCCGAACGCGCAGCCGACCGGGTCACACACGATGTGAACAAGGCCATCCACAAGACCTTCATCACGCCCATCGATCGCGAACAAATCCACTCGCTCATCAACACCATGGACGACGTGGCTGACCTCATTCAAGACTCCGCCGAAACCATGGCGCTGTATGACGTTCGCCACATGACCGAAGAGATTCGTCGTCTCACCGACCTGAGCGTGCGCTGCTGCGAACGTTTGCGTGACGCCGTGAAACTGCTGGACAAGATTGCCGAACCGGCGTCGGCCGAGGCGGCCCTCAAAACCTGCGAGGAAATCGACAAGCTCGAGTCCGACGCCGACCGCGTGATGCGCAGCGCCATGAGCAAGCTGTTTCGCGAAGAGCCCGATGTGCGCGAGGTGATCAAGCTCAAGGCGATTTACGAGTTGCTCGAGACCATCACGGACAAGTGTGAGGATGTGGCCAACCTGATCGAGGGCATCGTCCTCGAGAACTCCTGAGCGAAAGCCTCTTCCTATGACCGAGACCGTACCCGTCGCGTTGTGGGTCGTGATCGTGCTGGTGTTCATGGCACTGGCCTTCGACTTCATGAATGGCTTTCACGACGCCGCCAACTCCATTGCCACCGTGGTGTCCACCGGGGTGCTTCGCCCGGCGCAGGCGGTGGTGTTTGCCGCGGTGTTCAACTTCATCGCCATCTTCATCTTCCACCTGAGCGTGGCGGCCACGGTGGGCAAGGGCATTGTGCTGCCCGGTGTGGTGGACACCCATGTGGTGTTTGGCGCGCTCGCTGGCGCCATCACCTGGAACATCGTCACCTGGTATTACGGCATTCCCAGCAGTTCGTCGCATGCCCTGATCGGCGGCATTGTGGGGGCGGTGCTGGCCAAGGCGGGCGCGAGCGCGCTGATTGCCACGGGCATCATGCGCACCGTCGCCTTCATCTTTGTCTCGCCCTTGCTGGGGTTCTTGCTGGGCTCGCTGATGATGCTGATCGTGGCCTGGACGTTTCGGCGTGTGACCCCGTCGCGCGTGGACAAATGGTTCCGTCGACTGCAACTGGTGTCTGCCGGAGCCTACAGCCTGGGACATGGCGGCAATGACGCCCAAAAGACCATCGGCATCATCTGGATGCTGCTGATTGCCACCGGCTATGCCTCCAACACCGACGCTTCGCCGCCCAGCTGGACCATCATCTCGTGCTACATCGCGATTGCCATGGGCACCATGTTCGGCGGCTGGCGTATCGTCAAGACCATGGGACAACGCATCACCAAGCTCAAGCCCGTGGGCGGTTTCTGCGCCGAAACGGGAGGCGCCATCACCTTGTTCCTGGCCACGGCGCTGGGCATCCCGGTGTCCACCACCCACACCATCACCGGTGCCATTGTGGGCGTGGGCTCCACCCAACGCGCCAGTGCCGTGCGCTGGGGCGTGGCCGGCAACATCATCTGGGCCTGGGTGTTGACCATTCCCGCCAGCGCCTTTGTGGCTGGCGTGGCGTACTGGATCAGCCTGTCGTTGTATTGAGTGCTTGCCTTGACCGGGGCGCCCCCCACGGCCATGAAGCTTCAGTGACGCGTCGGTGAGCCCGCCCGATCACTCCGAGAGTTTGCGGGCTTCTTCGATCTGAATTTCGAAATAGCGCTGAAAGCTGTAGACGATGCTCGACATCAACACGGTGGCGCCAATCAGCAGCGACGCCACGATGGCAAAGATGGTCGACCAGCGGGTCTGACCCTCGACGGCTTGCGGGTCTTGTCCGGGGTTGAAGCGCTGGTTCCAGTCCTCGGTCTTGGTCAGTGCCATCACAATGGCGTTGAGCGCACAGCCGGCGATGGTGAATCCCAGCAGGGGCACCAGCACCCAGCTGAGCGGGTCATCGATCCCGAAGTCCTGGATGCGCTCGATGCCATACAGGCCCAATGCCGTGGGCACGGGCAACAGCCAGGCCAGCCAGTCGTCCTTGCCAAACAGGTAAAAACGGTGGGCGCCAAAAGGCCCGCCGAGAAACGCCAACCAGGCTGCCCATGTCTTGTTTTTCATGCCGCGATCATAAACGGCTGTGCGGCTTCGGTGGGGTGGAAATCAGGGTGGGGAAGAAGTCTGGTTATAATCGACGGTTTTCCAGCGTGTCGCTGGCCGGGTGGCCATGTCGCGTGTCTCAAACGCCGGGAAAAAATTCACCACCCGAAGGATTCAACATGGTCGTCATTCGACTCTCCCGCGGCGGCGCCAAGGCCCGTCCGTTTTTCAACATCGTTGTGGCTGACAAGCGCGTGCGTCGCGATGGTCGCTTCATCGAGCGCATCGGTTTTTACAACCCCATCGCAGTCAAAGGCGAAGAGGGCCTGCGCATTGCCCAGGATCGCCTGGCCTACTGGAAGAGCGTCGGCGCCCAGACCTCTCCCACCGTGTTGCGCCTGATCAAGCAGGCCGCTGCCAAGGTCGCCTGAGTTGCGCCTGGCTGGCGCTCCAGCGGAGTCCGTCATCGACACGACCTTGCCCCTGGAGCCCGCCGCCCTGCCTGAGGACGCCGTTGAAGTCGGGCGCATTCTCGACGCCTGGGGCATCAAGGGCTGGTTCAAAATCCAGCCCCACAGCGCTTCTCCGGAAGCGCTTTTTTCTTCCAAGCGCTGGTTTCTCCAACCCACCGAACGCGGACCCCGGGCCTTTGAAGGCACGGTGCTGCTGCGTATCTTGCTCGCCAAGGAGCACTCGGACAGCGTGGTGGCCAGTGCCGACGGCATTCCCGACCGCAACACGGCCGAGCGGCTCAAGGGGTCGCGTATTTTCATCAGTCGATCCAGCTTTCCCACCCCGTCTCCCGACGAGTACTACTGGGTCGACCTGCTGGGCCTGCAGGTGGTCAATCGCGAGGGCGTCGAGTTGGGCACGGTGAGTGACCTGATGTCCACCGGACCCAATACCGTGCTGGTGTTGCAGTGGCAGGCGCAGGGCCAGACGCATGAGCGCATGATCCCGTTTGTCAACGCGTATGTCGACAGCGTCGACCTCAACGCCCGTCGCATCCTGGTCGACTGGCAGCCCGACTACTGAGGCGCGGCATGCGTTTCGACGTCATCACCCTGTTTCCCGAATTGTTCGAGCCCTTTCTGGCCCATGGTGTGACGCGTCGTGCGTTCACCTCGGGCCAGGTGGTGGTGCGGCTGTGGAACCCGCGTGACTACGCTCAGGGTGGCTATCGCCGTGTGGACGACCGACCCTTCGGCGGCGGTCCCGGCATGGTGATGATGGCCGAGCCGCTGCGGCTGTGCCTGGACGCGATCCGCCAAGACCGCGGTCACACCCGCGAGCAAGCGCCGTTGTGGTTGTTTTCTCCCATCGGCGCTGTGCTGAACCACGACCGTGTGGCGACCATTGCCGCGGGTGAGGGGGCCATTGTGTTGTGCGGCCGCTACGAAGGCGTCGACCAGCGTTTCATCGACCAGCACGTGGATGGCCAGATCAGCCTGGGCGATTTTGTGTTGTCAGGCGGTGAAATCGCCGCGTTGGCCCTGCTCGACGCCACCACCCGGCTGTTGCCGGGCGTGCTCCACGATGACGCCAGCCACCAACTCGACAGTTTTCACCCCGCGCTGGACGGCTTGCTCGATTGCCCCCACTACACCCGCCCGGAGATCTGGGAGGGGCAGGGCGTGCCGGCTCCCCTGATGTCGGGGCATCACGCCCAGATCGAGCGCTGGCGGCGGGACCAGCGCCTGCTGCTGACCGCGCAGCATCGCCCCGATCTGCTGAACCAGGCACGGGCCCAGGGTCGGCTGGACGCGGCGGATGAGCGGGTGGTGCAAGCAGCTCCGCCCACCCGTTCGGGCCCAGCTGCCTAGGGTGCCCCTTGGGCCTGACCGCTGAGGCATGAGCGTTGGGTTATTGCCTTTGGGTCCTTGCCATGGGGTCCTTGCCATGGGGTCGTTTCCCGCTCACGGACTGGCCTGCGCCGCAGGTCTGAGGCAGACGGTCTGACCACCGGTTGGATTGGGTTACAATGGAGGGCTTTCGATCCTCTGGTCGGCCGCCTGGCGATACCTGCTCATGCGCTATCAAGCCGGGCCTTTAGTGCAGCGCGACCATGATCTGATGAGGCATTTATGAACCTGATTCAGACTCTCGAGCAAGAAGAGATTGCCCGCCTGGGCAAGAAGATTCCCGAATTCTCCCCCGGTGACACGGTCATCGTGAGCGTGAACGTCGTGGAAGGCACCCGCAAGCGCGTGCAGGCCTACGAAGGCGTGGTGATTGCCAAGCGCAACCGCGGTCTCAACAGCGGTTTCACCGTGCGCAAGATTTCCAGCGGTGAAGGCGTGGAGCGTACGTTCCAGACCTACAGCCCGCTGATCGCCGGCATTGAAGTCAAGCGTCGTGGCGATGTGCGCCGTGCCAAGCTGTACTACTTGCGTCAGCGCAGCGGCAAGTCGGCCCGTATCAAGGAAAAGCTGGTTTACAAGAGCGCACCGGCTGCCGCTCAATAAATCTGGCCCCGTTTGCAAGTCAGCCCTGTCCTGGCTGCAGATCCCGAAAGCCGCCTTTGGTCCCAGAGGCGGCTTTTTTCACGTCCTGACATCGAGAAACGCCTTCCATGTCCAAGCCCTTCACGCCGCTGACCCAGTTGCCCAACTTTGACGCGCTGAGCATGCCCGTGCTGGGGGTGGACGACCATCTTCCGGCGGTGCCACCCGAGCGTCTGCTGCCCCAGGCATTGCGCGAGCGTTTCCAGCGTTCACCGGAGTGGACGCCGGAGATCGTGCGCGAACGCAGCTTTGCCCAGCGCGAACCGGCCCTGGCGGCGGTGCTGATTGGCATCGTGATGCGCGAGCAGCCCACCGTACTGCTCACCCAGCGCACCGCACATTTGTCCACCCACTCGGGGCAGGTGGCTTTTCCAGGGGGCAAGGTGGATGCGACGGACCACGATGTGGTGGACACAGCCCTGCGTGAATCTCACGAGGAGGTGGGCCTGGACCGCGAACACGTGCAGGTGCTGGGCACCATTTCCGATTACGTGACGGGCACGGCCTTTGTGGTCACACCGGTCGTCGGGCTGGTGTCTCCCGATCACACCCTCAGGCCCAACCCCCACGAGGTGGCCTCGGTGTTTGAGGTGCCGCTCGCCTTCCTGATGAACCCGGCCTTTCACCGCCGCCATGCGCTCGAGGCCGAGGGGCGTCGTCGTGAGTGGTTCTCCATGCCGTATCAGGACGGCGAGGAACAGCGCTTCATCTGGGGCGCCACGGCGGGCATGATTCGCAATTTCTATCGATTCCTGATGGCGTGACGGGCGGTATCATCGCCCCATGAGCTTTCTTGCGCTGCTGTTTGCCCTGCTGATCGAACAAGCCCGGCCGCTGGCCGAGAGCAACCCGATCCATGACGGCATGGGCCGTTACGCGCGCTGGATGCAGCGCACGCTGGACGCCGGCTTGCAAGGTCATGCCGTGAGTGCCTGGCTGCTCAGCGTGCTGGGACCGGCATTGTTGGCGTGCGGCGTCCATTGGGCCTTGCTGGCCTGGTTGGGCTGGCCAGTGGCCATGCTGTGGAGCATCGTCTTGCTGTACCCCACGCTGGGATTTCGCCAGTTCAGTCACCACTTCACCGATATTCGCGAGGCCCTGGAGAGCGGCGATGAAACCCGTGCCCGCGAGTTGCTGGCGCAGTGGAAACAGGTGGATGCCAGCCTGCTGCCTCGACAGGAAATTGTGCGGCACGTGATCGAACATTCCGTGGTGGCGGCCCATCGCCATGTGTTTGGCGTGCTGGCCTGGTTTTCAGTGCTGGCCGCGCTGGGACTGGGACCCGCCGGGGCCGTGCTGTATCGCATGAGCGAATTCGCCAGTCGCTTGTGGCGTGCTGGCGGCGTGCACCGCGACGGAACGCCGCTGGCCAGTGAACCGCTCAGCCGCTTGGCTGTCCAGGCCTGGCACTGGGTCGACTGGGTGCCGGCCAGGCTCACGGCCTTGTCTTTCGCGGTGGTGGGTAACTTTGAAGAGGCGATTGATTGCTGGCGTACCCATGCCCAGCAATTCCCGGACGACAACGATGGCGTCGTTCTGGCGGCCACCTCGGGGGCCGTCAACGTCAGACTCGGGGGTGAAGGCTTGCGCCCGAACAATGCCTTGTCCGATGACGACAGCCTGGACAGCCCCAGCACCCCGGGGCGCGAGCCCGAGTTGGCTCACTTTCGCAGCATTGTGGGCCTGGTGTGGCGCACGGTGGTGATGTGGTTGGTGCTGCTGGCCTTGCTGACCCTGGCGCGCTTGTTGGGCTGAGACCGGCTAGCCCGTGTCCTTGTCATCGCGCATGGCGCGTGATGGTCAGGCTTGTCGAGAGGGTCGTGCGCTTGGCAACACGCTGAAGAAAAATCGTCACTGGGTGACCATCGACAGGGTGCGCAACGTCAGGGCTCGCAACGTCAGGGCTCGCAACGTCAGGGCTCGCAACGTCAGGGCTCAATACGCAGGCTGAGACAGTTCTTCAAACAGTTGCTCATACAAGCGATGGCGCGTCTCGCTGATGTCGCCTCGCGCCACCGCTGCCTGCACGCTGCAGCCCGGTTCATGGCGATGCGTGCAGTTGTAAAAACGGCACTCACCTGCATGCGCTTGCAAGTCAGGCATCAGGCTGGTCAGGGCCGTGGGTTCGAGATGATGCAAGCCAAAGGCCTGAAAGCCCGGTGAATCGATCAGGGCAGTGGCGCGCGAGCGATCCACCCAGTACCAGGTGGTGGTGGTGGTGGTGTGCCGACCGGACTGCAACGCCACCGAGAGTTCACCGGTGGCCGCCCCGGCGTTGGGCACCAGACGATTGATGAGGCTGCTCTTGCCCGCGCCCGAGGGCCCGAGCACCAGGGTGGTGTGGCCCGTCAACCGTTCGCACAAGGTGCTCAGGCCGGGGTAGTCACGGGCAGTCAAAGACAGCGGTAACACCTCGTAGCCCATGGTGCGATACGGAGCCAGGCGGTCCCAGGCCGCGTTGAAGGGTTCGGTCAAGTCCTGCTTGTTCAGCACGATGAGGGGCTGGATTTTTTCAGCCTCGGCGGCAATCAAGGCCCGCGTGAGTTGCTCCTGGGAGAACTCGGGCTCGGCGGCGATCAGGATCAGCAGGCGGTCCAGGTTGGCTGCGAACGACTTGGTGCGAATCTCGTCTTGTCGGTAAAACAGATTGCGTCGCTTGTCGATGGCCTCGATGCTGCCCTCATCCGAACTCGGCAACCACCACACGCGGTCACCCACCACCGCCTGATTTTTCTTGCCACGAGGATGGCACAAGCGTCGCGAGCCGTCCTCGGACTCCACCACCACATGCCGGCCGTGGCTGGCAATCACCAGCCCGTGCTGCTTCATGCCGACATGCGCGCCAGCCGTTGCGAGGCCGGCGGATGCGAGTAATAAAACGCCACATACAGGGGGTCGGGCGTCAAGGTGGAGGCATTGTCCTGGTAGAGCTTGAGCAGGGCACTCGCCAGGTCACGTGCCGGCGTTTGTTGCATGGCGTAGGCGTCGGCCTCGAACTCATAGCGTCGCGAGCGCGCGCTCGACAGCGGCGTGATGAAGAAACTGACCAGCGGCACCACCTGCATGAACAGCAGCAGCGCCAGAGCATCGTTGGAGACCAGGGCTGCCGCATGCTCGCCCAAGCTGATGGCCACCTGCGGTGTCACGCCCAAGCCGGTGAAAAACCAGACCTGCTGACTCAGCCAACCCAAGGTGGCCAATCCCAGCAAGGTGACGACAAAGCTGGTTGCCATCATCTTGAGCACGTGCCGGTGTTTGAAATGACCCAGCTCATGCGCCAGCACGGCCTGCATTTCAGAGGGAGAAAGTTGTTGCAGCAGGGTGTCGAAAAACACCACGCGCTTGTTGGCGCCAAAGCCGGTGAAAAACGCATTCGAGTGCGCCGAGCGGCGGCTGCCGTCCATGACGAAAAACCCCTTGGCCGTGAACCCCGCACGAGCCATCAGTTCGCTGACTCGCTGCTTGAGTGCGTCATCCTCCAGCGGCGTGAATTTGTTGAACAGCGGCATGATCACATTCGGGGCGATCCACATCACGAAGATTTGGAACACCACCAGCGAGCCCCAGGCCCACAACCACCACACCGGGCCACCTGCCGCCATCAGCCAGAGGATGAGCCACAGGATGGGCAGGCCCAGCACCAATCCCAGCACCAGGCCCTTGACCAGATCGCTCAGCCACAAGCCCCAGGTCATCTTGTTGAAGCCAAAGCGTTGCTCGATCACGAAGGTTTGAATCAGCGACAGCGGAAGCCCCAGGAGGCCACCGATCAGCACAAAACTCAGAACCAAGGCCAGTTGTTGCCCCATGCCCGGGCCCATCACGTCCAGCAGGGTGCGGTTGAGCCAGTCCAGACCGCCCAGCAAGGTCCAGCCCAGCAGCATCAGCGCGTCCAGGGCAATGTCCCAGATGGCCAGCCGGGATTTGGCCAGCGTGTAATCCGCGGCCTTTTGGTGAGCGTCCAGGGTGATCGAGTGTTCGAAGGCGGCGGGCACCGCCGGGCGGTGCAGGGCCACATGGCGTGCCTGACGGGTGGACAGCCAGAGTTTGGTGCCCAGGTTGGCCAGCAGCAGCAGCGCCAGGCCCAGGGTCATCAGAAAGGATGCATTCATGGCGCATGAGTGTAGGCGAAGGCGAGGGGCAGGGCGATGGCCAGGGACTCTGGCGATGCGAGACAATCCGCTGATGACTTCCCCTGATGTGACCCCCCCGACACTGGCCAAATCCGACCTGAACCTGGTCTGGATCGATTGTGAAATGACCGGACTCGACCCGGAGCGCGAGCGCCTGATCGAGATCGCCGTGGTGATCACCGGCCCCGATCTGACCCCCCGCATCGAAGGTCCGGTGCTGGTCATCCATCAGCCCGACGATATTCTCAATGCCATGGACGCCTGGAACAAGGGCACGCATGGACGCAGCGGCCTGATCGACAAGGTCAAAGCCTCCACCCTCACCGAGGCGCAGGCCGAAGCCGAATTGCTGGCCTTCATCCAGCGCTATGTGCCCAAGGCCAGCTCACCGCTGTGCGGCAACACCATCAGCCAGGACCGCCGGTTTTTGGTGAAGTACATGCCGCGCCTGGAGTCCTGGCTGCACTACCGCAACCTGGATGTCAGCACCTTGAAGGAGTTGGCGCGCCGCTGGAAGCCCGCGGTCTATTCCGCCTTCAAGAAGCAGCAAAAACACACTGCGCTGGCCGATGTGCACGAGTCCATCGATGAGCTGGAGCATTACCGCCAGCACTTTTTGTTGCCCTGAAACTGTTGCTTCAATTCCACGTACCGTCCTCGCAGGGCCCACGCATCGGCCACCATTTCAGGGAAAACCCGGTGTTGTGCCATAATCCGCCATTGCCTTCGAGCAATACCGAACGCATCACCCTCACGCCTTGAGGCCATTCTGGCCGTCGCGTTGATCACGTCAACGCTGAATTTGTCTGCAGGTTGATGTTGTCTTATCAACCTACAGATGACACCGACTTGCTTTGCCAGGCGGTGAGATGCATGACTGATTCCTATGTTCCCGTGGGCGAACACGCCCTGTCCCTGTCCGTCGAACAGACGGACGACTCCGTGGCCGTATTGCCCGAGCCTATCGAGCCAGCAGCCGCAGCCACGGCTGCCACCGAAGCTGTCAGCTCCGAGGCCGTCACCCCTGAGGTGACGGTTGAAGCCGTTGCGCCTGCTCACCCCAACCCGTTTGCCAGCCTGGGCTTGGCCCGCGAGCTGGTGGCTGCCGTGGCCGACCTCGGCTACACCGAGCCAACCCCCGTGCAGGCCAAGGTCATCCCGATGGCCTTGCCCCAGGCCGAAGGCGCTGACGCTCACATTGACCTGATGGTGTCCAGCCAGACCGGCAGTGGCAAGACGGCTGCCTTCTTGTTGCCGCTGTTGCACACGCTGTTGCAACAACGTCAGGCACGCGCGGAAGTCGAAGCCCAGGAATGGGCCCGTCAAGTGGCCGAAGCCGCCGCTGCGGGTCAGCCCGCGCCGCGTCGTCCCAAGCGCAAGGACCCGACCCATCCGCGCAACTTCCGACCCTGTGTGCCGGGTGCGCTGGTGCTGTGCCCCACGCGCGAGCTTGCCCAGCAGGTGGCCCATGACGCCATCGGTCTGGTGAAGCACGCCAAGGGCTTGCGCGTCGCCCACGTGGTGGGCGGCATGCCTTACGCCGTGCAGATCGCGCGTTTGCAAAACGCTGACCTGGTGGTGGCCACGCCGGGCCGCTTGCTGGACCTGCAACGCTCGGGGCAGATCCAGCTCGAGCAAGTGCAATTCCTGGTGCTCGACGAAGCCGACCGCATGCTCGACCTGGGCTTTGCCGAGGACCTCGCCGAAGTCAACCAGCTGACGGTGGAGCGTCATCAGACCATGATGTTCAGCGCCACGTTTGCCCCGCGCATCCAGCAACTGGCCGTGCGCGTCATGCGCACGCCGAAACACGTGCAGATCGACTCGCCGCAGGAAAAGCACGCCAACATTCGCCAGACCTTGTTCTGGGCCGACAACCGAGACCACAAGCGCCGTCTGCTGGACCACTGGTTGCGCGAGCCCAGCATCGAGCAGGCCATTGTGTTTGCCAGCACGCAGATCGAGTGCGATGCACTCGCGCAAGACCTGCAGCAAACCGGCTTTGCTGCCGTCGCCTTGCATGGGGCACTCAGCCAGGCCTTGCGCAACCGTCGCCTGATGGCGCTGCGCAATGGACAGGTGCAGATTTTGGTGGCCACCGATGTGGCGGCGCGTGGCATTGACGTGCCCAGCATCACCCACGTCTTCAACTACGGTCTGCCGATGAAGTCCGAAGACTATGTGCACCGCATCGGCCGTACCGGTCGTGCCGGCCGTGATGGTCTGGCCGTGACGCTGGCCGAGTTCCGTGACCAGCGCAAGATCCAGGGCATCGAAGCCTTTACGCGCCAAACGCTCAACACCGAAGTGATTCCCGGCCTGGAGCCGACTCAGCGCCTGCAACCCGCACGCAAGATGCAGGACCGCCGTGGCGGCGGTGGCAAGGGCCGTTCGGACAACCGTTTTGGCAACAGCTGGGGCGGCAATGGCGGCCCGTC
Source organism: Comamonadaceae bacterium (assembly GCA_947448375.1). Lineage (GTDB taxonomy): Bacteria > Pseudomonadota > Gammaproteobacteria > Burkholderiales > Burkholderiaceae_C > Limnohabitans. The sequence continues at coordinate 297 of CANFMY010000064.1, read as the reverse complement.
ACGCCCCTCGCAAGGTCGTGGTGACGGATTCAAACCCCGTGCTGATGGTTTTGCGCGTCAGGGTGAAGGGTTTGCCCGCAAGGGTGAAGGCTTTGCCGGCGAAGGCTTCCAGCGACGCGATGAAGGATTTCAGCGACGCGATGACGGCTTCCAACGACGCGACGAGGGTTTCCAGCGCCGCGATGAGGGCTTTCAGCGTCGGGACGAAGGCTTCCAACGTCGCGACGATGGCATGGCCCGTCGCCACGAGGGCGCCCCGCGCGGGGCTGAAGGTTTCGGCCACAAGTCTGAAGGCTT
>CANFMY010000063.1 GCA_947448375.1 Comamonadaceae bacterium | reverse complement strand
GCATACACCGGCGGCTCAAAGCCCAGGGCGCGGAAGATGTTGATCTGGCGCGGCGTGTTGTTCACATGGTCGTCACCGCGAATCACGTGGGTGATGCGCATGTCGATGTCGTCCACCACCACGCAGAAGTTGTAGGTGGGCGTGCCGTCGGGGCGCGCGATGACCAGGTCGTCGAGTTCGGCGTTGCGAATTTCAATGCGGCCTTTGACTTTGTCGTCCCAGGCCACCACACCGTCCAGCGGATTGCGAAAACGCAGCACGGGTTGCACACCCGCCGGCACGGGGGGCAAGGTCTTGCCCGGCTCGGGGCGCCAGGTGCCGTCGTAGCGCGGCTTTTCTTTGGCGGCCATTTGGCGCTCGCGCAGGGCGTCGAGTTCTTCCACGCTCATGTAGCAGGGGTAAACCTGGCCGCTGGCCTGCAATTGCGCCAGCACTTCGCGGTAGCGGTCCATGCGCTGCATTTGGTAGAACGGGCCTTCGTCCGGGTTCAGGCCCAGCCAGTCCATGCCTTCCAGAATGACATCCACGGCCGCCTGGGATGAGCGATCGAGGTCGGTGTCTTCAATGCGCAGAATGAAGGTGCCCTCTTGGGCGCGGGCAAATGCCCAGGGGTACAAGGCCGAGCGGATATTGCCCAGGTGAATGAAGCCCGTGGGCGACGGCGCAAAGCGGGTGCGAACAGCAGTCATGTGAATCGGTTTGTCGCCGTGCCGGCGCTTCAATAGGTGTCCAGGCCGCGCGACAGGTCGGCCTTCAGGTCATCGAGGTGCTCCAGCCCCACCGCCACGCGGATCAGGTGTTGCTGAATGCCGGCCGCTTGCCGTTGCGCTTCTGTCAGGCGACCGTGCGAGGTGCTGGCCGGTTGGGTGATGGTGGTTTTGACGTCGCCCAGGTTGGCTGTGACCGACAGCATCTGCGTGCTGTCAATCACGTGGAACGCATGGTGTCGGCCCGCCTCGGGGGTATCGCCCTTCACATCAAAGGACAACACCGCGCCACCGAGTCCGTGTTGCTGGCGCATGGCCAGCGCGTGCTGCGGGTGGCTCTCCAGGCCGGGGTAGTACACACGGGCAACTCGCGGATGCGCCTCGAGCCAGCGCGCCAACTCGAGCGCACGCTGCGACTGCGCCTGCATGCGAATGCCCAATGTTTCCATGCCCTTGAGCACCACCCAGGCATTGAAGGGCGAGAGGCTCATGCCGGCACTGCGCATCACGGGCACGAAGGTGCCGCGGATCAAGGCGTCGCTGGCGCACAAGGCTCCGGCCACCACCCGCCCCTGGCCATCCAGGTGCTTGGTGCCGGAGTGCACCACGATGTCGGCGCCCAGATCGATGGGGCGCTGCAAGGCGGGCGTGCAAAAGCAGTTGTCCACGGCAAGCAGGGCGCCGGCCTGGTGGGCGATGTCGGCCAGCACCGCAATGTCGCACACGTCGGTCAGCGGGTTGGTGGGCGTTTCGGCAAACAGCAGCCGGGTGTTGGGCTGCACCGCACGGCGCCATTCGTCCACATCGGTTTGCGAGACAAAGGTGGTCTGCACACCAAACTTGCCAAACTCGGAACCGATCAGCTTGAGGGTGGAGCCAAACACCGAGCGCGAGCACACCACGTGGTCGCCGCTTTTCAGCAGGCCCATGCACAGCAGCAGCACGGCGGACATGCCGCTGGAAGTGCCGATGCAGGCCTCGGCCCCCTCCAGCGCAGCCAGGCGTTGCTCCATGCTGGCCACGGTGGGGTTGGTGAAGCGCGAGTAGATGTAGCCGTCTTCTTCACCACCAAAGCGGCGAGCCGCCGTTTCGCTGTCGGGCTGCACAAAGCTGGAGGTGAGAAACAGGGCCTCGGAGTTTTCGCCGTACTGGCTTTTGTCAACCGCGGCGCGCACGGCCAGCGTGTCGATGTGCCAGCTCTCTCGAGAAGTGGGTTTGGAAGTCATGTCGATCCGGATTACTCTGAAGCGTTGGGCAGCGCCAGGCGGGAGGCGTCATCGCTCTCCTCGGGCTGCCCCACACGCTGGTGGTTGATGCGCTGGATGTCTTGCACCGTGACATCGCCCGTCACATAGACCCCATCGAAGCACGAAGCATCAAAGCCGCTGAGCGGCATGTCGTGGGTGGGTGACACGGCGGCTTGTCGCACGGCCGTCTTCATGCTGTCGACGTCCTGATAGATCAGGGCGTCACAGCCAATGAGTTCACGCACCTCCTCCAGACTGCGGTTGTAAGCCACCAGTTCTTCGGAGGTGGGCATGTCGATGCCATACACGTTGGGGTAACGCACCGGCGGTGCGGCACTGGCCATGTAGACCTTGCGGGCACCGGCGTCGCGCGCCATCTGCACGATCTCGCGGCTGGTGGTGCCGCGCACGATGGAGTCGTCCACCAGCAGGACGTTGCGGCCGCGAAATTCGCTGGCAATCACGTTGAGCTTTTGCCGCACCGAGCGCTTGCGCACGCCCTGCCCCGGCATGATGAAGGTGCGCCCGACATAACGGTTTTTGACGAAGCCCTCGCGGTACGGAATGCCCAGCAAGTGCGCGAGTTGGGTGGCACTGGGTCGGCTCGACTCGGGGATGGGAATCACCACGTCGATCTCGTTGGGCGGCACGGTGGAGATGACGCGCTTGGCCAGCGTCTCGCCCAGGTTCAAACGGGCCTGGTACACCGAAATGCCGTCCAGCGTGGAGTCCGGGCGGGCCAGGTACACGAACTCGAAAATGCACGGATTGAGGCTCACGCGTTCGGCGCACTGCTGGGCATGCAGTTGCCCCTGCAGATCGATGAAGATGGCCTCGCCAGGCATGACATCGCGCTCGAAGACATGGCCCGTGCCCTCCAGGGTCACTGACTCGCTGCCCACCATGACGGTGCCGTCGCGACCGCGGCCAAAGCACAGCGGACGAATGCCATAGGGGTCGCGAAACGCCAAAATGCCGTGGCCGGCAATCATCGCGATCACCGCGTAAGAACCCTTGATGCGGCGATGCACACCCCGCACTGCCTCGAACACGTCCTCGGGCTTCAAGGTCAGGCCGCGGGTGGTGGCCTCGAGTTCGTGGGCCAGCACGTTGAGCAGCACCTCGGAGTCGCTGTCGGTGTTGATGTGCCGATGGTCGACGCTGAACAACTGGCTGCGCAACTCCTGCGCATTGGTGAGGTTGCCGTTGTGCACCAGCACCAGGCCAAACGGCGCATTGACGTAAAACGGTTGCGCTTCTTCTTCGCTGAAGGCGTTGCCGGCGGTGGGGTAACGCACTTGGCCCAACCCCACGGTGCCGGGCAGCGCGCGCATGTTGCGGGTTCTGAACACATCACGCACCATGCCCTTGGCTTTGTGCATGAAGAACTTGCGACCCAGCTGGGTCACGATGCCGGCCGCATCTTGCCCGCGGTGTTGCAGCAGCAACAGCGCATCGTAAATCAGCTGGTTGACGGGTGCGTTGCTGACAACGCCGACGATTCCACACATATCAGGGCAAGTACTTTCCAAAATGTGCCGGCAACACCGGCTTCAACCACTGAAGTCCTTCGACCAGGCGGCCTGCCACGGGCGAACCCGTCCACCACGCAGCCGACTGCATCGGAGTCAGACTCACCACCACCGCCAGGGTCAGCAGCAGCACGACACCGCGCAAACCACCAAACACTCCACCCAGTAAACGATCCACCAGCCCGAGGCCCACCGCCGAGAGCAGCTTGCTGACCATCCAGCCCAGCACCACCGACACCACCAGCACCCCCACCAACACGGTGACGAAACCGGCCAGGTAGCGCAACACTTCGCTGGCCCCTTGCAACGGGAGCCAGGCACCGGCCTGGGGTGCCCACTCTTGCGCGATCCAGAAGCCGGCGATCCATCCGACCAGCGACATCACCTCTCGGACCAGGCCTCGCCACATCCCCAGCAGCACCGAGACGCCCAACACGGCCAGGAGGATCCAGTCCACGGCGTCCATGGGCTTACAGCGTGAGGACCGTGGCCTGCAGGTTCATCGTCTTGGCGCGCGCGGCGGCCTTGTCGGCTTCGTCCTTGGTGGCGAATGGGCCCAGGCGAACCCGGGTGCGTTTGCCTTCCTTGGTCTCGGCCACATGGGTATAGGTTTTGAGGCCGGCTTTCTCGAGGCGAACGCGCACCTCGCGCGCCTTGGCGTCATCGGCGTATGCCCCGACCTGCACCACAAATCGGGGCGCTGTGGCCTCGGGTGGTTTGTCGGTGGCGGCCTTGTCTGCAGCGGGTTTGTCCGGCGTGGATTTGTCGGCAGCAGGCTTGGCCGCGGCATCCACCTTCGCCACCGCCGTGTCTGCAACGGGCACCGCGCTTGTCCTGGGCGCCGCAACCGATGTGGGGGCGGGAGGCACCACCTCTTCGTTGTGCTCCAGGCTGGCCTGGGTGGACACAGGGTCGGCGGCGCGACCGGCGTGCTCGGGGGCAGACTTGAGTGCGACCGGCGCGGTTTGCGGGGGTGTTTTTTGTTTGTCGGGTATGTCGATGGGAATGTCCACCGACACCGGACGCGGCTGGGTATCGAACAGGATGGGGAACCCCACCACCGCCAGCAGCACCAGCACCGTGGCACCGATCAGACGCTGACGGGCGCGGCGACGAAGTGCTTCCAGGCTCTCGCCCGATGTGCCGCCTGAGGAACCGTCGTCCCCGAGTCCGGGGTTGGGCAATCGGAATTTGAAAAATGCCATGGCAGTCAAGGGTTCAGATGCGGGGCATCCAGACGTGGGATGCCTTGCTGCAAGATCCCGCCCACCGTGTAGAACGACCCGAAGACAACGATTCTATCAGTGGGGTCCGCCAGACTGACGGCTGCATCCAGGGCAGCCTGGGGGGTGGGATGGCAGTGCAGGCTCACGCCCGGGCGCGCTGGCAAACGACCGAATAGCTGCTTCAGCTGTTCAGCGCTGGACGCCCGCGGCGTGGGCAGATCGGTGAAGTGCCAGGCATCGACCAGCGGGGCCAGTCGGGTGAAGATGTCCGCGACATCCTTGTCCGCCATGGCGCCAAACACGGCGTGGGTGCGCGGGTAAAACCCCATCGCATCCAGGTTCTCCGCCAGGGCCGCCGCCGCGTGCGGGTTGTGGGCCACATCCAGCACCAGCGCGGGCTGGCCGGGCACGAGCTGAAAGCGACCCGGCAACTCCACCAGGGCCAGTCCGTTGCGCACGGCTTGTGCCGTGACCGGAATCCGCTCGTGCAGCGCTTCCAGGGCGGCCAGCACACCGGCAGCGTTGATGAGCTGGTTGGCCCCCCGCAAGGCCGGGTAGGCCAGCCCGGCGTAGCGGCGCTGCTGCCCTCGCCAGGACCATTGCTGGCGGTCGCCCGCCACATGAAAGTCGTGCCCCAGTCGCAACAGCCGGGCGTCGATGTCGCGAGCGCGGTCCAGCACCGAGGCCGGCGGCATGGGGTCGCTCACCACCACGGGGCGTTCTGTGCGCATGATGCCGGCTTTTTCCCGACCAATCGATTCGCGGTCGTTTCCCAGAAATTCGGCGTGGTCAAGGTCGATGCTGGTGATGATGGCGCAATCGGCGTCGATGATATTCACCGCATCGAGCCGCCCGCCCAGCCCCACTTCCAGAATCACCACGTCGGGTGCCGCCGCGGCCAGACGGTCCAGAATGGCCAGGGTGGTGAACTCAAAATACGTGAGGGTCACGCCCTGGCGAGCGGCCTCGACGCGCTCGAAGTGCGGGACCAAGGCCTGCGCCGAGGTGTTGTCACCATCGAGCCGGCAGCGTTCCTCGAAATGCACCAGATGCGGCGAGGTGTACAGGCCTGTGTGGTAGCCGGCCTCGCGCAAGATGGTCTCCAGCATGGCGCAGGTCGAGCCCTTGCCATTGGTGCCCGCCACCGTGATCACCGGCATGGCCAGGCGCAAGTCCATGCGCTGCGCCACCTCGCGCACACGCTCGAGCGTCATGTCAATGGCAACAGGATGTAAAGCTTCGCAGTGCGTCAGCCAGTCTTGCAAGGTCATGCCAGCAATTTTCCCTCATGCACGCCTGCCTGGCGGACACACCAGGGACGATGCCCTTGGCCACGGCCCGATTTCGTGCATGATGCGGGCATGAGCACCTCCCGCATCACCCTCTTTGGCATCCCCAACTGCGACAGCGTCAAAAAAGCCCGCGTCTGGATGCAGGACCACCAGGTCGATCACGACTTCCACGATTTCAAAAAACAGGGCGTGCCCGAGGCCGCGCTGGACACCTGGCTGGACCAAGCCGGCTGGGAGACCCTGGTCAACCGCAAAGGCACGACCTGGCGCCAGCTTGACGCCACCACCCAAGCTGCCGTCACGGACCGTGCCAGTGCCCGGCGTCAGTTGCTGGCCACGCCCAGCCTGATCAAGCGCCCGGTGGTGATGCGAGGCCGCCAGGTGGTGGTGGGCGTCAACCCGCAGGCGTGGCAAGACGTTACAGAAGGGTGAGTGTGCGGTGAGCCTTCGGGCTTGACCATTTGTTGACGGGTTGAGCACTTCGGGCTTTTAAAATACCGGCGCGGGTGGTCGGTGCTCCTTGTCTGACCCCTCGTTGCCCACCCCATTTCCTTCAAGGTCTCCTATGCTGTTCATCTCCTCTCTTAAGCGCTCCACCGCTGTGGCCAGCGCGGCCTTGCTGGTTGGACTGGGTGTCGCCCACCTGCCGCTTGCCGCTCAGGAAACCGGGCGCGTCATCTCCAGCACCCCGGTCATCCAGCAAGTGGCGGTACCGCGCCAGGTGTGCACCAACACCCAGGTCGCCACCCAGGGCCAGAAGTCCGGCGCCGGCGCCCTGATGGGGGCTATTGCGGGCGGCACGGTGGGCAACAACGTGGGCGGCGGCAGTGGTCGCACGGCAGCCACCATGCTGGGTGTGCTGGGTGGCGCCATCCTGGGCGACAAGGTTGAGGGCGCCCCGGCTCCCGAGGTGCGCACCGTGCAAAACTGCACCAACCAGGTCTTTTACGAAAACCGGACCACCAGCTACAACGTGGTGTACGAGTTTGCGGGCAAGCAGTACTCGGTGCAAATGCCCACCGACCCGGGCCCCACGGTTCGCCTGCAGATCACCCCGGTGGCCGCCCCCCCCGTCAACACCTACCCCGCCACGCCCTTGGGTAGCCCCACTCCGATCTCCGTGCCCCTGGGCAGCCCGATGCCCGTGCCCCCACCGGGCTCGGCCCCCAACAGCTGATTCCCGGCTCCCTCTGCCCCCAAGCGCCCGCCCTCAGCGGGCGTTTTGCCTGGCGCTCCTCTAAAATGGCCGGTTTTGTTGATTCCAAGCTTCACCATGACCACCGCCACGATTGCCAACGCCACCGTCACCACCCAAGCCAACGTCTACTTTGACGGCCGCTGTGTCAGCCACGGCCTGACCCTGGCCAATGGCACCCGAGTGTCCGTGGGCGTGGTGCTGCCTGCCACCCTGACCTTCAACACCGGCGCACCTGAAATCATGGAGTGCGTGGCCGGTTCCTGTGAATACAAACTGGCGGGCACCGACCAGTGGCTCAAGTCCTCGGCAGGCGAGAAGTTCAGCGTACCGGGCAACTCGAGCTTTGAAATTCGCGTGACCGAGCCCTACCACTACATTTGCCATTTCGGCTGATCAATCGGCGCAAGACCACCATGAGCACCATTCTGCAAAGCCTGCCCATCGGGCAAAAGGTCGGTATCGCCTTCTCCGGCGGACTCGACACCAGTGCCGCGCTGCACTGGATGAAACTCAAGGGCGCCCTGCCCTATGCCTACACCGCCAACCTGGGCCAGCCTGATGAAGCCGACTACGACGACATCCCGCGCAAGGCCAAGCAATACGGCGCCGAACTGGCCCGCCTGATCGACTGCCGCCGCCAGCTCGCGCATGAAGGCATCGCCGCGCTGCAATGCGGTGCGTTTCACATCAGCACCGCTGGCCTCACTTACTTCAACACCACGCCCATCGGGCGCGCTGTCACCGGCACCATGCTGGTGGCCGCCATGAAGGAAGACGACGTCAACATCTGGGGCGACGGCAGCACCTTCAAGGGCAACGACATCGAGCGCTTTTACCGCTACGGTCTGCTGACCAATCCCTCCCTCAAGATTTACAAGCCCTGGCTGGACCAGCAGTTCATTGACGAGCTGGGCGGTCGCGCCGAAATGTCGGCGTTCATGACCCAAGCCGGCTTTGGCTACAAGATGTCGGCCGAAAAAGCCTACTCCACCGACTCCAACTTGCTGGGCGCCACGCACGAGGCAAAAGACCTGGAACACCTCAACAGCGGCATCAAGATCGTGCAACCCATCATGGGTGTGGCGTTCTGGCGCGAGGACGTGGCCGTGAAGCACGAGGAAGTGCGCGTGCGCTTTGAAGAGGGCCAACCGGTGGCGCTGAATGGTGTGTCGTATGACGACCCGGTGGAACTCATCCTCGAAGCCAACCGCATCGGTGGCCGTCACGGCCTGGGCATGAGCGACCAGATCGAGAACCGCATCATCGAGGCCAAGAGTCGCGGCATCTACGAAGCCCCGGGGCTGGCGCTGCTGTTCATCGCGTATGAGCGCCTGGTGACGGGCATTCACAACGAGGACACGATCGAGCAGTACCGCGACAACGGTCGCAAGCTGGGTCGTCTGCTGTACCAGGGCCGTTGGTTCGATTCACAAGCCATCATGCTGCGCGAGACGGCGCAGCGCTGGGTGGCGCGTGCGGTGACAGGCGAGGTGACGGTCGAGCTGCGTCGTGGCAACGACTATTCCATCCTGAACACCGAGAGCCCCAACCTCACGTACGCGCCGGAGCGTCTGAGCATGGAGAAGGTGGAGGATGCACCATTCACGCCGCAAGACCGCATTGGCCAACTGACGATGCGCAATCTGGACATCAGCGACACGCGTGCCAAGCTGGGCATTTACTCGGATACAGGGTTGCTGTCACTGGGTCAGGGTGATGATTTCCTGAGCATTCACGACCATCGCAAGAAGTCGTGAATCAACGCCGAGGCGTCTGCCTCACAGACAGGGGCGAGTGCTTGATGTGCTCGCCCTTTTTTCTTTTGCACTGTGTGTTGGTTCTTCTACGAAAGGGAACGGTTGGCGATGGAGGTTGTCCTGCCATCCTCAGGCGCTGCGCAATTCGTCGGCGCTTGTTGGTTGGGGGACGGTTTGAGGTTGGGGTAGGCCCGCCCTCCTCAGACGCTGCGCAATTCGTCGGTCGGGCCTACCCCAACCTCAAACCTATGGGCGGATGGAGCGTGTGAGGGCGGGACATCGTGGGGAGTCACCCCCATCATGTCGCCAGAAGTCTTTCAATCACAACTGGCGAGAGGGAGTGGGAAGCCCGACCGACGAATTGCGCAGCGTCTGAGGAGGGCGGGCTTCCCACTCCCTCTCGCCTCTGCGTCGAAGAAAGTCCCCTGGCACCCAAACCACTACAGGTCACGACCCGAGAGAGAAAAAATCTCTCCGGCAAAAAATCAAAGCGCCAACCGCTCCCGCGCCGCCTGGTACTCGCGACGCAAGCGCGCCACCACCTCGGCCGTTGGTTGCACCGACTTCACCGCGCCAATGCCCTGACCACAACCCCAGATGTCCTTCCAGGCCTTCACCGCGTTGCCGCCGAAGTTCATCACGCTGGGGTCACTCTCGGGCAAATGCTCCGGGTCAAGCCCTGCGTTGCGGATCGAGGCCGCCAGGTAATTGCCATGCACCCCCGTGAAGAGGTTGCTGTAAATGATGTCGTCCGAGTTGGAATCCACGATGCACTGCTTGTACGCCTCTGAGGCGCGCGCCTCCAGCGTAGCAATGAACAGTGAGCCCATGTAGGCAAAGTCGGCTCCCATCGCCTGTGCGGCCAGGACCGCATCGCCCGTGGCCATGGAACCGCTGAGTGCGATCGGGCCATCGAACCACTCGCGAATTTCCTGGATCAGGGCAAACGGGCTCTTCACGCCCGCGTGGCCGCCGGCACCTGCTGCCACCGCAATCAGGCCATCAGCCCCCTTCTCGATCGCCTTGTGCGCAAAGCGGTTGTTGATGATGTCGTGCAGCACCACCCCACCCCAGCCATGCACCGCCTGGTTCACGTCTTCACGCGCCCCCAGCGAGGTGATGATGAGCGGCACCTGGTACTTGGCGCACAACTCGACGTCGTGTTCCAACCGGTCGTTGCTTTTGTGCACGATCTGGTTGATGGCAAACGGTGCGCTCGGGTTGTCGGGGTGAGCCCGGTCGTAGGCGGCGAGCGTCTCGGTGATTTCAGCCAGCCACTCGTCGAGTTGCGAAGCCGGACGCGCGTTGAGCGCGGGCATGGAGCCCACAATGCCGGCCTTGCACTGCTCGATCACGAGCGAGGGGTTGCTGATGATGAACAGCGGCGAGCCGATCACCGGAAAGCGCACTCGGCGCAGAGCTTCGGGCAAACGTGACATGGTGTACACCTTCGGTTCAGTAGGCCTCGAGGGCCATGTCGATCACACTGTCGCCACCGGTGAGGATGCTGTCGCGAATACCCGGCACTTTAGTGAGGATGTGCTCGGCATACACGTGCGCCGTGCTGATCTTGGCCTTCATGAATTCGGTGTCATGGCCTTGGGCCAGTTCATCCAGGGCGGCCAGCAGCGAGCGGCCCAGTTGCCAGCCTGCCATCAGGTTGCCGCTCAGCATCAGGTAGGGCACGCTACCGGCAAATGCCACGTTGGGGTTGGACGAGGCGTTACCGGCAATGAAGGCCACGGCCTGCTCGAAGGCTTCGCGAGCGGCCTGGAGGCGCTTGGCCATGGACTGGGCTGCCGCGTTGTCGCGCTGCGCCAGTTGTTGCTCGGTGGCGGCAATTTGCGCGGCAATGGCCAACGCCGTTTGACCACCGTCACGACCGGTCTTGCGGCCCACGAGGTCGTTGGCCTGGATGGCGGTCGTGCCTTCGTAGATGGTCAGGATCTTGGCGTCGCGGTAATGTTGCGCGGCACCGGTTTCTTCAATAAAGCCCATGCCACCGTGCACCTGTACGCCCAGTGACGTGACCTCCAGGCTCATCTCGGTGCTGAAGCCCTTGACCAGTGGCACCAGGAATTCATAGAAGGCCTGGTTCTGTTTGCGGGTGTCGACCTGCGGGTGGTTGTGGGCGGCGTCGTAGGCCGCCGCCGCGGCGCTGGCCATGGCACGGCAGCCTTCGGTGTAGGCGCGCATGGTCATGAGCATGCGACGCACGTCCGGGTGATGAATGATGGGCGCGGCGGTTTTCAGCGAACCATCCACCGGGCGCGACTGCACGCGGTCGCGGGCGTATTGCACGGCACGCTGATACGCACGGTCGGCCACCGCAATGCCTTGCACCCCCACGGCATAGCGGGCGGCGTTCATCATGATGAACATGTACTCGAGACCACGGTTTTCCTGGCCCACCAGGTAGCCCACGGCGCCGCCGTGGTCGCCATACTGCAGCACGGCAGTGGGGCTGGCCTTGATGCCCATCTTGTGCTCGATGCTCACGCAGTGCACGTCGTTGCGCGCCCCCAGCGAGCCATCGGCATTGACCAGAAACTTGGGCACCACGAAGAGGCTGATGCCCTTCACCCCTTCGGGTGCACCTTGCACACGCGCCAGCACCAGGTGGACGATGTTGTCGGCCATGTCGTGCTCACCATAGGTGATGTAGATCTTGGTGCCGAACACCTTGTAGGTACCGTCAGGTTGCGGTTCGGCGCGGGTGCGCACCGCCGCCAGGTCCGAGCCGGCCTGCGGTTCGGTGAGGTTCATGGTGCCGGTCCACTCGCCGCTGATGAGCTTGTCGAGGTAAGTGGCCTTGAGTTCATCGCTGGCAGCGGTCAACAAGGCCTCAATGGCGCCGTCGGTCAGCAAGGGGCACAACGCGAAGCTCAGGTTGGCCGCGTTCAGGATTTCAACGCAAGCCGCTCCAATGGCCTTGGGCAGGTTCTGCCCGCCAAAGTCGGCCGGGTGTTGCAGCCCTTGCCAGCCCGCCTCACGGTACTGCAGGTACGCTTCCTTGAAACCCGGCGTGGTGGCGACCTGGCCATCGCGCCAGCTCGACGGCTTCAGATCGCCTTCCCAATTCAGGGGGGCCGTGACTTCCTGGTTGAAGCGGGCACACTCCTCGATCACCGCCTGCGCGGTTTCCATGCCTGCGTCTTCGAAACCCGGGATCTGGGCAATCTGGTCGAGTCCGGCAATGTGCTGCAGGTTGAAGAGGTAGTCCTTGACTGGGGCGATGTAGCTCATGAAAGTCTCCGGTAAGGCAGGGTTCAGGTACAAAAAAGGTCTCCACCGGGGAGACCTTGATGTGAGGCGGCAGGCGCTCAGAGCGCCTGGGTCAGCTCCGGCACAGCCGCGAACAGATCGGCCTCGAGGCCAAAGTCGGCCACGCTGAAGATCGGGGCTTCGGGATCCTTGTTGATCGCGACGATCACCTTGGAGTCCTTCATGCCGGCCAGGTGCTGGATGGCACCGCTGATGCCGCAGGCCACGTACAACTGGGGCGCCACAATCTTGCCGGTCTGCCCCACTTGCAGGTCGTTGGCGGCGTAGCCTGCATCGACCGCCGCACGGCTGGCACCAATGGCCGCGCCCAGCTTGTCGGCCAGCGGCGTCATGACTTCGGTGAACTTCTCCGAGCTGCCCAGGGCACGGCCACCGGAGACGATGATCTTGGCAGCGGTGAGTTCGGGACGATCGTTCTTGGCGATCTCGCTGCCCTCGAAGTGCGACTTGCCCGCATCGGCGGCAGCCGAGAGGGTTTCCACGGCCGCGCTGCCACCGGTGGCCGCCGCGGCATCAAAGCCGGTGGTGCGCACGGTGATGACCTTGACCGCATCGGTGGACTGCACCGTGGCCATGGCGTTGCCCGCGTAGATGGGACGCTCGAACGTGTCGGCGCTCTCGACCTTGGTGATGTCGCTGATTTGTGCCACATCGAGTTTGGCCGCGACGCGAGGCGCCACGTTCTTGCCAGCCGCCGTGGCGGGGAACAGGATGTGGGTGTAGCCGCCTGCCACGGCCAGCACTTGGGCCGCCACGTTTTCGGCCAGGCCATGGGCCAGGGCGTCGGAGTCGGCGTGCAGCACTCTGGCCACACCGGCCACTTGAGCTGCCGCTTGCGCGGCGGCAGCGGCGTTGTGGCCCGCCACCAGGACGTGCACATCACCCCCGCAGGCTGTGGCCGCGGTGATGGTGTTGAGCGTGGCGCCCTTGAGGGACGCGTTGTCGTGTTCTGCAATAACCAGGATGCTCATGACAATGTCTTTCAAATTCGGGAAGGATGGGACGCTCAGATGACCTTGGCCACGTTCTTGAGCTTGTCCACCAGGGCGGCCACGTCCGCCACCTTGATACCGGCGCTGCGCTTGGGCGGCTCGGTCACTTTGAGGGTCTTGATGCGAGGCGTCACATCTACGCCCAGGTCGTCGGGTTTGAACACATCGAGCTGCTTTTTCTTGGCCTTCATGATGTTGGGCAGCGTCACATAGCGCGGCTCGTTCAGGCGCAAGTCGGTGGTGACGATGGCCGGCAGGCTCATGGAGAGGGTTTCCAGGCCGCCATCGACCTCGCGGGTCACGCGGGCTTTGCCATCGACCACTTCCACCTTGGACGCAAACGTGGCTTGCGGCAGATCGGCCAGCGCGGCCAGCATCTGGCCAGTCTGGTTGCAGTCGTCATCAATCGCCTGCTTGCCCAGGATGACGAGGCCCGGTTGCTCTTTGTCCATCAGGGCCTTGAGCAGTTTGGCCACGGCCAGGGGCTGGAGTTCTTCGGTGGTCTCGACCAGGATGGCGCGGTCGGCGCCGATCGCCATGGCCGTGCGCAGGGTTTCCTGACAGGCGGTCACGCCACACGACACGGCGATCACCTCGGTGGCAACGCCCTTTTCCTTCAGACGCACGGCTTCTTCGACAGCGATTTCATCAAAGGGGTTCATGCTCATTTTCACGTTGGCGATGTCCACCCCCGTGTTGTCCGACTTCACGCGGACCTTGACGTTGTAGTCCACCACGCGCTTGACAGGTACCAAGACCTTCATGGGTTTGCTCCAGAGTTTTCGAAAGTTGTCGATTGACGTTTACGTAAACGTCAATTGTAGGGGATTTGTCATGGCCTGGGTAGGCCAGGCACGCTCACCCCAACATCGCATCTTAATGCGCTTCGCACCCGGAATTCCACTCCTGCAGCCGGCTCCGGGGCCACGCCTGCGGCGCCTCGGCGCACAGGTTAGCAGACCGATCAGTCGGTTAATTCGGGTAACCCATGAGAGACCCCGGGGACCGCACGGGTTACAGTCCTCTCAACCTCAGTTCGGAGCTTTCATGAAACGTCTCACCCTTGCCCTGGCCGCCGCTGCCTTCTTTGGCGTGTCCGCCCAAGCCCAAACCATCCTCACCGCCTCCAGCTGGGTCGGCCCCACCCACACCCTGTCGCTGGCCCAGAAGGAATGGTGCGAGACCGTTGAACAGCGCAGCAACGGCAAGATCAAGTGCAACATCCTGCCCCGCGCCCCCACGGCGGCACCGGGCACCTATGACGCCATCAAGAGCGGCGTGCTCGACCTGTCCTTCACCGTGCACGGCTACACCCCCGGTCGCTTCGTGCTGACCCAGATGACCGAGCTGCCCTTCCTGGGCAACAGCGCCGAGGCGTTGTCGGTGGCCTACAACCGCATTGCCTCCAAGCACCCCGAATTCACCGCCGAGCACCAGGGCGTGAAAGTGCTGTCGTTCTTCACCCACGGTCCTGGCATCATCTTCAACACCAAGCAAGCCATCACCAAGGTGGACGATCTCGCCAGCCTGAAGTTTCGCGTGGGCGGGGGCATGGTCAACGAAATCTCCAAGAGCCTGAACATGAACGTCACGCTCAAGCCCGCGCCTGATTCCTATGAACTGCTGTCTGGCGGCGTGATGGATGGCACGCTGTTTCCGGCCGAATCCACCGAATCGTTCAAAATCGACAAGATCATTC
>CANFMY010000062.1 GCA_947448375.1 Comamonadaceae bacterium | reverse complement strand
ATCTACCGTCCCGAGATCCCTCGGGGCGTGTACATGTACGGCGGTGTGGGACGCGGCAAAAGCTTCCTGATGGATTGTTTTTTCAGTGCTGTGCCCATCGAGCGCAAGACGCGTTTGCACTTTCACGAATTCATGCGCGAAGTGCACCGTGAACTGCGCGAACTGCAAGGCACGGTGAACCCGCTGGACGTGCTGGGCCAGCGCATGGCCCAGCGCTACAAGCTGTTGTGCTTTGACGAGTTTCATGTGGCCGACATCACGGACGCGATGATCCTGCATCGACTGCTCGATGCGCTCTTCAAGCATGGGGTGGGTTTTGTCACCACCTCCAATTTCAAGCCTGACGATTTGTACCCGGGCGGTTTGCACCGCGACCGCATCCTGCCGGCCATCGAGCTGCTCAACAGCCGACTGGAAGTCATCAACGTGGACAACGGCACCGACTACCGTCGGCAAACGCTGGAGCAGGTTGACCTGTACATCACCCCCAATGGTCTCGAGGCCGACGCCAAGCTGTCCCAAACCTTTGATCGACTGGCTGAAACGCAGGACGAAGACCCGGTGATGACCATCGAGGCGCGCCAGATCAGCGCCAAGCGTCGCGCTGGCGGCGTGGTGTGGTTCGACTTCAAAACCCTGTGTGGCGGACCCCGCTCGCAAAACGATTACCTCGAAATCGCCAGCCAGTTCCACACCGTCATCCTGAGCGATGTGCCCCATATGCCGGTGCGCATGGCCTCTGAAGCCCGCCGTTTCACCTGGTTGGTCGATGTGCTCTATGACCGCCGCGTCAAGTTGGTGCTGTCGGCTGCTGTGCCGGCCGAAGCGCTCTACACCGAGGGTCCTTTGTCACACGAGTTTCCGCGAACCGTGTCACGCTTGACCGAGATGCAGTCTGTGGAATTCCTGGCGCTCGAGCGTCGGGTGGTGGATACTGCGCTCACATGAAGCGCTTGTTGTCTGCCAAGGTCCCGTTGGCCGTTGATGCATCTGCTCTGGGACGCCGCCTGCGCGGGGGCTCCTGGGGGGTGGTCCTGTTGCTGGCGGGCTTGTCGGCGTGCTCGTTTGCACCGCCCTGGCCGCCCCTGCCGATACCGGACACCCTGACCCGACAGGACATCGAGCGCTTTCGCGCGCGCGAACAGGATCGTCTGCAAAACGCCTTGCGTGAGTGCTACCAGCGCTTTGCCGTGAACGATTGCCGACGTGAGGCCATGACCCGCCACAACGAGGTGCAGCACCAGCTGCGTACCCAGGAGCTGCGGTTGAATGCGCTGGACCGAGAAGAGCGCCAGCGCAAGCTGCAAGCCACTCCGCCAGACCTGCCTCCCGGTTCGGAGGGGGCGTCAACGGGCACGGGTGCGCCTCGATGAGTGAGCCGGCCAGCCCCCTGGGCCTCGCCGCTGCCGTCCAAGAAGCGTTTCGTGCGGACGGCGTGCTGTCCCGCGCCGATGCAGGCTTTCGCCCCCGCAGCGGCCAGACCGAGATGGCCCTGGCCGTGGCACAAACCGTGGAGCAGGGCGGCAGCCTGGTGGTGGAGGCGGGCACCGGCGTGGGCAAGACCTTTGCCTACCTGGTACCGGCGCTGTTGAGTGGCGAGCGCGTGCTGGTCAGCACCGCGACCAAAGCGCTGCAGGATCAGTTGTTTGCCCGTGATTTGCCGCGTCTGGCTGCCGCCTTTGGCATGCCCGTGCGTCTGGCCTTGCTCAAGGGCCGAGCCAGCTATCTGTGTCCACACCGGTTGGAGTTGGCCCGTCGCGAGGCCTTGCTGCCGGACCGGGCCACGGTGGCCTTGCTGGCCAAAGTGGAGCGCTGGGCGCAGGCCACCCGCAGTGGCGACCTGGCCGAGCTGCCGGGTCTGGATGAACGGTCTTCGTTGTTGCCCTTCATCACGTCCACGCGCGAGAACTGTTTGGGCAGCGAGTGCGGTCACTACCGCGAATGTCCGGTGATGCAGGCTCGCAAGCAGGCCATGGCGGCCGACATCGTCGTGATCAATCACCACCTGTTTTTTGCCGATCTGGCCGTGCGCGAAACGGGCATGGCCGAGCTGCTGCCCTCGGTGCGGGTGGTGGTGTTTGACGAGGCGCATCAGCTCAACGAAACCGGCGTGCAATTTTTGGGGCAGCAACTGGGTTCCACGCAGTTGATCGAGCTGGCGCGCGACAGCCTGGCGGCCGGTCTCACCCTGGCGCAGGGTCTGGTCGATTGGAGTGCCTTGACCTCGGCGGTGGAATTGTCGGCGCGCGACCTGCGGCTGCTCTTTGCCAAGTCGGGCAAAAGCTCGCGATTGTCGTGGTCGGGCCCGGTGCCCGAAGGCCTGCAGCAGGAGTCCTGGCTGGCCGGTTTGCTGCAAGTGCAGACCGCTTGCGAAGCGCTGGGCGAGGGCTTGGAGCTGGTGGTGCAAACGGCCCCTGATTTTGTGCGTTTGCAAGAGCGCGTGGCCGAAGTGCTGGTGCGGCTGAAAACCTTTCAGTCGCCCATGGCCATGGGTTGTGTGCGTTGGGTGGAGGTGGGCGCGCAGGTGCGGCTACTGGAGGCGCCCCTGGACATTGCCGAAACCGTTCGCAGCCGGTTGCTGGGCGCGGATGCGCCGGTGGTGGCGCCTGAGAATGACACGGGCCATGAGGAGGACGCCGGTGGCCCCACCCCAGACCCGACGGGCGTTGTGCCGCGCAGCTGGATCTTCACCTCTGCCACGTTGGGCGATGATCCGGCGCTGCGCTGGTTCACCGAGCCTTGCGGTCTGGAGTCCGCCCGCGTCTTGCAAGTCAGCAGCCCGTTTGACTACCCCCGGCAGGCGGTGCTGTTTGTGCCGCGGGACATGGTGTTGCCCAGCGACCCGCAGCACAGCCAGCAAGTGGGCGAACTGGCGACGCAAGTCGTGCGCGTGCTGGGGGGGCGCACCCTGGTGCTGACCACCACGCTGCGGGCGCTGCAGTCCATTGGCGAACAGTTGCAACAGTCGTTTGTTGAAGACGCCCGTGTGCAGGTGCTGGTGCAGGGGCAAGGATCCAAGCGCGAGTTGATGGAACGTTTTCGTGAGGGGTCGGATCACGCGGGCCGAGGCTGTGTGCTGGTGGCGTCGGCCACGTTCTGGGAGGGCTTTGATGTGCCCGGTGAGGCACTGCAGGCGGTCATCATCGACAAGTTGCCGTTTCCTCCGCCCAACGATCCGGTGGTGCAAGCCCGCACTGAACGTCTGAACGAACAGGGGCGCAGCCCGTTCAAGGATTATTTTTTGCCCGAGGCAGCGGTGTCATTGAAACAAGGGGCTGGCCGTCTGATTCGGCGCGAGACCGACCGCGGGGTGCTGGTGGTCTGCGACACCCGGTTGTCCACCACCGGCTATGGTCGGCGTCTGATGGCGGCGCTACCGCCCATGGCCAAGGTGTCGTCTCAGGACGTGCTGCTGGAAGGCCTGTCCCGGCTCACCACGGCTTCCACCAGGGTTTCTTGACGGCAGCTGCGGGTGGCTTGGGCGGGAACGAGGCCGCCAGCACGCGGCGCGTGTCGTCGCGCTGCTGGGTCAGGCCCAACGCGTCGTAGCACTCGATCAGGATCTTGAGGGCGTCCTCGGACGCCGGCACGTCCTGGTAGTCTTGCAACACGGCCTGCGCGCGGTTGATGGCCGCCACGTGTGCCCCACGCTTGAGGTAGTACTGCGCCACTTTCACTTCGGACTGGGCCAATGTGTTGACGGTGAAGCGCATGCGCAGGCGCGCATCTTCGCTGTAGCGCGACTCGGGAAAGCGGGTGACGAGTTCGCGGAAGGCCTCGAACGACTCCTTGGCGGCTTTCTGGTCACGTTCGGCCAGGTCCTGCTTGGCAACAAACGAAAGCAGCCCCAGGTCGTCGTTGAAGTTGACAATGCCTTTCAGGTACAGCGCATAGTCCATCGCTGGGCTGACCGGGTTGACCTTGATGAAACGATCCAGCGTGGACACGGCCAACACCGGTTCGTTGTTCTTGAAGTAGGCGAAGGCTTTTTCCAATTGGGCTTGTTGAGCCAGTTGGGTGCCGGCAGCGCGGCCTTCCAGCTTTTCGTAGAGCTTGATGGCCTTTTCATAGGCCTTGTTGTCCATTTCGTCGCGCGCTTCCGCGTACAGCTTCTCAGGCGTCCAGCCGGCCGTCCAGTCCGCTTCGGTGGTGGCGCAGCTGGCCAGCCATGTCAGACACAGAAGTACCGATAATCGAAGACATCGCAGCACAGGTCACCTTTTTGAAGCACGTCAGTCCGCCATTATCAGCCATAGCACCCGATGTTTCGACCGGTGGTCACGGCACCCCGCCTGGAGGGCCTGTGCCCACCGGGGACGAGGAGGCGGCGGGGACAGCGGCAGAAGCCGCGACCGATCTGGTCGACGAGCTGGAGCCCGCGGTGGAATGGCGCGAGATGGCCATTCCCATCTCCCAGCACGGCGAGCGGGTGGATCGGGTGCTGTCGCAGCAGTTGACCGAGTTCTCGCGCAGCTTTGTCCAGCAGTTGATCGGGCAGGGCGCGATCGAGCTGATGACCGCGGCGGGAGCCAGCGCCAGCACGCTCAAGCCCGCCACCCGGGTCAAGGCGGGGCAGGTGTTTCGGGTGGCGCTCAAGCCCACGCCGCAAAGCCAGGCCTTTGTCCCGCAAGCCATGGACCTTCGGGTGGTCTACGAGGACGAGCATCTGCGCATCATCGACAAGCCCCCTGGCCTGGTGGTGCACCCGGCGCCCGGCAACTGGAGTGGCACCTTGCTCAATGGCTTGCTGGCGCTGGACGCGGGCGCTGCCGAGCTCCCGAGGGCCGGCATCGTGCACCGCCTCGACAAGGACACCAGCGGCCTCATGCTGGTGGCCCGCACCCGCGCGTGCATGGATCGGCTGATGGCGCAAATCGCGGCACGCGAGGTGAGGCGGGAATACCTGGCCATCGTGCAAGGGACGTGGCGCGGCCCTCAGTGCCTGGAGATTGACGCCCCCATCGGTCGCGACCCCCAGCACCGGCTGCGCATGGCGGTGGTGGACCTGGCGCGCCAGGCTGGCAAGGCGGCCCGCACCACGGCGCTCTGCCTGGACACCAACGACCAGGCCAGCTGGGTGCATTGCCGTCTGCACACCGGCCGCACCCACCAGATCCGGGTGCACCTGGGGCACATCGGGCACCGTTTGTACGGGGACACCCAGTACGCGGGGCCGGTGGTCGAAGGCCTGCAACGTCAGGGCCTGCACGCGTTTCGTTTGAGCCTGGCGCATCCCATCACGGGGGAGTGGCTGACTTGCCGCGCCGAGTGGCCGGCCGATCTGGATGCCGCCTTGCAGACGTTGGGGCTGCGATACAATGAAAGTTCGCTTCCGGCCCTTGCCTGAAGTGCCTTTCGGGGGTTGCGGCCCCAGGCGGTGTAGCCGCACTGGGTCGCCCCAAAACTCCCGTCCCTTGCCCGTCCTTCACAGCGAAATGACACCATGAATACGGCGGATGCCAAGCGTATCCTCGAGACGGCCCTGATCTGCGCCTCGCAACCCTTGTCGGTGGCCGACATGCGCACCCTGTTTGCCGACCAACTCGGCAGCGACACCCTGCGCTCCTTGCTGGAATCCTTGCAACTCGACTGGACCCAGCGCGGCGTCGAATTGGTCCAGGTGGCCTCGGGCTGGCGCTTCCAAAGCCGCCCCGAATTGCGCGAATACCTCGACCGGCTGCACCCGGAAAAACCGCCCAAATACTCCCGAGCGGCCATGGAAACCCTGGCCATCATTGCCTACCGCCAACCCGTCACGCGTGGCGACATGGAAGACATCCGTGGTGTCACCATCAACTCGCTGGTCATCAAGCAACTGGAAGACCGCGGCTGGGTGGAGGTCATCGGTCATCGCGAGACCGTCGGCCGCCCGGCCCTGTATGCCACCACCCGCCAATTCCTGGACGATCTGGGCCTGGCGTCGCTCGACCGGTTGCCCACCCTGGAGAACCCGGGCGCTGCACTCGAATCGCTGGCAGCGCTGGAGGGCGTGGTGGCGGAATCTCAACTCGCTCTGGAAGGCGGTAGTTCTGCGGCCTCGTCCGCGGGCGGTGACGCATCCGACCTGTTGTCCGGCTTGACCCCCGAGACGGTCGTGGACGCTTCTGGCGCTGACGAAAGTTCCGCGGACGTCGATCCCCAGGCCGAAAGACCCGCCGAGCCCTTCCTGGAGGGCCTGCCGCAAGCTGTCGCCCACCAGGACATGCAAGCCGTCGGCCCCGAAGACCCGATGCTGCCGGTGTCGGAAGACGACGCCGAAGCCGTGTGATGAACACTCCCCGACCCCGCAAACCCCGTCCAGCCTCGGCTGGCAGTGCAGCCGCCACGGAGGCTGCACGCCCCCCTGAGGCATCCGATACCCAGAGCCCCGAGGACGCCAGCGCAACGGTTGAGTCGCAGGCTTCCCCGTCCGAGGATGTTGCTGCCGGCACCGGGGCGCCTTCCATCGTGACGGCCGTCGACGCGGCAGACGATGACCTGGACGCGATCCGCTTTGACGATGTCATTTCGGGCCAATTCGACCAGGAGGGGGACGTCCCGGATGGCGATCTCCCACCCCAGCTCAAACGTGTGCTGGCCCCCGAACCCGATGCGCCCAAACTGCACAAGGTGCTGGCCCAGGCCGGACTGGGCTCACGCCTGGAGATGGAGCAACTCATTCTGGAAGGGCGCATCTCGGTCAACAACGAACCGGCCCACGTGGGACAACGCATCCAGTACGGCGACCAGATCAAGATCAATGGCAAGCCCATTCGTGTGCGCATTGCCCCCCCGCCAGTTCGCGTCATCGCGTACCACAAGCCCACGGGCGAGGTGGTGACCCACGACGATCCGCAAAACCGGCCCACCGTGTTTCGCAAGCTGCCGCGTCTGTACCAGGGCAAGTGGCAATCCGTGGGTCGTCTTGACCTCAACACCGAGGGTCTGCTGCTGCTCACCAGCTCTGGTGAACTGGCCAATCAGCTCATGCACCCGCGCTTTGGCCTGGAGCGTGAGTACGCTGTGCGTGTGCTGGGCGCGCTCTCCAATGAGGAGAAACAACGCTTGCGCGACGGGGTCAACCTGGACGACGGGCCAGCCCAGTTCACCTCGCTGGAGGACGGCGGTGGTGAGGGGTCCAATTGCTGGTACCGCGTCACCATCCATGAAGGGCGCAATCGCGAGGTGCGACGCATGTTTGAAGCCGTCGGCCATGCGGTGAGTCGACTCATTCGCATCCGGTATGGCGCCATGGTGTTGCCCCGTGGTCTCAAGCGCGGACACTGGATGGAGTTGGGCGAGCGCGACATTGCCCAGTTGATGCAGGCCGCCGGCATGTCGTCACGTCCCGTGATGCCGGCAGGGCCTGGTGCCCGAGGGGGCGCTGGCCAACCCGGAGGCTCGCGTCAGCGGCGCGCAGACCGCGCGGCTCAGGGGCCTCGTGGTGCCTATGAGGGCACGCCCAAGGACAAACGGCAGAACGCCCGAACGGGGGGGCAACAGCCTGACCCCATGAAAACCAGTCTGGGGTACATCGGCGCCGAAGGCTTTCGTCGCAATGGACCCGGCGGTCGGCCCGCTGGCGCCGGTGGTGGCCGACGTGGTAGCGGCCCTGGCGGTCCTGGCGGCCCCTCGGGCGGATCGCGCCGGGGCGGGCGGGGGCGCTGACCGTCACCCACGGGCCTGCCCCCTCAGTGCTCGGGTGGCCCACTTCAGGTGGCACGGGCGTTTCCACCCCAAAGGGGATGGGCATTCCCCCCAGAAGATGGGTATCCCTACAACTTGGGGGTTGACCCCGAAGACGTCCGGTATCCCGGGTTAAAATGCCAGGATTTGCTGACGCAGCAAAAAGTGTTTATTTTCACCACAGAAAGCATTTCAAAATGGCTATCGAACGTACCCTCTCCATCATCAAACCCGACGCCGTGGCCAAGAACGTCATCGGTCAGATCTACGCCCGCTTTGAAGGCGCCGGCCTGAAGGTGGTGGCCTCCCGCATGGCCCACCTGTCCCGTGGTGAAGCCGAGGCGTTCTATGCTGTGCACAAAGAGCGCCCCTTCTTCAAGGACCTGGTGGACTTCATGGTCTCCGGTCCGGTGATGATCCAGGCGCTCGAGGGCGACAACGCCATCCAGAAAAACCGCGACCTCATGGGTGCCACCGACCCCAAGAAGGCCGCTGCCGGCACCATCCGCGCCGACTTTGCCGACAGCATTGACGCCAATGCCGTGCACGGTTCTGACGGTCCCGACACTGCCCGCCAGGAAGTTGCCTTCTTCTTCGCCGGGATGAACGTCTACGGCCGCTGATCCGGTCTCGGACCGGTCGCCCCTCGCCAGCCCCATGAAGGTCAACCTGCTCGACTTTGATCTGCCCGGGTTGATCGGCTGGTGCCAGGGGCTGGGCGAAAAAAAATTCCGAGCCACCCAGCTGTTTCGCTGGGTGCACCACCGCGGTGTCAGCGAATTCGACCAGATGACCGATCTGGCGCGCGAATTTCGCGACAAGCTTCACCAACTCGCCGAAGTGCGTCCACTGCCCGTGGTGCAGCGACAGGATTCCGCTGACGGCACCATCAAGTGGCTGTTCGACGTGGGAGACGGCAACGCCGTTGAAACCGTGTTCATCCCCGAGGACGACCGCGCCACCCTGTGTGTGTCGTCCCAGGCTGGTTGTGCGGTGGGCTGCCGCTTTTGTTCCACCGGTCATCAAGGCTTCAGCCGCAACCTCGCCACCGCCGAAATTCTGGCGCAACTGTGGTTTGTCGAGCACACACTGCGCCGCGAATTCAAACAGAACGAGCGCATCATTTCCAACGTGGTGATGATGGGCATGGGCGAGCCGCTGCAAAACTACAACGCCCTCGTGCCCGCCTTGACGGTCATGTTGCATGACCACGCCTACGGCTTGTCCCGCCGTCGCGTGACGGTGTCCACCTCCGGGGTGGTGCCCATGATGGACCGACTGGCCCACGATTGCCCGGTGGCGCTGGCGGTGTCCCTGCACGCCCCCACCGATGCCCTGCGCGACTCGCTGGTGCCGATCAACCGCAAATACCCCATCGCCGAGCTGCTGGAGGCGTGTCGCCGGTATCTGCCGGCTGCGCCGCGCGACTTCATCACTTTTGAGTACTGCATGCTCGATGGGGTCAATGACCAGCCCGAACACGCACAAGCTCTGGTGGACCTGCTGTATCCGCCAGGTGGGGCCAGCGTGCCCTGCAAGCTCAACCTGATTCCCTTCAACCCGTTTCCGGCCTCGGGCCTGCAGCGATCTTCCGATACCGCCGTGCAGGCGTTTGCCCGCATCCTGCTCAAGGCTGGTATCGTGACCACCGTGCGCAAGACGCGTGGCGACGACATCGACGCAGCGTGTGGTCAGCTGGCCGGTGACATTCTGGATCGCACCGATGTGCAACGGCGCGTGGCGCGGCAGCGCACCATCGAGCTGATCCGCGCCCCACACATTTGAGAGTTGGACCGCATGAACGACACGTCATCGATTTCTCCTGAGGCATCCACCGGGTCTGCTTCACACCACGTCACCGGAGCGGGTCAACTCCTGCGTCAGTACCGTGAGTCCACCGGACTGCACATCGTGGCCCTCTCATCCGCGCTCAAGGTGGCACGCGCCAAACTCGAGGCCCTGGAGGCCGATCGCCTCGACGATCTGCCGGATGTGGTGTACGCCCGCGCACTGGCCATGAGTTGCTGTCGCTACATGGGCAAAGATTTTGAGCCGGTCCTGGCCCTCATGCCCGGGCATGCGGCACAACCCACCCCCGCGCTGCGCCAGCATTTGTCGCAACCCGATGAGGCCCATCGCCCCCGCTTCAAACCGTCCAAAGGTCCTTTTGGCAGCTCGGCCGTGCCGTCGTGGCTGGTCTGGGTGCTGGTGCTGGTGGTGATTGTGGTGGGGGGCTGGTTTGCTGCAGCACCGCAGCGTCCCGTGGTGAAGCCGCCGGCTGCCGCGCTCGACTTTCCGCCGCAGGGTGTGCCCGGCGCCGAACCGGTCAATGTCACGGCCGAGCCCGTCACGCCTGGTGCGGCGGCGTCGGTCTCCATTCAGCCTGCAATGCCGGGTGCTGCGGCGCCAGCGGTCACCTTGACCGTCACACCGGTCACCAGCATGCCCGGCAGTTCCACCCCTGCGCCCGCTTCTGCAACATCTTCTGTACCATTGCCTGCAGCACCGACCCAGCGCGTAGAGCCCATGGCTCCTGCGCGCAACTGACCAGGCCCCTGGATGCGTCACATGAGCCCACAATCTGCACCTCCCATTCCGCTGTCCACCCCGATTCGCCACGCCTCGTTGCAGGCCACGGTTCGATGGGGCGAACGGGTGGTGACCGTGGGCGGTGACGCACCGGTGCGTGTGCAGTCCATGACCAACACCGATACCGAGGACCCGATAGGCACGGCCATCCAGATCAAGGAACTGGCGCTCGCGGGCTCCGAACTGGTTCGCATCACGGTCAACACGCCGGCCGCAGCGCAGGCTGTGCCGCATATCCGCGATCAACTTGATCGCATGGGCGTCGACGTGCCCTTGATCGGCGACTTTCACTACAACGGACACCGCTTGCTCACCGACGAGCCGGCCTGCGCACAGGCCTTGTCCAAATACCGCATCAACCCGGGCAATGTGGGCAAGGGCGACAAGCACGACCGCCAGTTTGGTCAGATGATCGAAGCGGCCATGCGCTGGGACAAGCCTGTGCGCATTGGTGTCAACTGGGGCAGCCTGGACCAGGAACTGCTGGCGCGCTTGATGGACGAGAACGCCCAGCGTGCCGAGCCCTGGGAAGCACGCCAGGTGATGTACGAGGCGCTGATCGCATCCGCCATCGAATCGGCGCAGCTGGCCGAGTCCATGGGCATGCCGTCCCATCAGATACTGCTCAGCTGCAAGGTGAGCGGCGTGCAGGACCTGGTGGCGGTGTACCGCGAACTCGCTCGGCGTTGCCAGTACCCGCTGCACCTGGGCCTGACCGAGGCCGGCATGGGCGTCAAGGGCACGGTGGCGTCCAGCACGGCGCTGGGCATTCTGTTGCAAGAGGGCATTGGTGACACCATTCGCGTCTCGCTCACGCCGCAGCCGGGTGAGGCGCGCACGCAAGAGGTGGTGATTGCGGCGGAAATACTGCAGTCGCTGGGCTTGCGCAAGTTCGTGCCCAGCGTGACCGCCTGCCCGGGGTGTGGCCGCACCACCAGCACCACGTTCCAGGAACTGGCCAAGCAAATTGATGACTTCCTGCGCGCCAACATGCCCATGTGGCGTGCCCGCTACCCGGGTGTTGAAAACCTCAAGGTGGCTGTGATGGGTTGCATCGTCAACGGTCCCGGCGAGAGCAAGCATGCCGACATCGGCATCAGCCTGCCCGGCACGGGTGAAGCACCGGCAGCGCCCGTGTTCATCGATGGCGAGAAAGCGCTGACCTTGCGCGGCGAGAGCATTGCCTCCGAGTTTCACCAGATTGTTGAGCAGTACATCGAAAAGAAATACGGCACGGTGGTCGCCTGAAGGCGCCAACAGACCGATTGACCTATGAGCGAAAAAATCACCGCCGTCAAAGGCATGAACGATCTGTTGCCGCCCGAGTCGGCGCGCTGGGAATGGCTGGAGTCGCAGGTGCGTGAACTCATGGCCTGCTTTGCCTATCAGAACGTGCGCACGCCCATCGTGGAGCCCACCGCGCTGTTTGTTCGGGGACTGGGCGAGGTGACCGACATCGTCGAGAAAGAAATGTATTCGTTCGAGGACCGCCTCAACGGCGAAGCCTTGACGCTGCGACCCGAAGCCACCGCCGGTGTGGTGCGCGCCGTGGTCGAACACAATTTGTTGTATGACGGCGGCAAGCGCTTGTACTACATGGGGCCCATGTTCCGGCACGAGCGCCCGCAGCGTGGTCGCTATCGCCAGTTTCACCAGATCGGGGCTGAGGCGCTCGGGTTTCCCGGCGCGGAAATCGACGCCGAGATGATCTTGCTGGCCCACTCACTGTGGGAGCGACTGGGTTTGCAGCATGTGCGCCTGGAACTCAACAGCCTGGGACAACCGGCCGAACGCGCGCAACACCGCGCGGCGCTCATCCAGTACTTCGAGCAGCACGCCGATCAACTCGACGAGGACGCGCGTCGGCGACTGCATGCCAACCCGCTGCGCATTCTCGATACCAAGAACCCCGCCATGCAATCCCTGGTCGAGGGTGCCCCCCAGTTGCTGCAGTTTCTGGGCGCTGAGTCGCTGGCGCATTTCCAGCGTGTGCAAGACATTCTCACGGCTAATGGTGTGGCGTTTCGCATCAACCCGCGCCTGGTGCGCGGCATGGACTACTACAACCTCACGGTGTTCGAATTCATCACCGACCAGCTCGGCTCGCAAGGAACGATCTGTGGCGGGGGTCGCTATGACTATCTGATCGAGCAAGTGGGTGGCAAGCCCGCCCCGGCGGTCGGATGGGCGCTCGGGGTGGAGCGCGTTCTCGAGTTGCTGAAAGAGCAGGGCGCGGCAGCACCGGAGGTGGGCGCCGATGCCTACGCCATCGTGCCCGATGCGCAAGCCTTGCCTCTGGTGTTGCACACGCTCCAGCAGTTGCGTCGCCTGGGCGTGCGGGTGCAAATGCACGCGCCCTCGGGGGTTGCCGTGCCCGGACAGGGCATGGGCAGCATGAAGTCGCAATTCAAGAAAGCCGATGCCAGCGGTGCGCGCCATGCCCTGATTTTTGGTGCCGACGAACTGCAGCGCGGCGAGCTCACGCTCAAATCCCTGCGCGATGGCCAGGGGGCTCAGGTGTCTGTGCCCTTGGCCGCCGTGGCCGAGTGGGCGCAGCGCCTACAATCTTGACGCAACACTTTCCTTTTACATTTTTTATCCATGGCCTCCGCACTCGACCTCGAAGAACAGGAACAGCTCGACCAGCTCAAGCATTTTTGGAATCGCTGGGGCAACCTCATCAGCTGGATTCTGATTGCCTTGCTGGGGGCCTATGCTGCCTGGAATGGCTGGCAGATGTGGCAAAACCGCCAGGCCAGTCAGGCCACGGTGCTGCTCGACACCGTCGAGCAAGCGGCACAGCGCGGCGATGTGGCCTTGCTCGAACGTGCGGTGGCCGACATCCAGGACAAATTCGGTTCGACGACGGCGGCTCACCACGCCGCTTTGCTGGCGGGCAAAGTGCTGGCCGACAAAAACGAGGCAGACAAGGCCGAGAAGGCGCTCACCTGGGTGACCCAGAAAGCCGACGATGCCGGCTTGGTGGCGCTCGCGCGTCTTCGCCTGGCTTCGTTGGCCTTGCAGGTCAAGGCTTACGACAAGGCCCGCCAGGTGCTGAATGCCGAGGTGGCCCCCGCCTTCCAGCCGCTGGTGGCAGACCGCCTGGGTGATATCGAGATGCAACAGGGACAACTGGACAAGGCCCGTGAGCAATACCAGAAGGCCTGGAACGGGCTGGATGCCCGCGCCGACTATCGGCAGATCGTGGCGGTCAAACTGGCTGCGCTGGGCGTGGACGCCAAGGCCGTGGGGGCAAGCAAGTGATGGGGCTGTCTGGGCGTGGTGCTCGTCGACTGTGGGCGCTCGGCGCACTGCTGCTCGCGGCTTGTTCGAGCGGTCCGCAGTACAAGCCGGTCGATATTCCGAACGTGCCGGTGGTGCAGGCAGTCAAGCAGGTCTGGACCCAGGCGCTCGGGCCGGTGCCGGCCACGCTGGTGCCGGCCGTGCTGGCCAACGAAGTCATCGTCGTGAATGCTCGCGGCGACCTGCAAGGCGTCGACCTCAATGCCGGCCGCTCGCTCTGGCGTGTGACCCTGAACGAACGCATCAGCGCCGGGGTGGGCAGTGATGGGCAGCGGCATGCCGTGGTGACCTCGGGCAACGAATTGCTGGTGGTGCAAGAGTCCAAGGTGTTGTGGCGCTATCGTCTGCCGGCGCAGTCGTTCACCGCGCCCCTGGTGGCTGGCCAGCGTGTATTTGTGTTGCTGGCCGATCGGTCGGTGCTCGGTTTTGATGGTGCCACCGGGCGTTTGTTGTGGACCCAGTCGCGTCCTGGCGACCCCTTGGTGCTCAAGCAAGCTGGCGTGCTGACGCCTGTGGGCGATACGCTGGTGGCAGGCTTGTCGGGCCGTCTGGTGGGGCTTAACCCCACCACGGGGGCACTGCGTTGGGACGCTCCCATTGCCACGCCCCGCGGTACCAACGACCTCGAACGACTGGTGGATGTGGTCGGCCCCTTGTCCCGCCAGGGCGATGAACTGTGTGCCCGGGCGTATCAGTCCCAGGTGGGCTGCGTGAATGCGGTGCGTGGACAAGTGCGTTGGACCCGCACCGCCAACAGCGACGACGGCGTACACGGCAACGATCAACTGGTGATCGGGGCTGAAGCCAATGGTGTGGTGGTGGCCTGGCAACGCAGCTCGGGTGAGCGACTGTGGCAGGCTGATCGCTTGCGCTACCGTCGTTTGAGCGCGCCGCTCGTCACGCCCAAGGGCATCGTGGTGGCTGACAGCGGAGGTTGGGCCTACCTGATGTCCTTGACGGATGGTGCCTTGCTCAATCGCTGGAAGACGGACGACACCGAGCTCGCAGGTTATCCGCAGGCGTTTGCCGGGGGCTTCCTGTTGCTCAACCGCTCGGGCCGTCTGGCTGCCTACCAGTTTCCCTGAATTGTCCTGAACCAAGGCGGCCCGTCCTATGAAACCCGTGATCGCCCTGGTAGGGCGTCCCAATGTCGGCAAGTCCACGTTGTTCAATCGCCTGACCCAGTCTCGCGATGCCATCGTGGCCGACTACGCGGGCCTCACGCGGGACCGCCACTACGGCAATGCCCGGCTCGGTCGTCGCGAGTACATCGTCATCGACACGGGCGGCTTTGAGCCCGACGCCTCCAGTGGCATCTTCAAGGAGATGGCCAAGCAGACCCAGCAGGCCGTGGCTGAAGCCGATGTGGTGATCTTTGTGGTCGATGCGCGTGAAGGCCTGTCGGCGCAAGATCACGACATTGCCAAGTATCTGCGTCGTCTGAGCAAACCCACGCTGCTGGTGGCCAACAAGGCCGAGGGCATGAGCGAAGGTCCGCAATTGGCCGAGTTCTATGAATTGGGCCTGGGCGAGGTGTT